>DASULG010000291.1:0-9578 GCA_036278335.1 Pedococcus sp.
CCGTCGCGGCGGCGCTGGGCCTCGGTCCGGATGTCGACGAGCAGGGCGCCGTGCTCACAGGCGGTGACGACCTCTGCGGGCGTCAGCCGCTGCAGCCCGGCGCGCGCCTGGGCGAGCAGTGCGTCGGCTCCAGTCATCTCACCCGGAGGGCATGGCCTTGCGCCGGGACGAACTCCCCGATGACGGTGGCTCCGGGGATCTCGCCGGCCAGGAGGAGCCCCCCGCTGGTCTGGGCATCGGCAAGCAGGATGAGCTCCTCCTCGCCCACGTCTTCGGACAGGTGGGGCCGCACCCAGTCGAGGTTGCGCTTGCTTCCACCGGGCACGAACCCTTCGCGCAGCGACGCGCGGGCGCCGTCGAGATAGGGGACGGCCGCTGCGTCCACGACGGCGCTCACCCCCGATGCCCGTGCCATCTTGAACAGGTGGCCGAGCAGCCCGAACCCCGTCACGTCCGTTGCCGCCGTGATGCCGGCCTCGAGCGCCGCGCGCGAGGCCACGTCGTTCAGGGCCGCCATCGACTCCACGGCTTGGTCGAACACCTCGCCCGTGGCCTTGTGGCGGTTGTTCAGCACGCCGACGCCCAGGGGCTTGGTCAGACTGATCGGCATCCCGGCACAGGCCGCGTCGTTTCGCAGCAGGCGGTCCGGGTCGCCGAGGCCGGTCACGGCCATCCCGTACTTCGGCTCGGGGTCGTCGATGCTGTGGCCGCCCGCCACCGGGCAGCCGGCCTGCCGCGCCACGTCGTGGCCGCCGCGCAGGACCTCCTGGGCGAGCTCGCGAGGCAGGACGTCTCTGGGCCACCCGAGGAGGTTGATGGCGACGATGGGCCGCCCGCCCATGGCGTAGATGTCGGAGAGCGCGTTGGCGGCCGCGATGCGGCCCCAGTCGTAGGCGCTGTCGACCACCGGGGTGAAGAAGTCGGCCGTGGCGAGGACGGCCAGCCCGTCCTGCACCCGGACCGCGGCAGCATCGTCGCCGTCATCGAGCCCGACGACGAGCCCGGGGAAGTCGAACCCGGTGAGGCCCCGGACCATCTCCTCCAGCTCGCCGGGCGGGATCTTGCACGCGCATCCGCCTCCGTGTGCGTACTGGGTGAGGCGGTGTCCGTTCGTCGTGGTCACGCTGCGACTGTATGCCGCGGGCGCGCCAAGGGCACGGGATGCGTCCGCCGTCGCGGCCGTCCGCGCCCCGTCCGCGCCCCGGACCCGCGCCGGATGCGCCCCGGAGCCGCGCCGGACGCACCCCGGAGCCGCGCCGGACGCGCCCCCGACGCGGTCTCGCGTTGCCGCGGGTCAGCGTTCGGTTACGGTGGGCCGCGGAGGTGTCTGGGTTCCTGGTGGTCCCCCCGGTCTTCAAAACTGGTGAGGCCGAGTACCTCGGTCTGGCGGGTTCGATTCCCGTCCACCTCCGCCACACGTCCACCGGCGACCGGAGGTGAGCCGCGATGTCCCAGGCCGACCCCCGCCGGCGCATCCCGCGCACCGACGCCCTCCTGGCCCTGCCACCACTCGCTGCGGCGGCCTCGCGGTGCGGCGAGGCGGTGGTGCGGGCCGCGATCGCCGGAGCCCAGCAGCGAGCCAGGGCCGGCGAGATCGCTCCCGAGCAGGTGGCCGCCGCGGCCGAAGCCGCCCTCCCGACCAGGCCCACGAGCCTGCGGCCGCTGCTGAACGCCACCGGGGTGGTTGTCCACACCAACATCGGCCGGGCGCCCCTGTCCCGGGCGGCTGTCGAGGCCCTCACCGTCGCCGCGGGGTACGTGGACGTGGAGTACGACGTCGAGAGCGGCGCCCGCGCCAAGCGCGGGCGCGGCACGCTGGCCGCCCTGCGGGAGGCCGTGCCGGGCGCCGGGGCCGCGCTGGTGGTCAACAACGGTGCCGCCGCGCTCGTGCTCGCGACGACGGCCCTGGCCGCGGGCCGCGAGGTCGTCGTCAGCCGTGGCGAGATGGTGGAGATCGGGGACGGGTTCCGGCTGCCCGACCTGATCGCCTCGACCGGGGCGAGGCTGCGCGAGGTCGGCACGACCCACCGCACCAGCCTGCGGGACTACGCCGACGCGGTCGGCCCCGACACGGGCTGCATCCTGAAGGTCCACCCCAGCAACTTTCGGGTCGAGGGCTTCACGTCCGCCGTGGGCCTGCCGGCGCTGGCCACGCTGGGCGTGCCGGTGGTCATGGACATCGGCAGCGGCATGTTGGCGCCCGACCCGGTGCTTCCTGACGAGCCCGACGCCGCCACCTGCCTGGCGCAGGGCGCCACCGTGGTGACGGCCAGCGGCGACAAGCTCCTCGGCGGGCCCCAGGCCGGGATCGTCCTCGGCGACGCGAAGACCGTCGAGCGCCTGCGCCGCCACCCCCTGGCCCGAGCGCTGCGCGTCGACAAGCTCACCCTTGCCGCACTCGAGGCGACGGTGCGCGGCCCACGGCCTCCGGTCACGGCATACCTGCACGCGGACGCGGCGGACGTGCGCCGCCGCACTGAGTCGCTGGCCGCCAGCCTCGGCTTCGACGTGGTCGACGTCGAGGGCGCGGTGGGTGGCGGAGGCGCGCCCGGTCTGCCGCTTCCCGGGTGTGCTGTCGCGCTCCCGGACTGGTGTGCCGAGGGCCTGCGGCGGGGCGAACCCGGCGTCGTCGCGCGGGTGGAGCGTGGCCGCTGCCTCGTCGACCTGCGCTGTGTCCCAGTCGAGTCCGACGCGGACCTCGAGCGCGCCATTCGCGCCGTGCTGGACTCCCGGGGCTGAGTCGTGCACGTCCTCGCCACGGCCGGACACGTGGACCACGGCAAGTCGGCGTTGGTGCGCGCCCTCACCGGGATCGAGCCGGACCGGTGGGAGGAGGAGCACCGTCGCGGCCTCACGATCGACCTCGGCTACGCCTGGACGACCCTGGCGTCGGGGGAGGAGGTCGCCTTCGTCGACGTGCCGGGCCACCAGCGCTTCATCGGCAACATGCTCGCCGGACTCGGCCCCGCGCCGGCGGTGCTCTTCGTCGTGGCCGCGGACGAGGGGTGGCGCCAGCAGTCCGGTGAGCACCTGGCCGCCGTGGACGCGCTGGGCCTGCGCCACGGGCTGCTCGTCGTGACCCGCAGCGACCTCGCCGACCCCGCTGGGGCCCTGGCCGACGCGGGGGAGCGGCTGGCAGCCTCCAGTCTCGGCGCCTGCGAGGCGGTGGCCGTCTCGGCCAAGACCGGCGCCGGCATGGACGCCCTGCGCGAGGCGCTGGACCGGCTGGTGGCCAGACTGCCGCCACCGGACCCCACGGCCCGCCTGCGGCTGTGGGTGGACCGGTCGTTCACCATCCGCGGGAGCGGCACGGTCGTCACCGGAACCCTCGGGGAGGGGCGCGTCTCGGTCGGCGACGAGCTCGAGGTCGGCGGCCGCAGGGTGCGGGTGCGCGGGCTGCAGTCGCTCGAGCAGCCGCGGGAGGAGGTCTCCGCGGTTGCCCGGGTAGCCGTGAACCTGCGAGGGGTCGCCGCCGACGAGATCGACCGCGGCTCAGTGCTGCTCGCGCCCGGCGCCTGGAGGACCACCTCGACCGTCGACGTCCGGCTCAGCACCGACACCCGCGAGCTGCCTGCCCGGGCCATGCTGCACATCGGCACAGCCGCGCAGGAGGTGCGGCTGCGGCCCCTGTCAGGGGACACCGCACGCCTCCTGCTGCCCGTGGCCCTGCCGCTGCGAGCGGGCGACCGCGCCATCCTGCGCGACCCCGGCGCCCAGCGGGTGGTTGCCGGGGTCGTGGTCCTCGACGTCGATCCGCCCCCGCTGCAGCGCCGGGGCGCCGGCGCGAGGCGAGGGCAGGAGCTTGCGGCGGCAACCGGGGCGCTTGACCTCGCGGCGGAGGTCCGTCGCCGAGGAGCGATGCGCACCCAGGACGCGAGCGCCCTCGGTCTGGAGGGTCTGGATGTCAGCCGGCCCGCGTCGCGCGCTGCGAGGGTGGCTCCGGCTGACAACCCGAGTGAGGGTCCGGAAGATGTTGTGCGACACGGAGAATGGCTCGTCGACCGCGAGGTCTGGCGGCAGTGGGGCGACGCGCTGCGTGCGGCCCTGGAGGCGCAGGCCCGCGCCGAGCCGCTCGAGCCCACTCTGACGCTGGAGGCGGCGCGTGCCGCCGCCCGCCTGCCCGACCGCTCGCTGGTCCCCGCCCTGGCTGGGGAGACCGGGCTCGACGTGGCCGCCGGGAGAGTGGCGCTGCCCGGGGTGACGGCCTCGCTCGGGCAGGCCGAGGAGGGGCTGCGCCGGATCGAGGAGCGGCTCGACGCCAGCCCGTTCGCGGCTCCGGAACGGCCCGAGCTGGAGGCGGCCGGGCTCGGCCTGCGCGAGGTCGCCGCGGCGGTGCGCACCGGCCGACTGGTCCGCCTGCCCGACGACGTACTGCTGCTGCCGAGCGCGCCCGCCCAGGCCATGCGGGTCCTCGCCGGCCTGCCCCAGCCGTTCACGACGAGTGAGGCACGCCAGGCGCTGGGCACGACCAGGCGAGTGGTGATCCCCCTGCTCGAGCACCTCGACGGTCGCGGCTGGACGCGCCGCCTGGACGCCTCGCACCGCCAGGTCGTTCGCTGAGCCTGCGCCGGCGAAGATGAGGGGCTAGAGGTCGCGGGCTCCGAGCTGGTAGCCGAGCGGGCTCCAGGCGGTGAGCAGGGCGTAGCGGTCACCGCGGACGAGCGAGCGGCGGTACTCGATCGGCGGCTCCTCGCCGACCTGCCCGAGGCGCTCGATCGCGAAGCATGGCGCCCCCGCTTCGATGCCGAGGCGCTGCGCCTCGTCCGGCTCGGCCGCGACGGCCGAGATCCGCTCGCGGCCGCCCGTGGGCCGGGTGCCGGTCCGGCGGGCGAGCTCGTCGTAGAGGGCGGAGTGGGTGAAGTCGTGGCCCAGCAGGGGCTCTGCAAGGGGCAGGGGGAGCCAGACCCGGTCGTGGGCCAGGGGCTCACCGCCGGCAAGGCGGACCCGCTCGAGGTAGAACAGCGGCTCCTCAGCGGGGCGCCCGAGCTGATCGGCCGCAGCAGAATCCACGCGCCGCTCGAGTGCCAGCACCTCGCTGCGCTGCTCCAGGCCCTGCGCCTCCACCTCGCGGTAGAGGGAGTAGAGGCTGCCCAGCGGCTGCTCGATGGGCTCGGCGCGCACCCGGGTGTTGCGGCCCCGGCTGGAGTCGATGAGCCCGGCCTCGCGGATCCGACGCAGCGCCTCGCGCACGGTGTACCGGGAGACGGCGTACTCGTGCTGGAGCTCGATCTCGCCCGGGAACCCGGAGTCGAACTCGCCCGCGGCGATGCGCCGGACCAGGTCCTGGTGGAGCTGCCGCCAGAGAGGAACACCAGTGCCACGGTCGAGCGAGCTCTCGTGACTCACCTCTTCCATGCTTCCTATCGTCCGTCAGGACCGGGGGAACCGTGAGCCGGAGCAGGCCGGCCGAGCCGCTGACCCACCATTCCCAGCCCGAGCAGCACGAGGCCGGCCCCGGCCGCAACGCCGACCTTGCCGATCAAGTGCAGAGGCACCCAGAGGCTGTCGGGGAGCTCCTCGACGAAGACCACGGCCGCCATGGCCAGGACGGCCCAGCCGAACGCCCTGCGCAGCCGGTCGGGGGAGATCCGGCCGGCCAGGCGGCCGCCGACGAGGCTGCCACCGACCCCGGCTGCCGTGACCATCGCGGCGAGGCCCCAGTCGAGGTCGACGGAGGGGAGGTGGCCGCCCAGGCCCGCCGCGGAGTTCATCGCGATGACGAGCAGCGAGGTGCCGACCGCCACCGGCATGGACAGGCCACCCAGCAGGGTCAGGGCGGGCACGATGAGGAAGCCGCCCCCGGCGCCGATGATGCCCGTGGTCAGCCCGACGGCACCGCCGTGCAGCAGCACTCGACCGACGGGCAAGGGTGTGTCGGTCGGCTTCTGCGGGGCGCGCCGCCCCCGGATCATGGCGACGGCCGTGGCGGTCATCATCGCCGCGAACGCGGTGAGCAGCAGGCCATCGGGGAGGTGCTCGCCAAGCCGGCCGCCGGCATACGCGCCGACCATCCCCGCAGCGCCGAACCACAGGCCTGTGCGCCACTGCACGCGTCCGGCCCGGGCATGCGAGATCGCCGCGACGGAGCTGGTGACGCCCACGACGAGCAGGGAGGTGGCGATGGCCTCCCTGGTCTGCAGTCCCGCGACGTAGACGAGCAGGGGGACCGTCAGGATCGATCCGCCGCCGCCCAGCAGGCCGAGGGACAGGCCGACCAGCACGGCGAGGAGGACGACGGCTGCGGTCATCGGGAGCCCCTCTCGGTCGGCGAGGCAGATACCCCAGGGGGTGTGGCTTCTCTGACCGTAACACAAAAGTCCGGACAACTTGGTGGTCCCGTGAACCCGCCCGCGATCCGTCAGGGGCGCCTACGCTGTCACGGTGGGGACTCCAGTCGCACTCGACAACGCTGTCGGTCTGTGCCCAGGTGACCACGCCTCCTGGGCGTACGAGGACCTCGATGGGCTGCGCGCCGCGTGTGCGGACTACCTCGGCGACGGGCTGCTGCGCGGGGAGCGGCTGGTCTACGTGGGCGACCGCCAGCACGGCCACCTCGTCGACGACCTGGCGGGGCTCGGGAACCGGGACGCCGTGCTCGACAGCGGGCAGCTGGAGGTTCACACGGTCGATGAGCTCTATCGCGGCAACGGTCAGTTCCGCGCGCACGTGCAGGTCGAGGCCTTCCGGCGTAGTGCCGAGCAGGCCGTCGACGGCGGTTACACGGGTCTGCGCATCCTGGGCGACATCACGGAGCTGATCGTGGACGAGTCGCTGACCCAGCAGCTGATCGAGTACGAGGTGGCGGTGGACGCCATGTTCGCCAGCCGCCCCGCCCTCGCGCTGTGCGCCTTCGACCGCGAGCGGGTGGGCCCGAAGTGGCGCCTGGTCACGGCCCTGCACCGTCTTCAGCACCTCGAACGACACCAGCCGGCCTTCGCCGTCACCGTCTCAGCTGGTGTCGTGCACCTGGTCGGGGAGGTCGACACCAGCTCGGCAGGCGACCTGGCGCGGCTGCTCGATGCGATCGGGGACTCCACGCAGGGCGAGCTCACGCTCGACCTCAAGGAGCTGGAGTTCATCGACATCGCCGCGACCCGGGTCCTCGCGCTGCTCCAGCGACGGCTGGGTGCCCGGGGGCGGCACCTGCACTTCGCTGGGGTGGGGCCCTCGGCCGTGAACACCCTGCGCGCGTTCGCCCTCAACGGGGACATGGCGCCATGACGGCGACATCACGGTCCACCGTGGGGGCCTGGACCGGCGAGGGCTTCGCCCACGAGGCGTTCATCTTCGACGACGACGAGGCCCTGCAGGCCCGGGTGGTCCCCTTCATCGAGGAGGGGAGGGCCCAGGGGCAGCCGAGCATCGTGGTGGCGAGCGAGGGGGTCTGCGCCCTGCTTGCAGACCGCCTCGGGGAGGACCGCAGCGAGCTCGTGCAGTTCCAGGACTCCGAGCGGTTCTGGGAGGGCGGGTCGCAGACGCTGGCGACCTACCAGGACAGCATGATGCCGCTGCTCGAGGCGGGGCAGCCGTGGCGCCTGGTCGGCCAGCCGACGTGGCTGACCCGGGAGGGTGGTGAGGTCTGGAGCCGGTTCGAGGCAGTCGCCAACGACGCGTTCGCCGACTACCCGTACTACAGCCTGTGCCTGCACGACCGCCGGCAGCTCTCGCCCGAGCTGGTTCAGGACGCCCTGCGCACCCACCCCCTGATGTGGGACGGCGACGACGTGGTGCGCTCGCCCGCCTACCAGCCCACGGCGGCGTTCCTCCGGTCGGTTGAGCCCCCCTGGACCGAGCGTCCGGAGAGCCGGGACGCCGAGGTCGTGACCCGTCCGCGTGCCGCACGCACGTTCGTGCGCCGGGTGTTGCCGGGGCACCTTCCCGACGACCACGTCGAGGATGTCGTGCTGGCCGTCCACGAGCTCGTCGCCAATGCCCTGACCGCAGGCGGCGCGGCCGAGCTGAGCCACTGGCGCGCCGGCGGCAGCCACGTCTGGGAAGTGCGCGACGACGGGATCGGCATGCACGACACCGCCGCCGGCTACGCCCCACCGCGCCACGACGTCCCGTCGGGGCGGGGCCTGTGGATCGCCCGGTCCCTGGCGGACGAGGCGACCGTGCGCCCCTACGGCCCGGGCACCGCAATCCGGCTGTACTTCCGCGAGCACTGAGGGCGCCGCCACGTCGCTGGTGGTGGGTATCTCATCCGCCGCTTTTGCTGGCGGTGTGTCTCATCGCAGGCCCCGCCCAGCGCGCCACAGGGCTGGCGTGCCCTCTCGCTGCGTGTAGTCCAGGTCGCGCTCCAGGAAGTCGGCCAGGCGCTGTGCGGCCGCCCGCACCAGGCAGCGCTGCTCGTGGTCGAGGGAGGGAGCCAGATACGTCTCGACGGCCACGGTGCCCTTGGCGATCGAGCGCTTCCACAGGCCCGCGTTGGTGGCGTCGACGATGACCGGTGCCCAGAACGGGTCGATGTGCTCGCCGTTGGGATGGCCTTGTGCGGCAGGGAAGCTCGTCGTCGGATAGGTCAGGGTCGCCTCGTCGTAGACAGGCAGCAGGTATGCCGCGCGGCCGGCTGTCGTGCGCCGCGGCACCGTGGGGTCGAACCACTGCGGCACTCCCTCGACCTCGACCTGCTCGAGCGCGTCGCCGAGGGCGTCAACCGCTGCCGTGGCGTCGGTGACGGTCAGTGACGCCCAGCGGGTGAAGTCCTTGATCGAGGCTGGGCCGTGGCCGGCGAAGAACCGGTGGGCCAGCCGTGCCAGGCCCTCCTCGCGCCCGGGGGCAGGGCTGGGCGGCACCACCTCGTCGACCAGGGCGTAGGTGTGCCAGGTGCCCCGCAGCGGGCCGGAGCAGACCAGGCCTTGCAGCTCGGCGAGCAGGAGGAGGTGGCCGAGCTGCTCGCCCTTCGCCGGCAGGCCTCCTGCCTTGTCGAACGCCGCGCCGATCTCCTGGCGGGTGAGGAACGTGCGGCCACGGAGCAGCTCGGCCAGCGTGTCGAGGGACCGGCCGACATGGCGCGGGTCGTCGAGGCCCACCTGGGCGTGGCGACCGGCCATGGACCTGATGACACGCCCGGAGGTCGCGGCGAGGATCCAGCGCAGGTCCTCCGGCAGGACGAAGTGCCACGTGGGGCGCAGGATGTGGGTGCGCAGGAAGGCGCCGCGGTCGTACTCGGCCCGCACCGCGGCATACGTCGCGCTCCTGGTGCGCAGGCCGAGGGAGAAGAACGCGTGGTCGCGCTCCTGGGACTGCACACAGGTCAGCAGCCGCACTGCGTCGACGGCGCGGGGCAGTGGCGCCGAGCTCAGGCGCTGGGTCGCCAGGCGCTGGCGGAGCAGGCGGCTGCGGTCCATGGGCACATCCTCCCGGAGGCCACCGACAGGCACCGACGATTTCAGACGGCGGAGCCGGTCTGACCGTGGGAGACAGGGGGAGACAGGCCTGAAACCGGAGGAGACCATGGAGACCATGAGAACTGTCGCCGCGATCACGACGTCCCTGGACGGCTACTACGCCGGGCCTGACGACGGGCCCGGCCGCGGGCTGGGCATCGGCGGAGAGCGGCTCCACTACTGGGTCTT
>DASULG010000292.1:0-19592 GCA_036278335.1 Pedococcus sp.
CTACCGCCTCAGCTACGTGACCGGTTCGCTGCCCCACCAGGTGGCCTCGGCGTGGAAGCAGGTCATCGTGCTGTCCCTGCCGAACGGCGCCGCGGAGAAGGTCAAGACGACGGCCAAGACGCGGGTGAGCCGGGTCCTCGGGGTGTTCCGCCGGGGGCAGGCCGCGTAGTAGCGGCGTCGGAGCCGCGCTGGGGTCGTCTCCGGGTTGCCCGGGGCCCGGGCCCGCAGGGCGGACGGTCTCAGGCCGCGCCGTAGCGCGCCTGCGCGCGGGCTCTGGCCTTGGCGGCCTCCGCCTCGCGGTTCTTCGGCGGCGCGCTGGTGCTGAGGTGGTCGAGCAGGTGCTGGGTCGCGTGGGCGACCTCTGCGACGGCGTAGTCGAAGGCGGCCTGGTTGGCCTGGGACGGCTTCGCTGTGCCGCTGACCTTGCGCACATACTGCAGTGCTGCGGCCCGGACCTCCTCAGACGTGGCCGGCGGCTCGAAGTTGTGTAGCTGGCGGATGTTGCGGCACATGGCCTCAGGGTACGGCGCAGGTGCGACGCGGTGGCCCGGTTCACGCCGCACAGCGGGTCCCGGGGTGCGCGGCGCGCAGGCTGTGGACAGAGATGGGACGGACCTCCGTCAAAAGACGTAGACGCGGTATGCCGGATGTGACCGGCGTCATGTGGACAAGCCGGACATAAGAACTGCCCAAGTTTCTTTTCGTCCACACCCGGTGGACGACGTCTGCGCAGGTCAGGCCCCCGAGATCCGGTGTCGCTCCCGGAAATCCACAGGCTTGTCCCGAACCTGTGCACAAGCAGGGGCGGCGTGGCGCACAGGTTGTCCACCGGTTGTCCACAGCGGCGGTTTGGGGTGGGCGCCCGCGCGGCCCTAGCGTGGCCCCAATCACGGGCGCGCCGGGGCTCATCCCCGGGCTTGTCGGCGGCCGCTGGTCTACTGGTTCGCACGTCAGTTCGACATCGTCGTAGGGGTTGTCTGTGTCCATCGCGGAGCTGAGCACGAGTGCCTTCGGGGCTGCCTCCGAGGGGCCAGCTCCTGAGGAGCGGGTGCCACCCCAGGACGTCCACGCAGAGCAGTCCGTGCTCGGCGGCATGCTGCTGTCCAAGGACGCCATCGCCGACTGCGTCGAGGGCCTGCGGGGGACCGACTTCTACCGCCCGGCCCACGAGCTGATCTACGACGCGATCCTCGACCTCTACGGCCGCGGCGAGCCCGCCGACGCCATCACCGTCTCCGACGAGCTCAGCAAGCGCGGCGACCTGCAGCGCATCGGCGGCCAGGCCTACATCCACCAGCTCATCCAGGCGGTGCCCACGGCGGCCAACGCCGGGTACTACGCCCAGATCGTCGCCGAGCGTGCCGTGCTGCGCCGTCTGGTCGAGGCTGGCACGCGCATCGTCCAGCTCGGCTACCAGCAGGGTGGCGGCGACGTCGAAGACATCGTCAACGCCGCGCAGGCCGAGGTCTACGCCGTGGCCGACAAACGCGGCGGCGAGGACTACACCTCGCTCGGAGACGTCCTCGAGCAGACCCTCAACGAGATCGAGGTGGCCTCCGGCCGCACCGACGAGATGATCGGCGTGCCGACCGGGTTCATCGAGCTCGACGAGCTGACCCACGGTCTCCACCCGGGTCAGATGATCGTCATCGCTGCCCGTCCCGCCGTCGGCAAGTCGACCATCGGCCTCGACATCGCGCGAGCTGCCGCCATCCGGCACAAGCTGGCCACGGCCATCTTCTCGCTTGAGATGAGCCGCACCGAGATCACCATGCGTGTCCTCTCGGCCGAGGCCCAGATCCAGCTGCAGGACCTGCGCAAGGGAACGCTCGGCGACGCCGGCTGGCAGAAGCTCGCCCGGATCATGGGCCAGATCTCCGAGTCGCCGCTGTTCATCGACGACTCGCCCAACATGTCGCTGATGGAGATCCGGGCCAAGTGCCGGCGTCTGAAGCAGCAGCACAACCTCAAGCTGGTGGTCATCGACTACCTGCAGCTGATGAGCTCCGGCAAGAAGGTCGAGTCCCGCCAGCAGGAGGTCTCGGAGTTCTCCCGTGCGCTCAAGCTGCTCGCCAAGGAGCTCGAGGTCCCCGTGATCGCGATTTCGCAGCTGAACCGTGGCCCGGAGCAGCGCACCGACAAGCGCCCGCAGATGTCGGACCTGCGCGAGTCGGGATCGATCGAGCAGGACGCCGACATGGTCATCCTGCTCCACCGCGACAGATCCGACCCTGCCCGCGAGGGAGAGGCCGACGTGATCGTGGCCAAGCACCGTAATGGCCCGACCAAGGACATCGTCCTGGCCTTCCAGGGCCACTACAGCCGATTCGCCAACATGGCCAACGACTTCGGCTGAGCTCAGCGTGTGACGCGACATCTCAGTGTCACCAGTGGCGACATGTCAGTGTCACAACTCGCGACGTGACACTGGACCGTCGCTTGTCCGCAGACGCAGTAACGCAACGCCCCCGATCCCAGCCGGGGCCGGAGGCGTTGCGTTACTACGTGCGCTCTGCGGGCGGAGGGCCCTTAGGCGAGTTCTGCGCAGATGTCGCGGACCCGCGCCCCGCTGAGGTCCATCGCGGCGATCTCGCCGTTCTCGACCTGCACTGTGATCGGCCCGGTGGTGGCAAGCGCTGTCGCGCCGACCTCCGGTACGCCATACAGGAAGTTGTGCCCACCTGCCACGATCTCCAGCCCGCCGTCAGGACGCGTGACGAAGCGGAAGACGCCCGTGGCGTTGACCGTGACCGTCTTGGTGGGCTCACTGAGGTTGGTGACCGTGACCCTCAGGTCCGGGGACGTGGCCATGCCGGAGAACGTGGGGTTGTTGGGCAGGTCGATGGCCCCTCCCTTGCCCTCGAAGGCAACCTCGATTGGGAACGAGCAAGCCTCCCCTGCTGCGAATGTCTCGGTGGTATCGACGGGAGTTGGGGGCGCAGCCGTTGCGGACGCACCAGGAGTCAACAGTGCGGCAGCGAGCACCAGCAATGGAATGGCAGTAACGGATCGCTTCATGTCTCGGCCCTTCTGGGTTTCGGTCAGGAATCGCGTCAAGTGACCCGCAACACTGTCTCGGGGTCCGTGATCTCGGCGAACCGACCAGAGACGTAACGCACAATCTCCCCGCTCCGTACATGTGACCGTGGTCAAGCCCGGTGCCGTGGTGTACCGAGGGCCTACTGGCGGCTTGCTTTCGATAACGGCACCCTCGGGGGTGATTTGGCGAACTTGCGCCGCTCCTGTGCCTGTGAACGGCGACTCCGCTATGCACGCGAACGGGCCCGGCCCACCAGACTGGGGTGGTCGATGGAGGCCGCGATGTCGCCCTGGATAGGTCTTGGTTGTGCTGCTTGTCCTGTTTGCCTGGGCTCGGGTGTCCGATCGGAGGTGAGGCGGGCGGGATGACTTGTCCTCGGCCATCCGCCGAACGCAGGACGGTCAGGACACCGCCAGCCCACCCCCCGGCATCTGACTGACCGACCCGAGGGCAACCGCTGGGCTCGCCGGATGCCAGGGCGGTCGATGGAAGAAGGAGGTCGGCGACGGGCGGGCACCATCGGAGACGTCACCAGCCCCGTGAAGAGCGACATGAGGTGTCAACGGTGACGCCCGGTGTCGATTGCGAACAGGGCCCGCGAAGGCCTCCCGACACGGGGTGACAGGACCCGTCCGGTCGACTGGGCATACTCCACTTGTGACCCTGAACGTGCGGTCCGCCAACGTGGCCGACGCCGCGGCGATCGCCGCGGTGCACGTGGCCTCCTGGCAGCAGGCGTACGCCGGGCTCATCCCCCAGCACTACCTGGACTCTCTGTCGGTGCAGGACCGCACGCAGACCTGGGAACAGATCCTGAGCCAACCTCCCACTCCGGGTGTCGCGACCCTGGTCGCCGAACAGGACCACCGCATCATCGGGTTCGCCAGCATCGGCCCGTCCCGGGACGACGACGCCGAAGCAAACACCCAGGAACTGTGGGGGATCTACCTTCACCCCGATCACTGGGGAGCCGGTCACGGGCACACCCTGCACGCTCAGGTCCTGTCAGGCTGGCGCGCCACCAGCTCGACAGCCGCCACTGAGGCGACCCTGTGGGTGCTCGCCGGTAACAAGCGCGCCCGGCGGTTC
Source organism: Pedococcus sp. (assembly GCA_036278335.1). GTDB lineage: Bacteria > Actinomycetota > Actinomycetes > Actinomycetales > Dermatophilaceae > Pedococcus_A. The sequence continues at coordinate 4,130 of DASULG010000292.1, forward strand.
TACGAACAGCATGGGTGGAGCGCCGACGGGGCGGAGAAGACCGACTGGCGCGGTGACGTCCGGCTGGACGAGGTCCGGTATCGGCGCCCGCTCTCAGCCGATCCGACAACGTGAAGCACTGGCAGTCGCGGGTGTAGCGGGCCTGCCCGCCCCGCATACCTGTCCTGCCTTGCCGGGACGACCTCGGTGCGTGCCCAGGTGGACGACATCCGGCTGCTGCGACGCGGCAGCGCCCTCGCTCAACACGTGAACGAGGGCGCTGCGAGCTTGCAGGCAGGCGACTTGCGCCTACCCGGGGGTCAGTCGTTGTCGCTGAAGCGACCGCGGTTGCCGGACTTCGCCAGGCCGCGAGCGATCATGTAGCCGATCGTCAGGAACGTGATCAACCGAAGGGCCTGCTCGGCGCTGAACGGGTCCGCGGTGTTGTCGCCGTCGTTGCCGACGACCAGCGCAGTGATGGCGACAGCAAGAACGGCCACGACATACGCGATCAACTCGGTGGTCTTACGCGCCGGTCGAGTCTCGTCGGTGTGGATACGGGCCGCACGCTGGGTGTTCGTGTCGACAGTCTTGGTGGTAGACAAAATGAGCCCCTAAAAGGTGTGTCAGATGGTGGCCGATCTGGCCGTGACGCACGAGGGCCGCTTGCTGGACTCTCATGAATGCCCTGGTTTCCAGGCATCCTCCGCGCTGAACAAAAGGCGCGATTCGCTGTGAGTGCGTGTGAGGAGCATGTCGGTCTGAGAGTTACCTGTCAATTTGATGGGATATGTCCACAGGTCAGGATTCTCGGTTCCCCTAGCGAACGGGTTCTGCGGATCATCGCGATCTCGCTGAGCTTCCGTCCTCCTCGGGTCGGGCGAAGGGGTGTTCGGCGGCTCCAGGACGGAGCCCCGGTGTGCGGGACCGAACTACACCGGTTGAGGGAAGCGCCGCGGGCCGCCGCTGGGCCACCATGGGTGGGCTGGTTCGCCCGCACCGGTCAGCAGATGGATCGGGCTGGGTGGGCGGTCACCGTCGCATCCCGGTGGTGCCTGTTCTCCGCCGGCCACGGGGGCGGTGAGCCGGTCCCGCGTGGCCGGCGCCACCACCGCTAGCGGCCACACCCAGCCGCTTTCGGCACCCACAACATCTGGTCAACGTCACCGAGGAGGGCGCCATGGCCCGCAACACACTCTCCCGATCGCTGCACGACCTCGGCCTGGCGGCCTGGTTCGGCGGCACCTTGGCCAACGCCGTCGCACTGAACACCGCCGCGGCCAAGGCCACCACCCCCAGCGACGTGGGCGCTGTGACCAACACCGGCTGGGACCGGTGGACGCCCGTCAACGCGGTCGCGATCGGGATGCACCTGGCTGGGAGCATCGGTCAGCTCCAAGGCAACACGGCTCGCATCGCTGCCCAACGCGGTGTCGCGACCATGGTCGCCGTCAAGACCGGACTCACCGTGGCAGCCCTCCTCGCCACCGCGTACAGCCGGGTGCTGGGCCGCAAAGTGTCCGCAAACCAGAACGTGCCGATCGAGTCCGGCACGGAGCCCTCACCCGCGTTGACGCCCGACGACGTGGCCGGGGCTCAGCGGCAGTTGGCCGTGCTCCAGTGGGGTGTGCCGGTCCTGACCGGAGCCCTCGTCGTCGTCAGCGCCTACGCGGGGGAGCAGCAACGAGCCAGCGAGGCGTCAAAGGGGCTGCTCGGCCGTCTGACGGGCGGGGGCGTGCTCACCTCCGGCGCGGGGTTGGCCGCTTCGGTCCTGGCGGCCCGCAACGCCCGCCGCCGCTCCACCACCAGATGACGGACCTCCCTGCGAGCGGATCATCACCACCGCCCAAGGACCAAGGGGGCGAGCACCCGATGACGAATCCGGAGCAGTCTGCATCGGGCCGACTACGCCGAGCAAGAACAGGACCAGCTGGGGCGGAGGGCCGGTGAGGCCCGGTCCGGACCCGCCGCCGTTTGATCAGAACCCGCCGCCGAAGTCCCCGCCTCCGAAGTCCCCGCCTCCGAAGTCGCCACCGGCGACGTCGGAGCCGCCCGCAGTGTCGCCCGAACCGGAGCCGTCCTGGGCATCACCGCTTCCGGCGTCACCGTCCTGGTCGCCTGCGCCCGTGTCGCCGCCGCCGCTGTCACCAGCCTCCGCGGCCTCCGGGGAGCTGTTGTAGTCGTCGAACAGGGCGTCCGCAATCGCCGAGCCGACGACGACGCCGGCGATGGTGCCCATCATCGAACCCATGATGGTGCCGCCCATGCCCATGCCGCCGCCCATGCCCATGCCGGCGCCCGCGCCGCCGAAACGGCCACGGCTGAACGTCTGCTCGAGGTAACCCGGCTGCCGCATCTCGGCGCGGGTGGCGGCGCGCGCCAGAGCCTGCGGGTCTCCGGCGGGCACCCGCTCACCCGGAGGCAGGTTCTGGCTCAGCTCAGCGAGCACCTCGCTGCGCTGTTCTGGGGTCAGCCGTGAGAACGCCTCTGCGTGCACGCGCTCCAGCTCCTCAGGTGGCGCGGTCCGCAGGAGGTAGCGATAGCGGGCAATGGCGCGCTCGTCTTCCCCCTGGCGGCCGTTCTGGGGCGTCATGCCCGGCCCTGGAAACGAGGGCTGGGGCGACTGCCCCGGGTCGTTCTGCACCCGCGGCTCGCGCCCCAGCAGACGGTCGAGGAATCCCATGGCATCGCCCTTTCGGCAGGGAGGGGCCAGCGCCCCTCATTGACCTCAGCCTGCAGCACTGCCCCAACGAGGGCAACGCGTGGCGGGCCGCGAGGAGCAAGCGGAGAGTTCCAGGCCGCCTGGCGGAATCCAATGCCCGCCGCCCTGGGCGCTGGTCTACTTCCCGATGCCGTCCGTCAGCCCTTGGAGGAACTGCCGCTGCCCGATCAGGAACAGCACGATCATCGGCAATGCGGCCATGGTGAGGCCGGCGAACTGCACCGGCCAGTCGGTCAGCAGACGGCTCTGCATGTCCATCAGACCCACCGGAAGGGTCTTGAGGTCCCCGTTGCTGACGAAGACCAGGGCGAAGACGAACTCGTTCCACGCGAAGAGCGCCTGCAGCAGGGCGGCCGAGACGAGAATCGGCCTGGACATCGGCAGGATGATGCGCCAGAACGTCTGGGCCGGCGTGCAGCCGTCCAGTTTGGCCGCCTCGTCCACCTCCGGCGAGATGTCGATCATGTAGGCGCGGATCAGGAAGGTCGTGAACGGGATGCGGAACGCGGTGTAGAGGACGATGAGCGCCCAGTAGGTGTCGAAGATCCGCAGGTTCTGGAGCAACCCGAACAGCGGGATGAGCGCCACCGTGGGAGCGAGCATCAGGCCACCGAGCAGCAGGCCCAGGACGATGCCGCCGCCGACGATCTTCTGCCGCACCAGACCAAAGGCAGCCCACGCACTGATGAGGACGGTCGTGAGGATCGACAGCGAGGTCACGATGACGCTGTTGGTGAAGTACCGGACGACACCGGCGTTGCCAGCCTTGCCGAAGTTCTCCCACCGCAGCCGCCCCGGCATGCCCCAGGGGCTGTCGAAGACCTCACGGTTGTCCTTGAAACTGCTGAACACCATCCAGAGGAGCGGATAGAGGACCGCGATGACAAGCAGTCCCAGCCCTGCCCAAACCAGGACGGACAACAGGCTGCGGATCCAGCGCGGGCGGACCGTCCGGCGGCGGGAGGTGACCGTTGGGACAGTCTCGGCCTGTGACGACGCGGTCATCACCATTCGATCCTCCGGCGTCGGCTCACGTAGATCTGGACAGTTCCGATCAAGAGCGTGATGACGAAGATGACGGTCGCGATCGCCGACGCGTAACCCATGTCGTCATTGAGGAAAGCGTTGCGATAGAGCCATGTGCCGAGCACCTGGCTCGAGTTCGACGGTCCGCCCGCGGTCATCACCATCACCTCGTTGAAGACCAGGAAGGCCCCGGAGATCGTGAGGATCGTGACGAGGGTCGTCATCTCCCGCACCATCGGCACGGTGATCGAGAAGAAGCTGCGAATCTTGCCGGCCCCGTCGATCCGCGCAGCTTCGTAGAACTCGCGCGGGACCCGCTGGATCGCCACCACGAAGAGGATGGCGGTGTAGCCGATCGACTGCCACTGGCTCATGGCGATGATGCTCCACATGGCCGTGCTCGGCTCACCCAGCCACGAGTGCTGCCACGACTGAAGCCCCACCGCAGCGAGCAGCCTGTTCAGAAGCCCGATCTGCGGGTTGTAGAGGAACGAGAAGAGGATTCCCGCGACCGTGATGGAGATGACGGCGGGGATGAAGTAGATCGTCCGGAGGATGCCCCGAAGTCGCTGATGGACGAACTCCTCGAGCACAGCCGCCAGCACCAACGAGAAGCCAACCTGGAAGACCAGCGAGGTCACCGCGAACACCGTGTTGTTCCGCAAGGCCCGCCAGAACACCGGGTCCCCCGCAGCCGTCCGGTAGTTGTCGAGCCCCACGAACGTGGGCTGTGCGGAGAACGCGCTCCAGGAGTACAGACTCAGTCGCAGGTTCTCCACGATGGGGTAGTAGACAAAGACCAACAGCAGCATCAGGGCGGGCAGCACCCAAGCCCACGACCGCCAACGGTTCACTACGTGCATCACACAGTCCGCCTTACTCTGACGGAGGAGCTGAAGCCGGGGGCCACGCGCGGTCACGTGCCCCCGGCCGAAACTCATCCGACCTGCTTCTTGGCCTTCTCAGCCGCGTCCTGGACACCCTTGATGACATCCTGCGGCGTCGTGGACCCGTTGATGAGTCCCTCCACGCCCGAGAGGTAGGCGTTGGCGACATCGGCGTTGGTCACTGTGTCGAGCCAGATCGCGAACTGGCTGGCCTTGCTCATGTCGGCGAGAGCCGACTGCAGCTGCGGGAACGAGTTCTCCGCGGTGGCTGAGCCCTGCACGGGGCTCAGCCAGCCGATGTCGGCGGTCAGCTTCTGGGCGCTCTGCGCTTTGGTCATGAACTTCAGGAAGTCCACGGCCAGCGCGGCGTTCTGGCTCTGGGCGTTCACCATGAACCCGTCGGGCGCGCCGGTCAGGGCGTTGGTGTCGCCAGGGCTGGCACCTGCCGCGGGAAGGCGGAAGAAGTCCCAGTTGTCGGCCAGCTCCTTCGGAGCCCCGCCCTTGGTCGTCAGCGCGAGGAACTCCAGCGACTCCAGGTAGTGCATCGCCGCTTTGCCGTTGATGAAGTTGGCCTGGGCCGCCTCGTGCGAGAGGCCGTTGGCCGACGGCGACGCACACTCCTTGACCACCGACTGGAACTGCTCGAGCGCCTTGACGTAACCGGGGTCCGTGAACGCACCCGTGGCGGGGTTGTAGTCCTTGGCCATGGTGTCCGGCTTCACGGCATACGCGTTGAGCTGGGTCATGTAGTGGATGGCGGGCCAGCCGTACTGGTTGCCAAGCGCGATCGGGATGTAGCCCGCCGACTTCAGCTTGCCACAGTCGGCCAGCAGCGTCTCGAGGCTGTCCGGCGGGCTGTTGATGCCCGCCTTGGCGAATGCCTGCTTGTTGTAGGCCATGTACTTGGCGTCGAGGTCGATGGGCACTCCGTAGTACTTGCCCTCGCGCTCGAAAGCCTTGAGCGCGGCGGGGGAGAAGGTCTTTCCCCATTCCGTGTCAGGCCCGACGACCGAGGAGAGGTCCGCGGCGAGGTTGGCCCGGACGAACTTGTTGGCAAAGTCGCCGGCCCAGGAGAAGTAGATGTCCGGCAGCTTCTTCGACGCCGACAGCACCCGGATCTTGTCCTTGTAGGGCTGGTCGCCGACCTGCTCGAGCTGGATCTTGACGCCCGGGTTCGCTGCCTCGTAGGCCTTGGTCACGTCCACGAAGTACGGCGCGTACTTCGGGTCGGCGAACTTGGTGACCATGGTCAGCGTCCCGCTTTTCTCCTTCGGTGTGGTGAGGTCTGCCTGCTTTGCCGAGGAGTTGGCGGTCGAGGGTGCCCCACACGCGGCGAGCGCCACGGCTGAGACGACCGCCGCGAGGGAAAGTCCCACACGGTTCAGGGATGTCATGATCGAAACGCTCCTTGCTGGTTGGGGTCGAGCGGAGGGGTGGTGGCCTTGATGGCCGTCTCGTAGCCGAAGGCGCCGAAGGAGGCGCAAGTGGAGGTGGCGTATGCCGTGGCCTGCTGCGCGAGCTGCCGCAGGTCCTCGCCTGCCGTCAGTCCCAGCAGGAAGCGGGCGATGAAGGCGTCACCGGCACCGAGGGTGTCGACGACCGGGGCCGGCTCGGGGCGCGCATAGGCAAACGACCGGTGTCCGAGGAGCACCGCACCCTCGGCCCCGAGAGTGACCGCCACGACCGCAGGGCCGAGACCCTGGAGGCGCTTGGCTTCGGCGGCGGCCTCCTCGGCGGTGGCGCCCGGGCAGGACCGGATGGCGACCTGTGCGTGGCGCGCGTACTTCTCGACGTAGGACCAAGGGCGCTCCGAGAAGTCGAACGACAGACGGCGGGCGGCGAGCGCCAGGTCTGCGAGCTGGTCCTCCACCAGGGAGCACTCGCCGGTGTGGACGATGTCTGCGACCGCAACAGCCGCCAGGTCCGCGTCGCTCAGCGTGAACTGGGACACGCCCGCATCAGCGTGACCGAAGACCCGGTTGCCCTCCACGACCCGCACCACCGCATACGCGTTGGGTCCGTCGAGCACCCGCACCTGGGCGGTGTCGACGCCCTCGGCGACCAGCGCGTCGAGCACGGCCCGGCCGGCCCTGTCGGTGCCGACCGCACCGACGTAGGCCGAGCGCGCCCCGCACCGGCGCGCGTGCACCGCCACGTTGACCGCGTTCCCGCCGGGGTACATCACGCCCCGGTCGACGTAGCGGTCGACCACGTTGTCGCCGACGGCGACCAGGTTCGTATCCATCACGTCACCATCAGTAGGCCACGCGCTTGTAGTAGCGCCGGGTCGTCAGCGGGTGGTCGCGCAGGACCTCGAGGTGGGCGCTGATCCGCTCGAGCAGTGCGGCGAGCATGACCTGGGAGATGAGCGAGCGAACCTCCTGAGAGACGCCGGGCAGGTACACGTCGGCGCTGTCGAGCACCCACACCTTCTCGGTGTACCCGGGAGCGAACTTCTCAACACGCTCGACGAGCGGTCGGGAGGCGTCCTCACCCTTGAGCAGGATGACGCTGACTCCGGCCTCGACCAGCTCGAGCGTCCCGTGGAAGAAGTCGGACGCATGCACCGGTCGGGTCCGGATCCACTGCATCTCCTCGAGGATGCACATCCCGTAGTAGAAGGCCTGCGGCCAGGTCGCTCCCGCCCCGGTGATGATGTGGAAGGGCTCGTCCCGGATGCTCGCGGCGTACTCCGCGGCCCGCGGCTCGAACGCCCGCTTCGCCTCCAGCAGCAGGGCCGGCAGCGTCGTGAGCTGCGCCAGCGTCTCCGGGTAGCCGTCGTACTCGCCGCGCAGGTGCATGAGCGACAGCGCCACGAGCAGCGCCTGGAGGTAGAACGACTCGCAGGAGGTGTCGTCGGCTGCCTCGTTCACGAGGTTGACGTCGGCCTCGTCTGCGAGAGGGACGCCGGCGAACCCTGTGAGGGTGATGACGCGCGCACCCCGCTCTCGGCACCAGCGCAGGGCCTCCACGCTCTCGGTGGTGGTGCCGGACAGCGAGGGCACGACCACAAGCGACCGGGGCCCGAGGTGCACCGAGCCGCGCACCACGAGCTCGGCCGGCATCACCTGGTGCACCGGGAACGTGGACCGTTCCTGCAGCAGCCGGGCAGCCGGCTCCATGAGGATGCCAGCGCCGCCGGACCCCACGAAGAAGAGGTTCTCGGCTCCATGCTCGAGGGCGCGTTCCACTTCCGCGTGGATGCGGTCTGCCAGGCCCACCGCACCCGACTGGATGCGGAGGTATCGGTCTTCGTCGAAGTTGAGCATGGTCAGCTCCTCCTGCCCCGCAGGGCTCAGTAGTCGACCTTGAACATGTAGCGACGGGTCTCGAGGTCGTGGCCGCGCACCGCCTCGTAGTGCTGGGCGAGCCGGTTGGCCAGCGCACCGACGACGATCGGTGAGACGTCCTGTCGCAGTGCGGCCGGGATGCCCGGCAGCTCGAGGTCCTTGACGTCGACGTACTGCGCCTTCTTGCAGTAGGTGTCGAGGAACCGCTTCCCGCGCTCGGCCATGGGGCGGGAGGCGTCCTCCCCCAGCCACAGCAGCACGGCCGTGTCGTCGTCGACCATCTCGAAGGCGCCCTGGAAGAACTCCCCCGTGTTGAAGGCCGCGGCGTGCTTCCACTGCATCTCCTGCAGGAAGCACATGGCCAGTCCGTAGGCCCAGCCGTAGCTCGGGCCCGAGCCGAGGACGTAGGTGATGGGCTCGTCCTTGAAGGCATCGGCGATCTTGGCGAGCTGGGGCTCGGCCTGCTCGATGGCATGGCGCACTGCCTCCGGGAGCGCCTTGAGCGCGACGTCGACCTCGGCGTGGTCCAGGTCGGCGCCGGTGGCCGCCAGGAGCTCGAAGGCGACGACCAGCTCGAAGAGGTCGCTCTTGCCCGAGAAGGCGATGTCGGAGGCTTCCGCGAGCGGGCTGCCAGCCTTGGCGGCGGAGATGACGGTTGCGCCGGCCGCCTTGGCGGTCTTGGCCGCGGCCACAGTCTCCTTGGTGGTGCCGGTGTAGGAGGCGAGGACCACCAGAGACCCCTCGCCCATCAGCGCGGGGGTGGTGCAGTTGAGCTCGTCGCTCTGCAGCTGGAAGACCGGGAAGGAGGCCTTGCGCTTCAGGAGGTAGTGGGCCGGGTAGCTGCAGATGATCGAGCCGCCGGCGCCGACGAAGTAGACGTTGCGCAGACCGCGGGCGACCACGTCCGCGACGGCCGCGGCGATGGCTTCGCGCTCGTCGATGGCCGCGGTCAGCTTGTCGATGGTGTCGGCGTCGATGGGCTTGAGGGGCAGGGTCTGCGGCATTGGATCTCTTTCGACTCGGCGGTTTGATAACGTTCTCAGACGAGATAGTGAGAACGTTCTCAAGGTCGTCTCCACCTGTCAAGGGGTTGTCGAAAAATGGTCACTCCCCGGCGCCGGACGGAGCCGGTAGCACCGCTAGGGTCAGAGCGAGATCGGCCAGGAACACGCGTCCGGCCGCGAGGAAGAAGGGCGATCGTGCGCAGGCTGGACGAAAGCAAGGGCGTCGCGACGCTGCCGGACGTGGCGCAGCGCGCCGGGGTCTCCACGGCGACGGCAGCTCGCGCCCTCGGGGGCTATGGATCGGTGCGTGAAGCGACCCGACAGCGCGTCGTGGACGCCGCTGAGGCCCTCGGCTACCGCGCCAATGTGCTGGCGCGGAGCATGATCACGGGTTCCACCCAGACCATCGGTGTCATCATCTCCGACATCGAGAACCCGTTCTTCCGGCGGTCGCTTCGCGGCATCACAGACACAGCCCGCAGCCGCGGCTTCGAGGTGTTGTTGGCCAACACCGACGAGGAGCTCGAGAAGGAGCGCAGTGCTGTTTCACTGCTGGCAGACCGGAGGGTCGACGGCATGGTGGTGTGCCCGGCGGATGCGGGCGACCGCAAACACTTGCGCGAGGTCATCGCATCGGGCACGCCGATCGTGCTGCTCGACCGTCGTGTCGCCGGCTTGGCGGCTGACACGGTCGGCATCGACAACCGCAGGGCGGCGCGTCTGGCTACCGAGCGACTGCTGGAGCTCGGGCACAAGCGCATCGCGATCGTCACCGGTGGGACGCCCGAGATCCGGGAGCGGCTCGTCCTTCCCGACATGAAGGGCGTCGAGCGCCTGTCGGCAACCACCGTCGGCGCCAGGGCTGCCGGCTACCGCGACGCGTTGACGTCGGCGGGCATCGCGATGCGGCCGGAGTACCTCTCCGCCAACGGTTTCCGCCGCGAGGATGCAGTGGCTGAGGTCAACGTCCTCATGAGCCTGCCGGAGCCGCCAACAGCCATCCTGGCCTTCGACTCGATCCAGTCGCTGGGCGCGCTGCAGTGCTTCCGCGAGCGGGGTATTCGCTGCCCGGAACAGGTGTCGCTGCTCGGCTTCGACGACGCAGAGTGGGCCGACGTGGTTTCACCGCCACTGACCGTCGTGACCCAGCCCATGTACGAGATCGGCGTGGCCGCCTGCGAGCGTCTCCTCGACCGGATCGGCGGCGAGCCGCGGCCCCCGGTGCACGACCGCCTTCCCACCGTCTTCGTCGAGCGCGCCTCACTGGCCCCGCCGCCTGCCCCCTAGGTCATCCGGGAGCAGTGTCGTCGGCCACGCGCCCGTTTGCTGACCCACGCCCGCGCCGGCGGTGCTGCTCGGCCTCCGTCGCGCGGTCGAGGTCGAGCAGGAGGTCGAGCAGGCAGCGGACCGGCTCCTCCCTCGAGAACGCGGGCTCAGCCATGCCCGTGACGATGTGCTCCGCGACGCGGGCCAGCTTGATGTTGTGCTGGCTGGAGTAGGCACGCAGCAGGTCGAAGGCGACCTCTTCCTGGACGCCGAAGCTCAGCATGAGCGCGCCCTTGGCCTGCTCTATTGCGGCGCGGTGCTGGGTAGATGCCAGCACCGCGTGCGACGTCTCCTCGCGAATCGTCTCGGTGATGTCGACGGCGAAGCCGGAGAGGCGCTTCACCTCCCCACCCGCTGCCTCGCTCTGACCCACGAGGACCAGTCGTCGTGTGCGACCGTCGGGGTCCACCAGGCGGTATTCGAACGAGAAGGGGCAAGCGGTACGGAGGAGGTGCTGGAACCACTCCAGGACGACGGCGCGGTCCTCGTCGACAACCCGCTCCAGCATGGCCGCGGCCGTCGGAGGCTGCCCCGGGGGCATGCCGTAGAGATCGCAGAGGCCAGGGGAGCAGGTCCACAGCTCGGCCATGACGTCGTACTCGAACACCAACGCGGGCCCGTGGCCTCGACCAGCGAGAAACGCCATTGCACCTCCATCGCAAAGACCGCGGACGGTCGCAAGTTCAGGCGGGCCCCTTCTTGACCTCACGCAGATGATACGAACGGACCAGCCCTCGTCAAGGAGGTTTGCCTGCCCGAGAGTCGCGCCCTGCTCCCCGCCGGCCCCTGGCCCCGCGTGAGGCTCGGCCTCAGGCCCGGGGTCAGAACCGGCGTCAGGCCGGGTGGCTCGGGCCCCAAGCCGAGGCGGTCGCGGTGGAGTACCGGCAGCGCGAAGTACCCCCAGCGCCGCTTCGCCGCCGGCTTGTACCTCTCGAGGATGTACTCGAAGCCGCGGTGAGCCACAGCGCCTAGCCTGAGATCCCGGCAAGCGAGCGAGCGGAGGAGCCGAGCGTGCAGACGGTCGAGCTGCTGCTGGACCCGACGACCGACGCCGCCGTGCGCGCCGAGTGGCAGCGTCTGGCCGAGGTGGGGCTGCCCAGCCAGGCCCGTCACCACGGTGGCACCAACGCCCCGCACATCACGCTCGGCGTTGCCGAGATGATCCCCGAGGAGGTCGAGGGCCAGCTCTCGCTGGCAGCCGACGTGCTCCCGCTGCCCCTGCAGCTCGGCGCGCTCGTCGTCTTCGGCAGCCGACGGCTGGTGCTCGCCCGGCTCGTGCTCCCCGACACGCGCCTGCTCGAGCTGCACGCAGCCACCGCGAGTGCCCTGGAGCGATGGGTGAGCCCACGAGAGAACGCGTTTGCCGGCCACTGGACCCCCCACGTCACCTTGGCCAGGGGCGTCAGCCGCGCCCGGATCGGCGACGCCATCACGGCGCTGGGCCCGCTGCGGGGCATGTCAGGTCAGATCACGCTGGCGCGGCGCTGGGACAGCGAGAGGCGGCGCGCCTGGGTCATCGGGTCCGTGGCATCGCAGACGTGGGCGCCCGCGCAGCCGGAGGCCTGAGCAGGCCCGTCTCCCTGCCGAGACGACGTCCCGGTCCCGGCCGCCACATCAGCGCCGGCCGCGACGAGCCCGGAGGTAGTCCGCCACGACGTACTCGCCCAGCCGGTCGATCGACGGGGTGAACACGCGCCCACCGGCGCGCCGGGCCACCGCGTCGACGAACCGGGCCAGCCCCGGGTCCTCGCCCAGCATGAAGACGTTGAGGGCGGCGCCGCTGCGCCGCAGCTCATCCACCTGCGCCACGGTTGCCCGCAGCGTCGCGCTCGTCGTGGGCCACATGAACTCCGGTATGCCGTCCGGCCCCAGGTGCGCGGTCGGCTCACCGTCGGTGACGACGAGGACGACGGGCTCGGCGTCGGGGTGTCGTCGCAGGTGGCGGGCGGCGAGCATCAGTGCGTGCTGCAGGTTCGTCCCCTGCACCCACTCCGGCTCGGCCTCGGCCAGCTGCACCGGGGAGAGCCGCCGCGCCGCGATGTTGAACCCGATGATCTGCAGCGCGTCGTGGCGGTAGCGGGTCTGCACCAGGTGGGAGAGGGCCAGCGCGGTCTGCTTCATCGGCCCCCAGCGGCCCTCCTGCACCATCGACCAGGACATGTCGACGCAGAGGGCGACGGCCGCCGTCGTGCGCCGCTCCGTCTCGACGACCTCGAAGTCCTCGACGAGCAGGCTGACGCCGGCGGGGGATCCACCAGCACCGCCACCGCCTGCGTTCGCGCCGCCCGCGCCGCCGCCCCCCGAACGGGCGCCACCCGGCATACCGCCGCGCCGCAGGGCGTTGGCGACCGTGCGGACCGCGTCCAGGGGCAGCTCGTCGCCGAACGCCCACTGGCGGCTCAGCCCCGTGGGCTCGTCGGCCTGGCCGGGCTGCCGGTCGTCGTGGTCGCCGCGCCCGGTCGCCGAGAGGCCGTCGAAGACCCGTCGCAGGGCGGTCTCGCCGAGCCGGCGCACCGCCCGGGGGGTCAGCCGCAGCCCGTCGTCGCCGCGCGAGAGGTAGCCCTGCCGCTCCAGCTCCCGCTCGAGCTGGCGCAGCGCCTCGAAGTCACGCGCTGCCGTCGCGCCGAGCCGCTCCTCGAGCCGCTCCACGTCCACGTCGTCCAGGTTCGCCCCGGCATACCCCTGCGCCAGCTGGTTCGAGAGGGACTCGAGGTCGGCGAGCTCGGCCACCGCCTCGACGGCGTCGCCGTAGCCGAGTGGCTCGCCCCCAGGACGCATGCCCATCCCGGTGGACCGGTCGAGGCCGGGTCGCAGCGCCCGCAGCGTGTCCGACAGCTGCGCCATCTGTGCCGCCAGGTCAGGGTCGCCCAGCGCGTCCCTCACGAGCTGGGACAGCTGCGCCCGCTGCTCTGGCGTCAGCGAGGCCATCATCCGGGCAGCGGCTGCCTGCCGGCGCGCGAGGGAGTCGATGAGCTCGTCGACATCCTTGGGCTGCTCGGGGAAGAGGTCCCCGTGCCGGTCCATGAACTCGCGGAACCGGTCGGTCGTGTCCTCGCCGCGCGCGTGCGCGGCGAGCAGCGCGTTGAGGTCGGCCAGCATGTCCTTGACCTGGTTCATGGCCTCGGGGTCCTGCCCGGACAGGGCCTGCTTCAACCCGGCGAACTGTGCGTCGAGCACCTCACGGCGCAGCATCTCGGCGATGGCCTCGTATGCCGCGCGGGCCTCCGGCGAGTGCCAGTCGTGGTCGGCCAGCGCCCGTACTGCGCCGGCGACGTCGTCCGGGAGGGTGGCCAGGTCCATCTCCGCGAGCCGCGCCGCGTCGGTGTCCTCGGCCGCCAGGGCGTCGCGTTCGGCGGCCAGCGCCTGGTCGAGCATCGCCCGCACCTGGTCGAGGGTGCCCCCCAGGTCGCCGCGCCTGCGCGCCGCGTCCCGCATCCGGCGGATCCGCTCGGCCAGCTCGTCCAGACCGCCGCGGCCGTCGATGCCACGGCGGAGCAGGTCCCGCAGCGCCTCGCGCGCCCCCGTGCCGGCCAGCACCTCGCGCCCGACCTCGTCGAGGGCGGCGCGCACGTCATAGGGCGGCGCCAGCGGGTCGGGGCCGCCGTGCCAGGGGCCGTAGCGGTACCGCCCGTGGACGGGGCCGGGTCGGCTCGCCATCTACGCGCCGTACACGGTGCGCCCCGCCACCGTGTCCTTGTCGATGCGGCGGGTCAGGTGCAGTCCCTCGAGGACGAACTCGACCGCGGCGGCCACCTCACCCGGTGAGGCGTCGTCGCCGTGGCCGAGCCGGTCGAGCACCTTGGACAGCCCCGGGACGGTGCCGATCTGGGCCAGCAGCTCCGAGGCCGAGACCAGCTCGCCGGTCTCCACGACGGCGCCCTCGGCGAACAGGTCGGTGAAACCGGAGAGGTCGAGGCCGGCGAGGCGGTCGCGGAAGGTCTCCGCGACGGCGACCCGCAGCAGGTGCTCGAGCACCTCGCGCTCTCGGCCCTCCTCGCCCATCTCGAACTCGACCTTGCCCAGCAGGGTCGGCACGGCGGTGGGAACGTCGCAGATGCGTGCGACGGCCTCGGGCTCTGCCGATCGGGCCGACCGCCGCAGCGCCGAGCCGGCCACGCTCTCGGCGCCGGCGATGGCGAACCGGGCCGAGACGCCAGAGCGCTGGTCCACCGCGGACGACTCGCGCAGGCCCCGGGTGAAGCGGGCGATGACCTCCAGGAGGTGGGCCGGGACGGTGGCGACCAGCGCGGACTCCTGGGCGATCAGCGAGACCTCGTCGGAGACCTCGAAGGGGTAGTGCGTGCGGATCTCGGCGCCGAACCGGTCCTTGAGCGGGGTGATGATGCGCCCGCGGTTCGTGTAGTCCTCAGGGTTGGCGGTCGCGACCAGCAGCAGGTCGAGGGGCAGGCGCAGCGAGTAGCCGCGGATCTGGATGTCGCGCTCCTCCAGCACGTTGAACAGCGCCACCTGGATGCGCTCGGCCAGGTCCGGCAGCTCGTTGAGGCCGAAGACCCCTCGGTTGGCGCGCGGGACCAGGCCGTAGTGCACCGTCTCGGGGTCGCCGAGCGTGCGGCCCTGGGCGACCTTGACCGGGTCGACGTCGCCCACCAGGTCGCCCACGCTGGTGTCGGGGGTGGCCAGCTTCTCGGTGTAACGCTCGGTGCGGTGCCGCCAGTACACGGGCATGGTCTCGCCCAGCTCCTCGGCCAGCTGCCGGCACCGGCCACACACCGGGTGCAGCGGGTCGTCGTTGACCTCGCAGCCCTCGATCGCGGGACTCCACTCGTCGAGCAGGCCGGCGAGGGTGCGCATCAGCCGGGTCTTGCCCTGGCCGCGCTCACCGAGCAGCACGAGGTCGTGGCCCGCGAGCAGCGCGGTCTCCAGCTCCGGCAGGACCGTGTCGTCGAAGCCGACGATGGCGGGAAAGGCCGGCTCGCCGCCCCGCAGCCGGGCCAGCAGGTTCTGCCGGATCTCCTGCTTGACGGTGCGGTGCTGGTAGCCCTGTGCCAGCAGCTCGGCCACGGTGCTCGCGCGCGGTGTCTGACCCATTGGGCCACGCTACGACCGCGCCCGGCCTCCCACCAGAGCACGGGGACGTCGGACGGCCGAGGACGGGGAGTCGAAGGGCCGAGCACGGGGCCATCGAGGGTCCGGGCACGGGTCGGCGAGGGTCAGCCAGGAGCCGACAACAAAGGGCCCCGCCTCCGCGAGGCGCGGAGGCGGGGGCCC
>DASULG010000293.1:0-5305 GCA_036278335.1 Pedococcus sp.
AGGCCGCCCTCGCCGACGAGCTGGAACAGATGGCCGCCTGGCTGGGGCTGGCCGACGTCTCAGGCGCCTGAGCCCTGGCCACTGATCTGGCTGCATACCGGGGTTCATAGGCTGGATATCGCTGTCACCGCCGCGGGCGCGACGGTTACCTTCGCGTGGTGAGTCGCACCGCCGCCCCAGCCCCGCCCCGCATCCACCGCGCCTGGTGGGTGGCCGTCGTGGTGCTCGGGGCACTCGTCGCAGCCGCCGGCTTCCGTTCCTCGACCGGCGCGCTGCTCGAGCCGCTGGAGTCCGAGTTCGGCTGGAGCCGCTCGACAACCTCCGGCGCGGTGACCGCCAACCTCGTGATCTACGGCCTCACTGCTCCGTTCGCCGCCGCCCTGATGGAGCGCTTCGGCATCCGGCGCGTGGTCGCCGCCTCGCTGCTGCTCGTCGCGGTCGGGAGCGGCCTGACCACGCTGATGACCCAGGCCTGGCAGCTGTGGCTGCTGTGGGGTCTCGCGGTCGGTATCGGCACCGGGGCCATGGCGCTCGTGCTGGGCGCGATCGTGGCGAACCGCTGGTTCGCGGAAGCCCACCGCGGCCTGGTGACGGGCATCTTCTCGGCGGCAGGCGCGGCCGGACAGCTCGTCTTCCTCCCCGGGATCGCGGCGCTCGCGATGGGCCCGGGCTGGCGGTATGCCGCGCTGGTGGTGACGGTCGCGGCCGTTCTCCTCGTGCCGCTTGTCCTGCTCGTGGTGGCCGACCACCCCGCCGACGTGGGTGCCGAGCCGTACGGCGCGGAGGCCGAGGGCCCCGGCCCGTCGGCCAGCGACCCGGCCTCCCCGCTGCAGCAGACCTCCGCCGCGCGGCTGGCCCTCGACACGCTGCGCCAGAGCCTGCGGTCCCGCGTCTTCTGGATCCTGGTGGGCACCTTCTGGATCTGCGGCTGGTCCACCAACGGCCTGATCGGCACGCACTTCATCCCGGCAGCCCACGACCACGGCATGCCGCAGACCACCGCCGCAGGCTTGCTCGCGCTGATCGGGGTGTTCGACATGGCCGGGACGATCGCCTCCGGCTGGCTCACCGACAAGGTCGACCCTCGCTGGCTGCTCTTCGGCTACTACGGCCTCCGCGGGCTCTCGCTGCTGGTCGTGCCGACCGTGCTGGGCCCGGAGGTGCAGCCCAACCTCTTCCTGTTCATCGTCTTCTACGGCTTGGACTGGGTGGCCACGGTCCCGCCCACCATCGCGCTCTGCCGGCGCCACTTCGGGGTGGCGCGCTCGGGCGTCGTCTTCGGCTGGGTGTTCGCCTCGCACATGGTCGGCGCCGGGGTGGCCGCCAGCTACGCCGGCTGGGTGCGCAGCAGCACCGGGGACTACCTCAACGCGTGGCTGACCGCAGGCGGCCTGTGCGTGGTGGCTGCCTTCGCCTGCTTGGCCATCTCCAGGACCCCGCAGCGCGGGTCGTGGCACCCGGCCGGGGAGGAGTCGGAGGTCGCCTCGATCGCCTGACGTGGACTCGGTGACGCGGACTCGGCCCTAGCCCGAGGTGCGCGGGTGGTCGCGGTAGTACTGCCGCCAGATCAGCCGGTGCAGGGGGACCCACCGCGGGATGTCGCGCAGACCGGGGATGAGCGGCAGGAACATCAGCCCCAGGGTGAGCACCATCATCAGGCCCCAGACCTCTGCGTCGGCGTTCTCCGAGGTCGAGAACGGCGGTACCTGGTACCAGAACGTGTAGAGCCACATCCACGGCTGGCCGGGGTAGTCGCCCGTCTCGTTCATCATGCCCCACTGGTCACCGCCGAGGTTCTGGGCGCGCGCGGTGTCCTCGAGGTACGCGCCGTCGCTCAGCAGCAGGAGCGCGCGGGTCTGGTCGCCACCGTAGAAGTTGCCGGAAGAGGTCAGCTGGCCCTCGAGGCCGCCGGAGCGGACCACGCCGAGGAAGCTCTTGGCCAGGACAGGCACCGGACCGAAGTCACCCGAGCCCACCTTCGCGGGGTCGCTGTCCGGGGCCTTGGCCAGGGCGTCCGCGTAGTCGCCGGCCCACTTCGCCTGCTGGTCGGGGCTCGCGCTGCGCCAGGTGCCCAGGGCGGCGGCCAGCGCCGCGTCGCCGCGGACGGTGCCCAGCGGCTGGAGCACGAGGTCAGCGGAGCTGACCGGGAGCCGGACGCCGCCCCACTTCTGCAGGGGCACGCCCAGCAGCTTCTGGCCCTCGGCGTTGGTGTTGTACGGCGCGCCGTAGGCCGCGCTGGTGGTGGTTCCTGCCAGCTCGCCGGCAGCGGTGGCGACGACGTCGTTGGGCGCGGCCTGCGCCCACCCCGACATGGTGATCGCCTTCTCGTCCGGTGAGGAGAACACGGCCGCGAGCCCTGCAGTGAGGAGCGTGACCACGACCAGCGCGATGACGAACTCCTTCACCAGGTCATAGGGCCGGGTCGGGTAGCCGTGGCTGTCGGGCGTGCGCGTCCGGCGGGATGCCGCCGGCCTGGCGTGCGTGGCGGTGGCCATGGCCCTCACACCCCTTCGTCGTCGATCGGCGGGACGACGCCGTGGCGGCGCACCAGCACTATGTGAACCACCGTGATCACCCCGACCCCGAAGGGGAGCAGCACCACGTGCCACAGGAGCATCTGGCCCGGGTTCAGCACGTTGAACCACGCGCCGACCCCGATGGAGTTCAGCCCGTCCTTGGCCTCAGCGCTGATCCACTGCGCGTCGAAGTTCGCCTGGGACAGGTACCCCGTGAACGCCGTGCCGATGGACACGACGAAGGCAACTACCCCCGTCACCCAGGTCAGGACCCGGTGACCGCGCCACGCCGCCATCCAGAACTTGCCCCACAGGTGGACCACCATGAACGCGAAGAACAGCTCGACGCTCCACAGGTGGAGCGAGTTCACGAAGCGCCCCAGCGACGAGACGTGCCACCAGGCCGCTCCGCCCATGGCGAGCAGGCCGCCAGTCAGCACGACGACGGTCAGGGCCGCCAGGGTGAGCACGCCGAAGACGTAGATCCATGAGGCCACGTAAGCCGGCTGGCGGTCCGGGAGGACCTGCCCGGCCGGGACCGTGCGCTCGATGCGCTCCCGCAGGGCTCGGGTCCAGTTGTCGTGGCCCTGCGTGCCCGGGGATGCCGGTGCGGTGGTGCCCACTGCCCTCACCCGCCCTGGTCGTCGGAGGCGCCGCCTCCGGGGAAGGGCACCACCAAGGCCAGCACGAACAGGACGATCATCGCCAGGATGATCAGGAGGTTGCTCAGCCCGATGCTGAACCAGCCCCAGTGAAGGAAGTGTCCTGCCCCGCCCAGGACGGCTGCCGTTGCGACCATGGTGTGCCTCGCACTGCTGGCAGGTGACTGGCATGCACCTGATTCCTGAGGGTGCGCTCGCCCCGATCCGCGGTGACAGAGCCGAAGGTCCCCTCGTGGCGCAGGCCAAACCTGCGGCCTGGGGCTCACCGTGCTTGGCTGGGCGCATGGCCCACATCGAGATCACCCGCAACGATGACGGCAGCCGGTACGAGGCCACCGTGGACGGCGCCGTTGCCGGCTTTGCCGAGTTCGCCCTGACCGAGCACGCGATCACCTTCACGCATACCGAGGTGGACCCGGCGTTCGAGGGGCAGGGGGTGGGCTCGGCTTTGGCGCGCGGGGCGCTGGACGACGCCCTCCGCCGGGGCGACCGCCGGATCAAGGTGGTCTGCCCGTTCATCCGAGCCTGGGTCGGGCGCCATCCCGACTACCAGGAGCTGCTGGAGCCGAGCCGCCAGTCCTGAGCAGGCCAGGGGGGCTGGGCACGGCATACCGCACGTATGCCGCAGCACGGCATACCGTGGCCCGGAACCTGCCGCCGGGGGCGGGGCGTTGCCCGATATGGGCGTCTGGCCGTGTGGGGTCACACCGCGCGGGCCGACTCGACTAACCTAGGCAGGTCCCGTCCACCGACGGCCGCGAACTTCAGGAGAACTGCGTGTCCAAGATCGTTGAACGACTGCTGCGTGCCGGTGAGGGACGCATCGTCAAGAAGCTCCAGGGCCTCGCCGCCCAGGTCAACGCGATCGAGGAGGACTTCGAGAAGCTCACGGACGCCGAGCTGCGCGCGGAGACCGACGTCTTCCGCAAGCGACTGGCCGACGGGGAGACCCTCGACGACATCCTCCCGGAGGCCTTCGCCGCCGTCCGCGAGGCGTCGAAGCGGACCCTTGGCAAGCGCCACTTCGACGTCCAGATGATGGGCGGAGCCGCCCTGCACCTGGGCAACGTCGCCGAGATGAAGACCGGTGAGGGCAAGACCCTCGTCGCGACCCTGCCGTCCTACCTCAACGCCCTCGAGGGCAAGGGCGTGCACGTCGTCACCGTCAACGACTACCTCGCCGAGTACCAGTCCGAGCTCATGGGTCGCGTGCACCGCCTGCTCGGCCTGGAGACCGGCGTCATCCTCGCGTCGATGACGCCCGAGCAGCGCCGAGCCGAGTACGCCAAGGACATCACCTACGGCACGAACAACGAGTTCGGCTTCGACTACCTGCGCGACAACATGGCCTGGACCATGGACGAGCTCGTCCAGCGCGGCCACAACTTCGCCATCGTCGACGAGGTCGACTCCATCCTCATCGACGAGGCCCGCACCCCGCTGATCATCAGCGGCCCCGCCGACGCCGCCACCAAGTGGTACGTCGAGTTCTCCAAGATCGCCAAGATGCTCAAGCGCGGCGAGCTCGACTCCGGCGAGGGCGACTACGAGGTCGACGAGAAGAAGCGGACCGTCGGCGTCCTGGAGGCCGGCATCGCCAAGGTGGAGGACTACCTCGGCATCGAGAACCTCTACGAGTCGGTCAACACCCCGCTGATCGGTTACCTGAACAACTCCATCAAGGCCAAGGAGCTGTTCAAGAGCGACAAGGACTACGTCGTCATGGACGGCGAGATCCTCATCGTCGACGAGCACACCGGCCGCCTGCTGGCCGGACGTCGCTACAACGAGGGCATGCACCAGGCGATCGAGGCGAAGGAGGGCGTCGAGATCCAGAACGAGAACCAGACGCTGGCCACGATCACCCTCCAGAACTACTTCCGCATGTACGACAAGCTCTCGGGCATGACGGGCACCGCCCAGACCGAGGCGGCCGAGCTTCACTTCATCTACAAGCTCGGCGTGGTGCCGATCCCGACGAACCAACCCATGATCCGCAAGGACCAGGCGGACCTCGTCTACCGCACCGAGGAGGCCAAGTTCTCCGCCGTGGTCGACGACATCGTCGACAGGCACGGCGAGGGCCAGCCGGTGCTGGTCGGCACGACCAGTGTCGAGAAGAGCGAG
>DASULG010000294.1:0-2701 GCA_036278335.1 Pedococcus sp.
CGCGCCTGGCGCGATCCTGCAGGGTGCTCCTGCCCATCACTCGCGCAGACTCGCGGCGGCTGTCGACTCTGGAGCGCGCAATGGCTCACCCCACCGCGAGGTGGATGTCCATGCCCAGGTCCTTGTGGCCGTCGATGGAGCACCAGAGCTCGTAGGAGCCCTTCATGAGGGTGAGCGTCAGCTGCCCGGACTGGCCGGGCACGATCTCAGGGGACGCGGCGGCGCTGACGGCCGGGCCGGACACGGTGAGGTTGTGCGCGAACTTCCCCTCGTTGCTGATCTGGAACGTGTACGTACCGGGGGGCAGGCTCGTCTTCGACGGGGTGATCGAGTACTCCTTCTCGACCACCGTCAACGGTGTGCCGGACGCAGGCGACGAGGGGCTGGACGCCGCGGGGCTGGACGCCGCGGAGGAGGACGACGACCCAGAGCCCCCACGGCCCGACCCCCCGCATCCTGCCGCGACGACGGCGACGGCGGTCACGACTGCGAGGCGGTACCCGGCTGCACGCATCCTCATCTGGTCCTTCTCTCCCCAAGCCCTGCTCCCTTTATGGACGAGCCAGACCGCGGCCAGGTTCAGGGCGCCGCGCATGCATCCTTCCCGTGCGTTCATCTGCCATTACACACACGAAAACGAACCCCATCCGACGCAGTCCGCTCGTCGTACCAGCCGTCAGCAGCGCTCGGCCGGTACGGTCAAGCGCCGGGCTGGGCGGCGTCGCGCGGCTCGAGGACGACAACGGCGGTCTCGGTTGGCCGCCGAGCGGCGTAGTCGTCGAGGTTCTTGTCGATTTCGGCCCACCGGGCCCATAGCCGCTCGCGTTCTTCGCCCTGTGCGCGGCGCGCACGGACCTGTCGTGCTCCGTCGCGGGTCTGAGCGATGGCGTCCGGACGATCCCGCAGGTTCAGCCACCACGCGGGTTCGGCCGGACCCCAACCGTTCATCGCCATCGTGACCAGGTTGCGACCGTCCTCGAAGTAGCCGATGACGACCTGTCGTGGCATCCCACTGCGTCGGCCCGTCGTGGTGAGCCGCAGCGTCCCCCACCGGCCCGGCTTCGGCCTCCACAGACCGAACCGGCCGTCGGTCGCGCGCAACAGCGCGCGATGGCCATGCCAGAAGGCCACAATGAACCAGCGCGGCGGAAGCCGTGCATGCCGACTACGCGCCACCGCTGCTCGCGCCTCACGCTCACTGGACATGACCACAGCGTGACCCTTCGGGACGGGCCCTGCTAGGGCCTGAGGCAGAAGGCCTTGGACCGGCGCCGGGACATCCGCGCGCACTGACGGGGTGCAGCTGGGTCGAGCTCCACTCGATCGAGGTGGCCAACTGTCCCGCCGCGGACTTCCTCTGCCCGGCTGTGGAGTCGCCGAAGCGAAGAATGCCGCAGATCGATCCCGGCGACAGTCCGAGGGAGGTGTGACACCACCGGCAGAGGCGGGTGATAATCCTTGGGCAGAGCGTTCTGAGTACCGCGGGGGTGCAAGCACATGGCCGACGAGACGCTGGACTCCGTGTACACGACGCGACTGCTCACTGCTGACACCTGGGGCGACTTCGCCACGTTGGTGGAGGCCAACAACGGGGTCTGGGGCGGATGCTGGTGCATGGGTTTTCACGCCGAAGGGGTGGGCAAGGGCCACACTGCCTCCCAGAACCGCGACGCCAAGCACGCACACGTGCGCAAGGGAACGGTTCACCAGATCCTCGTCTACGACGGCGACGAGTGTGTGGGCTGGTGCCAGTACGGCCCACCGGCAGAGCTTCCCACGATCAAGAACTCAAAGGCCTACAACGCCGGACTGAGCGACTTACCGGACTGGCGAATCGGCTGCATGTTCACGGGCAAGGGCCATCAACGCAAAGGGGTTGCGCGGGCAGCGGTGACCGCCGCCCTGGCCGCGATCGAGGAAGCCGGCGGCGGGCTTGTCGAGGCCTACCCCGAGCAGGTCGAGGGTCGAGAACCGCAGCGCGGCAGCTATCTCCACACCGGCCCGGAGAACCTGTTCGAAGCGTTTGGATTCGAGCGTGACCGACGGATCGCCAAGTGGCGCTGGGTGATGCGTCGACGCATCTAGCCTTGATCCGTCGCAGAGCGCGCCTGGTTCCGCTCCGGTGAGCACCCTGGACGCGCGTGAGTCCTAGCTCTGAGGGACAGGCTCTCGGGATGGACGAGCGCCGACCAGCGAGAAGCGGTGTTGTCGGCGAGTGGATGGGGAAGGAGTGCCAACCATGATCCTCCCGCAGGTCCGGGACCCTCGATTCGTGACGCTGCGCCGTGGTGGGACGCTCACCGATTCAGATCACCGTCTCCTGGCTCTTTGGGCTGCCTCCTGCGCGGAGCACGTCCTGGACCTTTTCGAGTCGGCGCGGCCAGAGGACCAACGACCGCGTCAGGCCATCGAGGATGCCCGCGCCTGGGCGCGTGGCGAGGTCACGATGATGCAGGCTCGCGCGGCCGGCGGTCATGCAATGGCGGCTGCCAGGGACCTGCGTGGGCAAGCACGGCATGCCGCGTACGCCGCTGGCCAAGCCGGGGCCGTCGCCCACGTCGCCGCGCATGAGCTCGGGGCGGCCGCCTATGCGATCAAGGCCGCACGTGCTGCCGCGCCGGCGGGCGAGAGCGAGGCTGTAGGGCGCCTCGAGTGTCAGTGGCAGCGTGACCAGCTGCCGGAGGCGATTCGCGATCTCGTT
>DASULG010000295.1:0-21343 GCA_036278335.1 Pedococcus sp.
CGGCTCCGTTGCCACGACCTGTACCCCCGCCTCCGGCAGCACCTTCGGCTTCGGCACCACGAAGGTCACGTGCTCGGCCACCGACACAGCGGGCCACACGGGCAGCGCCAGCTTCAACGTGACCGTCCAGGACGTCACCGCGCCCACCGTGACGGCAAAGGCCCCGGCCGCGGTCGAGGCCACCGGCCCGTCCGGCGCCACAGTCGCCTGGGCGGACCCCACTGCCAGCGACGACGTCGACGGCGACCTCCCGGCGGCCTGTGACCGCACCTCGGGTGAGACCTTCCCGGTGGGCGACACGACCGTCACCTGCACCGCCGTCGACAGCCACGGGAACCTGGGCAGCGCGACCTTCGCCGTGCGCGTCACCGACACCACTCCGCCTGACGTCACCGTGCCCTCCGACATCACGGCAGAGGCCACCAGCCCCCACGGAGCGGTGGTCACCTACACGACCAGCGCCACCGACCTCGTCGACGGCACGGTCACGGTGAGCTGCAGCCCGCCCTCCGGGGCCCAGTTCGGCCTCGACGCGACGACCACCGTGCAGTGCGCGGTCACCGATGCCCACGGCAACGACGCGAGCGCGTCGTTCACGGTCAGCGTGGTGGACACCACCCGCCCCGAGCTGCCCGAGCTCGGCGACGTCACGGCAGAGGCGACCAGCGCCGCAGGCGCCGTCGTCACCTACGGCGTCGGGACGGCGACGGACATCGTCGACGGCGACGTGACCGTCACCTGTGAGCCCGCCAGCGGCACCACCTTCGGCCTCGGCGACACGACGGTGACCTGCTCGGCGACCGACGCCCACGACAACACCGCCACGGGCACGTTCACGGTCCGGGTGGAGGACACCACTGCCCCTGTCT
Organism: Pedococcus sp.; assembly: GCA_036278335.1. Lineage (GTDB taxonomy): Bacteria > Actinomycetota > Actinomycetes > Actinomycetales > Dermatophilaceae > Pedococcus_A. The sequence goes on from DASULG010000295.1 coordinate 870, forward strand.
TCGACCCCTTCTCGGTGGAACCGACGGAGGCGACGGGGCCTGACGGATCCCTGGTCACCTACACCCTGCCCACGGCCTCTGACACTGTCGACCCCTCCGTCGACGTGGACTGCACGCCGGCCTCTGGGACGCGGTTCGGCCTCGGCGCCACCGAGGTCACGTGCACCGCAGTGGACGACTCCGGCAACCGGGCCACGGTGGCGTTTGCGGTGAACGTGGTGGACACCACCGGCCCGAAGGTCGGGACTGTCGCCACCCAGCCGGTCGAGGCGACCGGGCCTGACGGCGCGGTCTTCACCTGGGACCCGCTCACGGCCGAGGACGCCGTCGACGGCACGATCACGGACGTGAGCTGCGTGCCGCCGTCAGGCAGCACCTTCCCGCTCGGCGCGACGGAGGTCACCTGCTCCGCGACGGACCGCGCCGGGAACCGCGGACAGAGCACCTTCATGGTCAACGTGGTCGACACCACCGCGCCGACGTTCTCGTCCGCGCCGAACCTCACGGTGGCGGCGACGTCAGCGGCGGGCGCCGTGGTCAGCTACCCGACACCGACAGCCACGGACCTCGTCGATGGCGCCACACCGGTGTCGTGCACGCCGCCGAGTGGTGGCACGTTCCCCCTGGGCACGACCACTGTCGCCTGCACCACGCAGGACGCGGCCGGCAACAAGGCCAGCACGAGCTTCACCGTGACCGTGGCGGTCGGCTGGAGCGGTGTCCTCGCCCCGGTCGTCGACGGCGGCACCTACAAGCTGGGCAGCACCATCCCGGTGAAGTTCACCCTCACCGGCGCCTCTGCGGGCGTGACGAACCTGCAGGCGAAACTGTGGGTCCGCAGGACGCCCGGGACGTCCACGACCGGCAGTGCCGCAGCTCTCTCAACGTCTGCGGCCACGACCGGCAACCTGTTCCGGTACTCGGACGGCCAGTACATCTTCAACCTCAACACCAAGCCGCTGAGCCTCGGAACCTACGAGCTGCTCATCGACCTCGGTGACGGCGTGCCGCACGCGGTGACGATCACGCTGCGGTGACAGGCGCTGCGCATCGGGGGAAGCGCAGACGAGCGGAGGCCGGGGCCACGAGGTCCCGGCCTCCGTGCCGTCGCGGCCGGCTCAGGTGCCGCGCAGGGCCAGGCGCGGCGCCCGGTCCCCGCGGATGACGGCGACCATGTCGACGACCCGCCGGGTGGCCCGCACGTCGTGCGTGCGGAAGACCGTGGCACCGAGCCAGGCGGCGATCGCGGTGGCGGCGAGGGTGCCCTCAAGCCGTTCCTGGGGAGGCAGGTCGAGCGACTCCCCCACGAAGTCCTTGCGCGACAGGGCCTGCAGGATCGGGTAGCCCAGGCGCGCAAGGTCACCGGTGTGCCGCAGGACCCGCAGCGAGTGGGCGGTCGTCTTGCCGAAGTCCAGGGTGGGGTCGATCAGGATGCGCTCGGCAGGTATGCCGGCCTGCTCGGCCCGTCGGGCGCCGCGGGCGAGGGTGCGGGTCACGTCGGTGACGACCCCGCCCGGCTCGGGCGGGTACGTCACGCCGCGCGGGTCCGTGCGTGGCGGCAGGCCGCCGGTGTGCGAGCAGACCACGCCCGCGCCGATCTCGGCGGCGACGCCGACGAGCTCGGGGTCGTGCCCGGCCCAGGTGTCGTTCACGAGGTCGAGGCCCAGCCAGCCTGCCTCCCGGGCCACCTCCGCGCGCCAGGTGTCCAGGCTCAGCACGAGCTCGGGGTGCTGCTCGCGGGCGTGCTGGAGAAAGGGCAGCACCCGGTCCATCTCCTGCTGAGCGCTGACGTCCTCACCCTCCTGGCCGGCCCGCACCCCGCCCACGTCCACGATGTCGGCACCGGCCTCGACAGCCGACTCCAGCGCGCTGCGCGCAGACTCGAGGTCCGCGTGGCGGTTGGCGGCGAAGAAGGAGTCCGACGTGCGGTTGATGATGGCCATGACCGCGGGAGCGGAGGAGTCGAACGTCCTGCCGCGCAGTCGCAGCGGCGGCGTGCGCGGCAGGTCGAGGTCGTGCGGCTCGGGCAGGTCCACGACCGCCATCCTCGCACCCCGGCCGGTGGCCCGCGCTGGGCCAGTCGGACAGCGGCGCGACTGCCCAATCCGCCTCGGGACAGGGCCAGCGCTGCCATGCTCTCGCCATGAGTCCCACCTCCTCGACGCGGCAGGTGCGCAAGGTCGTCGTCCGGCTGACCATCGGGTCCTTCTCCGCCGCGGCCCTGCTCGGCATCGCTGCCCTGCTCGCTGGAGGTCGGTTCGGCGAGACGGAGGCCAGGATCCTGCTCACGACGCTGCTGGTCGGCGTCGTGAGCATCGCGGTCCTGTGTTACCTGGCCACCGCCGGCAAGCCCTTCCAGGCGGTGGGTGTCGCTGGAGGGGTCACCGTCCTGGCGCCCCTGGCCACCGCCCTGCTCATGATCTGGGGCCAGGGCCTGGCCGATGAGCCGGCCGTGTTCAAGACCTTCGCGGCGGGTGCCATCGCCGCGGCGAGTCTCGCCCAGGCCAGTCTCCTGCTCGCGCTCTGCGATCGGGGGCGACGCCTCGTCCGCCGGCTCCTGGCGGCAACGCTGGTCTTCGCGGGGCTCGTCGCGGTGATGACCGCCGTGCTCGTTCTCGCCGACGGAGACAACTTCCCCGACTGGTACTTCCGGCTCCTGGGCGTGATCGCCATCCTCGACGTACTGGGGACCGTCACCGTTGCCGCCCTGGTGAAGTTCGGGCCCTCGGAGAACTCACCCGAGACCGCCACCCTCACCCTTACGCCGGTGCTGGGCGCCAGGCTCGCCGAGGCCGCAGCCGCGCAGGGTCGCAGCCCCAGCGACCTCGCCGCCGAGGCGATCGAGCGGTATCTCGGAGGCGCTGGCTAGTCTCGTTGGATGGCGTTCGACTTCAGCATCTCCCCCAGGGTCGAGAAACAGCGGCAGCAGATCGCTGACTTCGTTGCGGCAGAGGTGATCCCGATGGAGCAGCAGGTGTTCCGAGAAGGGCTCACGGACACGCTGCGCGTGGATCTCCAGACTCGGGCCAAGGCAGCTGGTGTCTTTGCCCCCCAAGCTCCCGAGGCCCTGGGAGGTGGCGGCTTCCGGTTCGACGAGTCGGCTGTCCTGCTCGAGGAGGCCGGATACAGCCTTCTCGGCCCGCTTGCACTGAACTGCGCCGCTCCCGACGAGGGGAACATCCACCTGCTGCACCTGACGGGTACCGATGAGCAGAAGGAGAGGTACCTCGCTCCCCTGGTCGCCGGCACGGTCCGGTCGTGCTTCTCGATGACCGAGCCGCCGCCGGGCGCCGGCTCAGACCCGAGCGCCCTGCTGACCCGCGCCCGGCGCGTCGACGGCGGCTGGGTCATCAACGGCGAGAAGTGGCTCATCACCGGCGCCGACGGCGCTGCCTTCTCGATCGTCATGGCCCTCAACGAGGGCGAGGCAGCGCCCCCGGGCGCGACCATGTTCCTCGTCCCCGCCGACAACCCCGGGTTCGTTCTCGGCGACCACCTCAACACCATCGACGGCACCTTCCTCGGCGGACACCTGCGCGTCTCCCTGCGCGACTGCTTCGTGCCCGACGCGGACGTGCTCGGTGAGCCCGGCAGCGGCTTTGCCGCAGCCCAGGTGCGCCTCGCTCCGGCACGGCTCACGCACTGCATGCGGTGGCTCGGGGCAGCGCGGCGCGCCCATGACATCGCCGTCGAGCGCTGCGTCGAACGCGAGCTGTTCGGCTCCGCCATGACCGACCTCGGCATGGCCCAGGCCCTCATCGCGGAGAACGAGATCGACCTGCACGCCGCGCGGGCGATGCTCTGGCACACGTCGTGGGTGCTCGCGGAGGGGAGCCGCACGAGCGAGGAGTCCTCGCGCACCAAGGTTTTCGTGTCCGAGGCCGTATGCCGGGTCGTCGACCGTTCGGTCCAGCTCGCGGGCGGCATGGGCACGTCCGAGGAGCTCGTGCTCGGGCGCATCTACCGCGACATCCGCTCCTTCCGGATCTACGACGGGGCCACCGAGGTGCACAAGATGTCGATCGCGAAGCGTGCCGCGCGCCGGGCCACTGCCCGGGTCGCCGCCAGGGAGGGCCGCACATGAGCGACCCTGAGGTGCCGGGCCTGCCCCGCGAGACGTTCACCGCGTGGGCCCGCGTGAGCCTGCCCCAGGTCGGGACGGCGTGGCGTGCCGAGGTCATCTCCGGTGGCCTGTCCAACATCACCTACCGGCTGCACGGCGCGGACGGGACCGTGATCCTGCGTCGTCCCCCACTGGGACGCCTGCTCCCGAGCGCGCACGACATGACCCGCGAGCACCGGGTGCTCTCGGCGCTGCAGGACACGGACGTCCCGGTCCCGCGGGTGCTGGCGCTCTGCGAGGACGCCGAGGTTGCGGGCGCCCCCTTCTACGTGATGGCCGAGGTGGAGGGGATCGTCTACCGAGAGCCGCAGCAGACCGCTGAGCTGTCACCTGGCCGGCGCGGCGCCCTGGCCGACGACCTCGTCGACGTGCTGGCCCGCATCCACGCGGTCGACCTCGACGCCACCCGTCTGCGCGACTTCGGCCGGGCTGACGGCTATGTCGCGCGTCAGCTGCGGCGCTGGGGCGCCCAGTGGGAGGCCAGTCGGACGCGCGACGTGCCGGGCATGCCCGAGCTGCTCGACACCCTGGCCCGCGAGCAGCCACCACAGTCCGAGACGACCCTGGTCCACGGCGACTTCCGCCTGGACAACACCATCGTCACCCTCGGCGCCCAGCCCCACGGCATACCGCGGGTTGCTGCCGTCGTCGACTGGGAGCTGTCCACACTCGGCGACCCGCTGGCCGACCTCGCCACGTGGCTGACCTACTGGAGCGGACCGGGCGAGGACGGCAGCGCCGTCCCCGTCGCCCAGGGGCTCACTGCGCACCCCGGCTTCCCCACCGGTGACGAGCTCGCACAGCGGTATGCCGCGCGCACCGGGCGCAGCATGGCGCACCTGCCCTTCTACCGAGCCCTCGCCGACTGGAAGCTGGCCGTCATCCTCGAGGGCGTCCACGCCCGCTACCTCGCTGGGAAGTCCCTCGGCGAGGGGTACGACCGGGTCGGGCCTGCTGTGCCGCTCCTGGTCGAGCGCGCCCTGGCCCGGCTCGCCTGAGCGAGCCTAGGAGTCGAAGCCCAGGCCGAGCCGGTCGAGCGCGCGCAGCCAGAGGTTGCGCTCTCCCTGCCGCTCGTCGGCGCGGGCCAGCGACCAGCGAGTGAGCTGGATCCCGGCATACGCGAAGGGCTCCGGCGGGAACGGCAGCGGCCGCTTGCGGACCATCTCCAGCTCGGTCAGCTCAGACGGCCGGCCGTCGAGGAGGTCGAGCATGACGCGCGCCCCGAACCTCGTGGCCCCGACGCCGAGGCCGGTGTAGCCCAGGGCGTAGGCGACGTGGCCCCGCAGGGCAGTGCCGAAGAAGGCGCTGAAGCGCGTGCAGGTGTCGATCGCCCCGCCCCAGCGGTGGGTGAACCCTAGGCCCTCGAGCTGGGGGAAGGTCTCGAAGAAGTGCTCGGCGAGCCGCTCGAACGTCGGCGGCCGCTGGTCGTAGGCGGTGCGCACGTGCCGGCCGTAGTGGTAGACGGCGTCGTAGCCGCCCCACAGGATCCGGTTGTCCTGGGTGAGGCGGTAGTAGTGGAACTGGTTGGCGCAGTCGCCGACGCCGGCCCGGCTGCGCCACCCGATCGAGTCCAGCTGGGCGGCGGACAGCGGCTCGCTCATGAGGACGTAGTCGTAGACCGGCACCGTGTGCAGGCTGGTCCTGCGCAGCAGCGAGGGGAATGCGTTGGTCCCGAGCGCCACCTGCCGGGCCGAGATGACGGCGCCGGCGTCCGTGGTGAGGCGCACCCCCGAGCCGTCCCGGGTGAGGCCGGTCACCCGGGTCCTCTCGACGATCCGCACACCGAGGGACTCGGCAGCCTCGGCCAGACCCCACGCGAGCCGCGCCGGGTCGACGATGGCTGTCTCGTCGGGGGTGAACAGCCCGGCGAGATAGGTCGGCGAGCTGAGCTCGGCCTGCACCTGGTCGCGGTCGAGGAAGCGGCTGCCCGCGTCCGCCGCCTCACGCAGCCACTCGACTTGGTGGGCGGCCGTCGCCACGGTCAGCTCGCCGGTGCGGCGGAAGTCGCAGTCGATGCCGTAGCGGGCGACCGTCTGCTCGATCTCGTCGAGGTTCTCCCTGCCGAGGCGGTGCAGGGTCGCGTACTCGTGCGGCCACCGTGCCCGGCCGTTGGCCTCGCCGTGGGTCAGGCTGGCCGCGCAGAAGCCGCCGTTGCGCCCCGACGCCGCCCAGCCCACGCGCCCGCCCTCGACGAGCAGCACGTCTCGGCCGGGGTCGCGCTCCTTGGCGAGCAGGGCCGCCCAGAGCCCGGAGTAGCCGCCCCCGACGACCGCCAGGTCAGCGGTGGCGTCCCCGCCCAGAGTGGGCCGCGGCTCCGGGCGGTCGGGCCGCTCCAGCCAGAAGACCGCCGGTCGGGCGTCCGCGAGCGCGGCGCGGGCGGCATCCATCTCAGGCGGTGGCGTACCGGTCGGCGACCTCGAGCGCCTCGTCGAGGATGGCCAGCCCCTCGCGCACCTCGTCCGCGCTCGTCGTGCACGGCGGCACGACGTGGGTGCGGTTGAAGTGGGTGAACGGCCACAGTCCGCGCTGCTTGCAGGCTGCGGCGAACTCGTTCATCGGCGCTGCGTCGGCGCCGGCGGCGTTGAACGGGACCAGGGGCTCGCGGGTCTCCCGGTTGCGCACCAGCTCGAGGGCCCAGAACACGCCGAGGCCCCGGACCTCGCCGACCGAGGGGTGCTTCTCGGCGAGCCTGCGCAGCTCCGGGCCGATGACGTCCTCACCGAGCGCGCGGGCGTGCTCGACGATGCCCTCCTCGCGGAAGATGGTGATGGAGGCGACGGCGGAGGCACAGGCCAGCGGATGGCCCGAGTAGGTCAGGCCGCCCGGGTAGGGCCGCTCCGCGAAGGTGGCTGCCACCCGGTCGGTCATGATGACCCCACCGAGGGGGACGTAGCCGGAGTTGACGCCCTTGGCGAAGGTGATGAGGTCGGGCGTGACACCCCAGTGGTCGACGGCGAACCACTCGCCGCAGCGGCCGAACCCGGCCATGACCTCGTCGGCGATCATCATGATGCCGAACTCGTCGCAGATCGCCCGCACGCCCTCGAGGTAGCCCGGCGGCGGGACGAGGATGCCGTTGGTGCCGACGACCGTCTCGAGGATGATCGCCGCAATCGTCTGGGGGCCCTCGACGGCGATCAGTTCGCGCAGGTGCTGCAGCGCGCGCTCGGACTCCTGCTGCTCGTTCTCGGCGTGGAAGGCCGAGCGGTAGGGGTAAGGCCCCCAGTACCGCACGACACCCGGCATACCCGGCTCCGACGCCCAGCGGCGGGGGTCGCCCGTCATCGCGATCGCCCCGGCCGTCGCGCCGTGGTAGCTGCGGTAGGCGGCCATCACCTTGTGGCGGCCGGTGTGCAGCCGGGCCATGCGCAGGGCGTTCTCGGTGGCCTCAGCGCCGCCGTTGGTGAAGAACACCATGTTGAGGTCGCCCGGAGCGATCTCGGCGATGAGCCGGGCCGCCTCGGAGCGGACGTCGTTCGCGAAGGCCGGGCTGATGGTGGTCAGCCGCGCGGCCTGCTCCTGGATGGCGGCCACCATCTTGGGGTGCTGGTAGCCGATGTTGACGTTGACGAGCTGGCTCGAGAAGTCGAGGTACCGCTTCCCGGAGTAGTCGGTGAAGTACGAGCCCTGCGCCGAGGCGATGGGCAGGGGGTCGATGAGCGCCTGGGCCGACCAGGAGTGGAAGACGTGGGCGCGGTCGTCGCGGCGCACCCGCTCCTCGCTGGCAGCAGTGGCTTCGGTCAGGGTGTGGGTCATGGTCCCAGTCTCCTATCGGGTGCGCGGGAAGCCGAGGTCGACCGCGGAAGTGGCCGGGTCGGGCCAGCGCGAGGTGACGACTTTGCCGCGCGTGTAGAAGTTGATGCCCTCCGGACCGTACATGTGGGTGTCGCCGAAGAGCGAGTCCTTCCAGCCGCCGAACGAGTAGTACGCGACGGGCACGGGGATGGGCACGTTGATGCCGACCATGCCGACCTCGACGTCGAACTGGAACTGCCTCGCAGCGCCGCCGTCCCGGGTGAAGATCGCGGTGCCGTTGGCGTACTGGTTGGCGTTGATGAGGGCCACGCCCTCCTCGTAGGTGTTCACGCGGACGACTCCGAGGACCGGGCCGAAGATCTCGTCGGTGTAGACCGTCATCTCCGGCGTGACGTGGTCGAGCAGGGTCGTCCCGAGGAAGAAGCCCTCCTCGGGCACCGCAGCCTCACGGCCGTCGACGACCACGGTGGCTCCGGCCGCCTGGCCCGCGCCGATGTAGCCGGCGACCTTGTCGCGGTGCTCGCGGGTGATGAGCGGGCCCATGTCGGTGCCCTGCTCGGCGCCGTTGCCGATCGTGAGCTTGGGCAGGCGCACCGCGATGGCGTCGACCAGCGGGTCGGCGACGTCGCCGACGGCCACGGCGACCGACAGCGCCATGCAGCGCTCGCCGGCAGCGCCGTAGGCCGCCGAGACCACTGCGTCCGCAGCCATGTCGACGTCGGCGTCCGGGAGGACCAGCGCGTGGTTCTTCGCTCCGCCGAGGGCCTGGACCCGCTTGCCGTGCGCGGTGCCTGTCTCGTAGATGTACCTGGCGATCGGCGTGGAGCCGACGAAGCTGACCGCGGCGATGCCGGGGTGCTCGAGGATGGCGTCGACGGCCTCCTTGTCGCCGTGCAGCACGGTGAAGACGCCGTCGGGCAGGCCTGCCTCCTTCCACAGCCGGGCGAGGAACAGCGCCGCCGACGGGTCCTTCTCGCTCGGCTTGAGGATGAAGGCGTTGCCGCACGCGATGGCGTTGGCGCACATCCACAGCGGCACCATGGCGGGGAAGTTGAAGGGCGTGATGCCCGCGACGACGCCGAGCGGCTGGCGGATGTTGTACACGTCCACGCCCGTCGCGGCCTGCTCGGAGAACCCGCCCTTGAGCAGCTGCGGCACACCGGCGGCGAACTCGACGTTCTCCAGGCCGCGGGCGATCTCGCCGGCCGCGTCCGAGAGGACCTTGCCGTGCTCGGCGGTGATGATCGCGGCCAGCTCGTCGGAGCGCTGGTGCAGCAGCTCGCGGAAGGCGAAGAGGACGGCGGAGCGGCGCGAGAGCGATGCCTGGCGCCAGCCGCGGGCGGCCTCGGCGGCCCGGGCGACTGCCGCGTCGACCTCGGTGGCACTGGCCAGGTCGACCTCCCCGGTCTGCGCTCCGGTGGCGGGGTTGAACACGGGCGCCGTGCGCCCCGAGGTGCCGGCGCTCTCGCGCCCATCGATCCAGTGGCTGATGCGGGTGGTCATGGTGCGACCGTACGTTCCAACCTCTAGCCACACAATAGGTATGTTGCTATGTTACAAACTGTGCGAGCCCTCCTGTCCGAGATCGAGCAGCGTCTCGACCAGCCGACCGCCCGGGGCCTGGCCAACGCCGTGGGCTCGGCCATCCGCGACGGCACGCTGGCCCCGGGCACGAGGCTGCCCCCGATCCGCACCGTCGCTGCCGAGCTGGCGCTCTCCCCCACGACGGTCAGCGCCGCCTGGGCCCAGCTGGCCCGCTCCGGCGCCGTCCACACCGACGGCCGGCGCGGGACGACCGTGCTCGACCAGCACCGACCGCCGGCTGGGCGCTACCAGGCCGCCCTCGAGCGCCAGACCGACTTCGACCTCGACCTGTCGACCGGCGTCCCCGATGCCGACCTGCTGCCGAGCCTCGCCAGCGCCCTGGACTCGCTGACCACGGCCGGCACTCCCGGCAGCTACCTCGACGACCCCGTCCTCCCTGCCTTGAGCGAGACCCTGCTGGCGCAGTGGCCGTATGCCGCGGACGAGCTGGCCGTCGTCGACGGCGCCATGGACGCCATGGGTCTGATCGCCCGCACCTCGCTGCGCTTCGGGGACCGCGTGGTGGTGGAGAGCCCGTGCTTCCCGCCGCTCATCGACCTCCTGGAGTCGGTCGGGGCCCAGGTCGTCCCTGTCGCCGTGGACGAGGAGGGGCTCAGCCTCGGGGGCCTCGCCGACGCCCTTGCGAGCCCTGTCTCCGCCGTCTTCCTCCAGCCGCGAGCGCAGAACCCGACGGGGGTGAGCATGACCGGCCGCCGGGCGCGCTCCCTCGCCCGGCTGGTCAAGGGCTCGTCGACCCTGGTGGTCGAGGACGACTCCGCCGGCGGGGTCCTCGGCGTCGACACGGTGAGCCTCGGGCGCTGGATCCCCGGCCAGACGGCATACATCCGGTCCTTCTCGAAGTCGCACGGCCCTGACCTGCGGCTCGCGGCGCTGACCGCCCCGCCTGGGCTGCTGCGGGCCCTTGCGGCGAGGCGCCAGCTCGGTCAGGGGTGGAGCAGCCGCCTCTTGCAGCGGATCCTGCTCAACCTCCTGACCGACCCCGCCGCCGACCGGGCCGTCTCGAGCGCCGCCGCGGAGTACGCGCACCGGCGCGCGGCCGTGGTCGAGGAGCTCGCCCGGCTGGGGGTCGAGGTGGGCGGCACCGAGGGGATCAACATCTGGGTCCCGGTCAACGACGAGACCGCCGCGGTGGTGCGGCTGGCGAGCCAGGGCATCGGAGTGACCCCGGGGTCGCCCTTCGCGCTCCTTGCGGACACCAGCGACCACATACGGGTGACGGTGGGGCTGGTCCGTGACGGCCACGAGAAGCTCGCCGGGCAGCTGGCGGCCGCGGCACGCACCTCCGCCTGGGGCCCTCGGGCCCGCTAGCTCTGAGGTCCGGGCCCGAACGGTACGAAGGCCGGAGAGCAGGGGGTGCTCCGGCCTTCGACCCGCCGCCCAATGGCGGACGCTCTGATCACCGCGACAGTACGACGGCGCCAGCGACGGAGGGATCGGGCAAAGCGCGTACAGGGCGACGCAGATGCCTTGAGGGAAGGACTGGCTTCCCACTTTCGTCGCGTCCTAGGACCTCTGGCCCTGCCGAGCCCGGAACGGCTGAAAGCACACTGAGAGGTGGCAGTTCTCGGCCCCGACGGAGGTGTAGATCATGAAGGCACAGAAGGGTGACCGCATCGTGCTCGCGGGAGAGCAGGTCGACCGGCCCACCCGTGATGGCGAGGTCCTCGAGGTCCGCGGCAAGGACGGTGAGCCGCCCTACCTGGTGCGGTGGAGCGACGGACACACCGGTCTGCTGTACCCCGGACCCGGCTCGGTCCTACGGATCGGCCATGGCACGACAGGCGCGGCTGAGGCTCCGCACCCGGCGATGCCGGTGAAGGAGTGGCAGGTCAGGGTGTCGATCTTCGAGTCCGGCGACGACACCACGGCGAAGGTGGTGCTGGTCGCCGACTCCCCCGAGACCCTCACGGCCAGTGGCGAGAGCCACCGCAGCGACGTGGACCCGGTGGTTCCACGCATCGGCGACGAGGTGGCGGTGGCTCGAGCCCTCCGGCACCTGGCCGACGAGCTCCTCGACACCGCGACCGACGACATCGAGTCGACGACGGGCGAGGTCGACGTCTTCGTCCGGCCGCGCTAGGAACCGAGCCGTCGGGGCCTGAGCGCCCGCACCACGTGTCGAGACCTGACCGGCGCCCCCGGGCACGCCGGTCACGTCGCTGCCTGCCCACGGGGGTGTCGAACGCTGCCTGCCCGCCGGGTTGTCGAACCCTGGCTGTCTGACGGGCGGGGCACCGGCCGTTTGAGGCGATGGTCGCGACCCCGCCGCCCCGTGATTCCCGGATGCGACCGGTGGGAGGGCGGTGGGAGGGCGGTGGGAGGGTCTGGTGCCGGCTTGGACGCGGATGCATCGGTGTTGGATGATGCGCACTGGTTGCTGTCCCTGCCGGGGGCTGACGCCGTGGAGGGTTCGCATAGTGGCCGAGTGCATGCGCCTTGAAAGCGCACGAGGGAAACCTCCGTGGGTTCGAATCCCACACCCTCCGCCGATGTGATGTCTCAGGACGTCAGCGAGAAGCCCGAACCCTGAGGGTTCGGGCTTCTCGCTGTGGCCGAACGTGGCCCGTTCAGCTGCATTCGCCTGAAAGCTCAGCGGCAGAACGGCCCTGGTCCCTACTCTGGCTCCGCCGCCAGGACGTGGGCGGCGTCAGCCAGGGGGATCTCCACACGTGTCACACCCGTCGACTGCTGCCGTGCTGCCGGGCGCCAGGACCAGGACCAAGACCAGGACCAATCTGGCTGGCTTGACGATGAGGCGGGTGGTGACCACCGCTGCCGCAGCCGTGCTCGCGGCCACAACGAGCCTGTCCGCGGCGCTTCCCACCCACGCCGCCTGGCGGGACAACACGCGCACCCTGTCGGCTGAGCGCACGTGGCAGATCGCCCGCACCCACGGCATCTGGATGTTCGGCGACTCCATCACCGCAGCAGACTCACCCGACCTTGCCGGACTCCTGCGGCCCACCGGCCGAGTCCTCGCCGTGGATGCCACTCCCGGGATCCCCACCGAGCCAGCGGTGGACCAGCTCCTCGAGCGTCTGCGCTCGGGCCCGCCGCGGCGACTGGTGATGGCGCTCGGCACCAACGACAGCGACGCGCGGGTCGTCTCCCGCCAGATCGCCCGCGTCATGAGCGCGGTGCCGGCCACGACCACGGTCTACTGGGTCAACATCTGGAAGTACCGCTGGCTCAACCGCGGCACCGAGGGTGACCGGGCGGCGACTGCGGCAATCAACGCTGCGATCGGGCGTGCAGACCGTGGACACCCCAACCTGCAGACCGTTGACTGGTGGGCGACGGTGGAGAGCGACCCACACCGGTACCTGCGTGACGGCGTCCATACCCTGCCGGCAGGCCGCGCCGCCCGGAACCACCTCATCGTGAGCGCCGTCCACGGGCAGGGGCAGCCGGCTCGACACTGACGGCCGGGCATTGTTGAATGCGACACCAACCGAGAGGGCAGTGGTGGACGACTACGAGCGCACCGGCGAGACCGAGGCAGAGAAGCTGGACCGCAACTGGGACGAGCTCCTCCAGGAGCTGCGCGTCTCCCAGACCGGGGTCCAGATCCTCACGGGCTTCCTGCTGACCCTGCCGCTGCAGCCGAAGTTCGCCGAGCTGACCGCGTTCCAGCGCGGCTCCTACGTGGTCGCCATCAGCCTCAGCATCCTGGCGACCTGCTTGCTGATCACGCCCGTGAGCATGCACCGCCTCCTGTTCCGACGGCGCCGCAGGGCGTCACTGGTTCGGGTCGGCGGCTTCGTGGCGCAGGCCGGCCTGGCCATCCTCGCCATGGGCACCGCAGCGGTCGCCACCCTGATCTTCGGCATCATCTTCGGCGAGCGGACGGGGCTTCTCACGGGGGCGGTCACCCTGCTGGTCTTCGCCGTCGCCTGGCTCGGCCTCCCGCTGGCCATGAGGCGGTCCGGCCGCTCCACCGGTGGCCCCTGACCGCGCGGCCTGCCGCAGTCTCTGATGTGATGGGGGCAGACCCCGAGCACAAGGAGAGCGAGACATCATGGGGAAAATGACCTTTATCGCCGGAGTGGCCGCTGGGTACGTCCTGGGCGCCAAGGCCGGCCAGAAGCGCTACGCGCAGATCAAGGACCGCGCCACGCAGCTGTGGTCCAGCGAGCAGGTCCAGACGAGAGTCGAGTCGGCCAAGACCACCGTCATGGAACAGGCACCGGTCGTCGCCGAGAAGCTCGGCGTCGCGGCGAAGAGCGCCGGATCGGCTGTCAAGGACAAGGTGAGCGGCGAGCACCTGCCCCCCACCATCCACCGCGGCACCGACGGCCGCCTGCACGCCGACACCACGGGATTCGGGCCCGGCCCGGGCAAGCTGCCCTGACCAACGCCCCCACGCAAGAGGCACGGCATACTCCGCGTATGCCGTGCCTCTTGTTTCGCCGTGCGCGCTCAGATCCAGAGCGCCGGGTCCTTGAACATCGCCTCGTAGGGGTCCTCCCGGCCCTGAGGGAAGCGGATGGTGGCGGGGATGCCGGTGGCTATCGCGCCCGCTGGGATGTCCTTGACCACGACCGAGTTCGCGCCGATCTGAACGTCGTCCCCGATGTAGACGGGCCCCAGGATGCGTGCCCCCGCACCGATGGTGACGCGACTGCCGACCGTCGGGTGGCGCTTCTCCCGCTTGAGGGAGCGCCCGCCGAGGGTGACCCCGTGGTAGAGCATGACGTCGTCGCCGATCTCCGCCGTCTCGCCGATGACGACGCCCATCCCGTGGTCGATGAACAGCCTGCGGCCGATCCGCGCGCCCGGGTGGATCTCCACACCGGTCAGCGCCCTGGCCGCCTGGGAGACCAGCCGCCCCACGAGCCGCGTCCCCGGCCTCGTCCACAGCCGGCGGGCCAGGCGGTAGAACCAGACGGCGTGCAGGCCCGGTGAGGCGAGGGCCATCTCCAGCCGGGACGTCGTCGCGGGGTCGCGCGCGATCGCCGCGTCGAGGTCCTCGCGCACGGTGGCCAGAGCGGCTCGAAGGGTCACAGGGTCAGTCGAGCAGGTCGGAGAAGAGGATGGTCGACAGGTAGCGCTCGCCGAACGAGGGGATGACCACCACGATGGTCTTGCCGGCGTTCTCCGGGCGGGTGGCCACCTGGTTGGCCGCGGCCAGGGCTGCTCCCGAGGAGATGCCGACGAGCAGCCCCTCCTCCTTGGCGGCTCGGCGGGCCCAGTCGACGGCGGTCTCGGCGTTGATGTCGATGACCTCGTCGTAGATGCTCTGGTCGAGGATCTCGGGGATGAAGTTGGCGCCCAGCCCCTGGATCTTGTGCGGGCCCGGCTGGCCGCCGGTGAGGATCGCCGACTCCTCGGGCTCGACCGCGATCACCTGGATGTTGGGGTTGCGCTCCTTGAGCACCTGCCCGACGCCGGTGATGGTGCCGCCGGTGCCGATGCCCGCAATGAAGATGTCGACCTTGCCGTCGGTGTCCTTCCAGACCTCCTCGGCGGTCGTGGCCCGGTGGATCGCCGGGTTGGCCTCGTTGGCGAACTGGCGCGCGAGCACCCCACCGCGCTCGGCCGCGATCTCCTCGGCCTTCTGGACGGCGCCCTTCATGCCCAGGGCACCCTCGGTGAGGACCAGCTCGGCCCCGTAGGCGCGCAGCAGCGCCCGGCGCTCCTTGGACATGGTCTCGGGCATGGTGAGCACCACGTGGTAGCCCCGGGCGGCGCCGACCATGGCCAGCGCGATACCGGTGTTGCCGGAGGTGGCCTCGACGATCGTGCCGCCCGGCTTGAGCTCGCCAGCCCTCTCGGCGGCGTCGACGATGGAGACGCCGATGCGGTCCTTGACGGAGGAGGCCGGGTTGTAGAACTCCAGCTTCGCCGCGACCGTCGCCGTGCTGTCGATGAGACGGTTGATCCGCACTAGCGGGGTGTTGCCGACCAGGGCTGTCACGTCGTCATAGATGGGCACTGGGAAACCGCCTTCGCTCTCCATGGGTCTGGGGGCGGGCATGGCCCACCACACGCTTGAACAAACAACATCTTATGAATGTTCCAAGGGGAAGTTATCGGGTCGCCCACATGTCGGCGCCTCGGAGCCGTGTGGACGGGGGTCACCGGAGGCGTCGATGCGGGCCTCGAGGCAGGGTGCGAGGCAGGGTGCGGCGCTGGACTTTGACGCTGCTCACAGCTGAGGTATGCGGGCGCTTACCTGTCAGTAGACTGCTCTGCCATGTCCCCCCTGCAGATCGTCGCGCTCGTCGTCTGTCTCGTGGTCACCGCCGTGGCCATCGCCCTGCTCGTGAAGACGGTGCGCCACTTCCTGAGCCTGTTCCGCCTCGGGCAGAGCGACGCCACCCGCACGGACAACCCGGGCCAGCGCACGACGACCCTGCTGCGGGAGTTCCTCGGCCACACCCGGATGTCGCGCCTGCCGGTCGTGGCAGTCGCCCACTGGTTCACGATGATCAGCTTCGGGGTCCTGTTCTTCACCCTGGTCAACGCCTTCGGCCAGCTCGTCGACCCCGAGTTCGCGCTGCCGCTGATCGGCCACTTCTTCCCCTACGAGTGGATCACCGACTTCTTCGCCTTCGCGGGCTTCTTCAGCATCCTGGCGCTGATGGCCATCCGCCAGAAGAACCACCCGCGCAGCGCAGCCGGCATCGGCGGGCGCCGCTCGCGGTTCTTCGGTTCGACCTTCTGGCAGGCCTACTACGTCGAGCTGACCATCCTCGGCGTCACGATCTGCATCGGGCTGCTCCGCGCCTTCGAGTGGACCCTCGCCCGCCAGCTCGGCACCGGCCAGGACACGGCGCTGCACTTCCCGCTGACGGGCTGGATCGGCAACTTCTTCACCGGCCTGAGCACCGGGACCATCGAGAACCTCATCGTCATCGTGGCTGCGGTGAAGATCCTCATCTCGTTCGCGTGGATGATCACGATCGCGCTGCAGCCGACCATGGGCGTGGCCTGGCACCGGTTCCTCGCCTTCTTCAACATCTGGTTCAAGCGCCACCCCGACGGCCGCACCTCCCTCGGTGAGCTGCAGCCGCTGATGGTCGGCGGTGAGCCCATCGACTTTGAGAACATCGAGGAGCTCGACGAGGACGCCGCCCTCGGCGTCGGCAAGGTCGAGGACTTCACCTGGAAGGGCCTGCTCGACTTCACCACCTGCACCGAGTGCGGTCGCTGCCAGTCCCAGTGCCCGGCCTGGAACACCGACAAGCCGCTCTCACCCAAGATGCTCGTGATGACGCTGCGGGACCACGCGCACGCCAAGGCCCCGTGGCTGCTGGCCGCCGAGGGCGAGCGCGACGGGCTCGGCGAGGATGCCGCCAAGCTAGGCCAGGTGCCGCTGATCGGGGACACCGGCTACGACATCGACCACCCGCTGACCGCCTACAACCCGCACGGTCCGGACGCCGTCATCGACCAGGACGTCCTGTGGTCGTGCACCACCTGCGGCGCCTGCGTGGAGCAGTGCCCGGTCGACATCGAGCACGTCGACGCCATCGTCGACATGCGCCGCTACCAGAACCTCATCGAGTCGGCGTTCCCCAATGAGCTCGGCGGCCTGTTCAAGAACCTCGAGAACAAGGGCAACCCGTGGGGCATGGCCGCCCGCGCACGCCTCGACTGGGCCAAGGACCTGCCGTTCCCGGTGAAGATCCTGGGCCAGGACGTCGAGTCGGCCGACGACGTCGACTACCTGTTCTGGGTCGGCTGCGCCGGGGCGTACGAGGACCGGGCCAAGAAGACGACCCGAGCCGTGGCCGAGCTGCTCGACCAGGCCGGCGTCACGTTCGCGATCCTCGGCGACGGCGAGACATGCACCGGCGACTCGGCCCGCCGGGCGGGCAACGAGTTCCTCTTCCAGATGCTCGCCCAGCAGAACGTCGAGGTCCTCAACGAGGCCGGCGCCACGAAGATCGTGGTGACCTGCGCGCACTGCTTCAACACGATCAAGAACGAGTACCCGCAGCTCGGCGGCAAGTATGAGGTCGTCCACCACACCCAGCTGCTCAACCGGCTGGTGCGCGAGAAGAAGCTCGTCCCGGTCGCCCGGCCGGACGAGCGCCCCGGCAAGTCCAGCAACAAGGACGTCGCCTCCACCGCCGAGACGGTCACCTACCACGACCCCTGCTACCTCGGCCGCCACAACGGCGTCTACGCCCCGCCGCGGGAGCTCATCGGCGCCCTGCCCGGGGTCGAGCTCAAGGAGATGGAGCGCTCGAAGGAGAAGTCCTTCTGCTGCGGCGCCGGCGGCGCGCGCATGTGGATGGAGGAGAAGCTCGGCACCCGCATCAACATGAACCGCACCGAGGAGGCCATCGCCACCGGCGCGGAGCGCATCGCCATCGGCTGCCCGTTCTGCCGCGTGATGATCTCCGACGGCCTGACGGCCAAGCAGTCCGAGGGACAGGCCGAGAGCGTCGAGGTCGTCGACGTCGCACAGATGCTCCTCGCCGCCGTCCGCCGTGACGAGCCCGGGAGCCGGGCCGCCGAGACCGTCCCCGAGCCGGAGCCGGCACCCACCGCCTGAGCGCGCTGGGAGGTGCCAGGGCCGGTATGCCGCGTGGACGGCATACCGGCCCTGCTCACGTCAGGGTGCGGCGGCGCGACTGTCGGGCTGGGCGGGCGTCAGCCCTGGCCACTCCCTCGGCGTCGAGTCGGGCCGCCAGCTCCGGGAAGGGTGCCGCGCCGCCCAGCGGCCCGGGCCACCACCAGGCCCGGGCCGGGTCGGCCGGGCGTTGGGGGTAGGCCTCCACCAGCGCGCTGAGGAGTGCCTCTAGCCGTTCGTGCAGGCGGGCGGTCAGGTCCTCGGGACTCTCGCCCGGCCCGGAGAGCAGAGGCTCGCCGACGGCGATGTGCACCGCTGTGCCCCGGCGCAGGGTGCGTCGGCCGCCGACGGTGAGCACCCGGTGGCCACCCCAGTGCGCGACAGGCACGAGTGGCACTCCGAGCTGGGCCGCGAGCGCGGCCGCTCCCGGGCGGAACTCACGAAGATCCTTGAGGAGGAAGGACCGGCTGATCGTGGCCTCGGGGTAGACGCCCACCAGCTCTCCGCGCTGCAGCGCGTGCGCAGCGGTCACGGCGGCCGAGGCCCCGGCCGCGCGGTTGACGGCGATGTGCCCCATTGCCCGCATGAGTGGCCCGGCAAGCGGGGCGTGGAAGACCGACTCCTTGGCCATGAAGCGGATCAGCCGGCCTCGCTCGGTTCCGGCGAGGCCGACGAAGGTGAAGTCGGCCAAGCCGTTGTGGTTCGCTGCGATCACGGCCGGGCCGATCGCGGGGATCCACTCGGTGCCGGTCACCCGCACCCGCAGCCCCAGCAGGCGGAAGAGGAGCCGGCACGCCACGACCACGGCTCGGTAGGGGCGCTCGCTCACGCTGATCATTCGGAGCCCGCCGGTCGGCGGCCTGCCCTGAGCCGCTCAGGCGTAGTCGACCATCAATGCGGCCAGGCGGGCGCGCGAGCTGATGTCGAGCTTGCGGAAGATGTGGGCGAGGTGGGCGTCGACCGTGCGGGGGGAGACGAACAGCTGCTCCGCGATCTGCCGGTTGGTCAGCCCCTGGGCGACGAGGGTGGCCACCGTTCGCTCGGTGCGGGTCAGCAGCGACACCGGCGACCCGTCGTCTGCTCCAGCGCTCTGCGAGCCGAGCAGGGCCGCGACCGCGTCGACCCCGGCGGGGGTGAACTGGTCGTCGACCACCCAGTCGGACGGGCACGTGCGGTGCGACCCGGCCAGGGGCATCGCCTGGCCCGGCCGCTGGCGGGCGACTGCCCTCCGACTGGCCCGCAGGCTCCGCGCAGCCGCGCTGCACCTGCCGGCAGCCGAGCTGCCCTGGGCGACCAGCGCGCGGTCGAGGCCGTCGAGCGCATCTGCGGCACGCAGGGGGAAGCCGCACTCGGTCGCCCGGCGCAGGGCTGCAAGGTAGGCAGCACTGGCCTGCGACCCCTCGCCGCACGCGGTCAGCGCGTCCCCGAGGAGCAGCCGAGCCTCGATGCCGTCCCTGCCGAGCTTGATGCTGTCGGCGAGCACGATGATGTCCGCGGCCAGACCGGCGGCCCGGCGGCACTCGTCGGCCGCCACGAGGTCCCGCGCATCCTGCAGCTGGACGCCCAGGCGCACCCCCCAGGGGAGCCACTCCTCATGGACGCCCTGCGAGCGCGGCGTCGCGGCGACCGAGCGCAGGAGGGTGTCGGCGAGCAGCGCGAGGCGGTCCTCCGCCAGCTCGATGGCGTGCTCCCGTGCTGCCTTGGCGATGGCGCCGGCCTCGATGTAGCGACCCTGCTCGACGGCTACGGCGCCCATCAGCAGGCGGGCGGACAACGCCATCCACTGCTCGTCGCGGGGCGCGTCCTTCATCACCTGCTCCGCGAGCGCCTCGGCGGCCTCGAACTCTCCTCGGCACACCCGGATGTCGACCAGGGTCCGGCGCAGCTGACGGGTGACGTAGGGGTCGTCCACCGCCAGGGGCAACGCCCGCTCGACCTCCGCGCGGGCCCGCTCGAGGGCGCCGGCGTCCAGGTGCATCTCGGCGCGGATCGAGGCGTTGCGCGCCCGCTGGCTGGTCGGCTCCGGGCTGGTGAGCGCGTGCTCCTCCGCCCGCTCGAGCAGCGCCATGCCCTCGTAGGTGCCCCGGACCTCCGACGCGCAGATGCCGGCACGGCGGGCCACCTGGGCACCGATGTCGGAGGGCCCGTCACCGCTGGCCAGCACGTACTCGAGGATCTCCACGGCCTCGCGGGCCCGCATCGCGGTGTACAGGGATGAGAAGAGGTTGTTGGCCAGCCGGTAGCCCAGGGGCCGGGTCTGCTCGTCGGCGCAGGCGGCCGCGATGGCCTGGCGCATCACCCCCATCTCCCGCAGCCAGCTCTCGTCTGCCGCCCCGCTCATGTTGTCCGACGGGGTGACCCGCTCGGCCCACCTCAGGATCCCGGACATGACCTGCGCCCGGTCGTCGGTCTCTGCGGCGAGACTGCGGCCGTGGCTGCGGATGGGGGCGAGCATGTCGAAGCGGC
>DASULG010000296.1:0-5031 GCA_036278335.1 Pedococcus sp.
GGCGGCACGGACGGCTTCCTCGTCTCGAAGCTGACCGGCCTGCAGCTCGGGACGACACCCGAGCGGCTGATGTTCGTCGGCTTCTTCTTCGCCTTCGCGGTCAAGGCCCCGATGTGGCCGGTGCACACCTGGCTGCCCGACGCCGCCACCGAGGCCCGCCCCGCCACCGCGGTGCTGCTCGTCGGTGTCCTGGACAAGGTCGGCACCTTCGGGATGATCCGCTTCTGCCTCCAGCTCTTCCCGGAGGCGAGCAAGTGGGCCACCCCGGTGGTCATCGTGCTGGCGGTCATCTCCGTGCTCTACGGCGCGCTGCTCGCCATCGGCCAGACCGACATCATGCGCCTGATCGCCTACACCTCGGTGAGCCACTTCGGCTTCATCGTGCTGGGCATCTTCGCGATGACGTCCGTCGGCGGCGCCGGCGCCACGCTGTACATGCTCAACCACGGGTTCTCCACCGCGGCGCTGTTCCTGATCGGGGCGATGCTCGTCGCCCGCCGCGGCAGCAAGCGGATCCCGGACTTCGGGGGGTGGCAGCGGGTCACGCCGGGACTCGCCGGTGTGTTCCTCGTCGCCGGCCTGTCGGGTCTGGCGCTGCCGGGCCTGAGCTCGTTCATCTCCGAGTTCCTGGTGCTGGTCGGCACCTTCCAGCGCTACCAGGCCGCGGCCGTGATCGCCACGGCCGGCATCATCCTGGCCGCCCTGTACATCCTGCTGATGTACAAGCGGATGATGACCGGGCCGAGGCCGGAGATCCTCGAGCCGGTACCTGACTGGAACCTGCGCGAGAAGTTCGTGGTGGCGCCGCTCCTCGTCGCGTTCCTGTTCCTCGGCTTCTACCCCAAGCCCGCCTTGGACCTGCTCAACCCCGCCGTCTCCAAGACGCTCGCCTTCGTCGGCGTCTCGGACCCGGCGCCCACCAAAGCCGCTGACGGGAGTGCGAAGTAATGACCGCCCTGATCACCAACCTGCCGGCCGAGTTCCAGGCCGCGCAGGTCGACTACAAGGCGATCGCCCCGATGCTCGTCGTGTTCGGCGGCGCCATCATCGGCGTCCTGATCGAGGCCTTCGCGCCGCGGACCATGCGGTATGCCGCGCAGGTCACCGTCGCGATCGCCTCGCTCGTCGCAGCGCTGGTCGTCCTCGTGACCGTGTCCGTCGACGCCCAGGGCATCACGCTCGAGCGCGCGGTGGTCATCGACGGCCCTGCCCTCTTCCTCCAGGGCGCGATCCTCCTCATGTCCATCCTCGGCGTGCTGACGATGGCCGAGCGCTTCGGCGGCGAGGGCGCGGACGCCTTCACCCCGGCGGGGGCCGCAGTCCCCGGCTCCCCGCACGAGGCCGCGGCCCTGCGCGCCGGCCTGATGAGCAGCGAGGTCTTCCCGCTGACGCTCTTCGCGGTCGGCGGCATGATGCTCTTCCCCGCAGCCGGCGACCTGCTGACGATGTTCGTCGCGCTCGAGGTCCTCTCCCTGCCGCTGTACCTGCTCTCGGGCCTGGCGCGCCGACGCCGCCTGCTCTCGCAGGAGGCGTCGCTGAAGTACTTCCTGCTCGGCGCGTTCAGCTCCGCGTTCTTCCTCTTCGGCGCGGCCCTGCTCTACGGCTACAGCGGCTCGATCTACCTCGCCGACATCGCCAAGGCCATCTCGGCTGCCTCGGGTGACCTCGACGGCCTGCTCATCCCCGGCGTGGTCTTCCTGCTCGTGGGCCTGCTGTTCAAGGTCGGCGCGGTGCCGTTCCACTCGTGGACCCCGGACGTCTACCAGGGTGCCCCCACCCCGGTGACCGGCTTCATGGCCGCGTGCACCAAGGTGGCAGCCTTCGGCGCGATCCTGCGCCTGGTCTACGTCGGCCTCGAGGCCAACCGCTGGGACTGGCGCGCCGGTGTCATCGCCGTCGCCGCCCTGACCATGGTGGTCGGCTCGGTGCTCTCGGTGACCCAGACCGACGTCAAGCGGCTGCTCGCCTACTCCTCGATCGCGCACGCCGGCTTCATCCTCGTGGCCGTCCTCGCCTTCGACCGGCTCGGCGTCTCGGGCACGATGTTCTACCTCGTGGCCTACGGCTTCGCGACCATCGCCGCGTTCGCGGTGGTCTCGATGGTGCGCCAGGGCGGCTCGGAGGCCTCGCACCTGTCCCAGTGGGCGGGGCTGGGCCGCAACCACCCCGTGGTGGCAGGCGTGTTCGGCTTCCTGCTCCTGGCCTTCGCCGGCATCCCGCTGACCTCTGGCTTCACGGCCAAGTACGCGGCCTTCTCCCCCGCGATCGCCACCGGCGGCCGCTCGGGGGTGGCGCTGGTCATCATCGGCGTGCTGTGCAGCGTCATCACCGCCTTCGTCTATGTCCGGCTGATCGTGCTGATGTACTTCACGGAGCCGGCCGGAGTCGGCGTCGTGGCGCACATGCCGTCGGCGATGACGACGATCGCGGTCACCGTCGGCACACTGGTCACGTTCGGGCTGGGTGTCTTCCCGGCGCAGGTCCTCGACCTCGCCGAGAGCTCCTCGCTGTTCCTGCGATGACTGCGACGCCTCCGGTCCTGGCCCTGCCCTCGGTCTCCGACGGGCTCAGCGCGCGGCTGCAGCAGGGCCTGGTCGAGGTCGACGAGACCCTGCGCCGCGAGGTCGACCACGACGACCCGTTCATCGCGGAGGCGAGCCTGCACCTCGCCGCGGCAGGGGGCAAGCGGTTCCGGCCGCTGCTCACCCTGCTCGCGTCCGAGGTCGGCAGCGGCATCAACGAGCAGGTCGTCGCGGCCGCCACCGGGGTTGAGCTCACGCACCTCGCGTCGCTGTACCACGACGACGTGATGGACGAGGCTGACGTGCGCCGCGGGGCGCCGAGCGCCAATGCGCGCTACGACAACTCCACGGCGATCCTGGTCGGGGACCTGCTCTTCGGGACCGCGTCGTCGATCATCGCCGACCTCGGCCCGGACGCGGTCAAGATCCAGGCGCAGACGTTCGTGCGGCTCTGCTCGGGCCAGATCCGCGACGACCGGCCGTGCCCGCCCGGCACCGACCCGGTCGACTACTACATGGGGATCCTGGCCGACAAGACCGGGGTGCTCATCGCCACCGCCGCGCGCTACGGCGCGATGTTCGGCGGCTGTCCGCCCGAGACCGTCGAGATCATGCGCGAGTACGGCGAGCGCCTCGGCATGGCCTTCCAGCTCGCTGACGACCTCATCGACATCGGCTCCGAGGGTGCCGACACGGGCAAGACGCCCGGAACCGACCTGCGAGAGGGAAAGGCGACGCTGCCGGTCCTGTACGCCCGGGCCTCAGCCGACCCGGCCGACGCCCGGCTCCGGCAGCTGCTCGCCACCGACCTGCGCGAGGACCACCTTCTCGCGGAGGCCCTCGGACTGCTGCGGGCGCACCCGGCCATGGAGCAGGCGCGCGAGCACACCTTCGCCGTCGCCCACCAGGCGCAGGACGCCCTCGCGCCGCTGCCCGACAGCGAGGCCAAGGAAGCCCTCCTGGCTCTGGCGACGGGCGTCGTCACCCGCGTCGGCTGAGCCCACTCGTCCTGCTCGGAGCCGAACTGGTCCGAGTGGGCCATTGACGGCGAGCGGCTTGCACGGTGACCTGAGATCCCGACCGGTCGCGCGACCGGTCGTCTTGTACCCCGGGAGGGGGTGGTCGACGTGAAGAAGACCGCTACGTGGTTCGAGGGCGCGCTGCAGCCGGAGGTCGTGGTCGACCACCTGACCCGCGAGCTGCCAGAGCTGGCAGGGGCGACAGAGCTGGCAGGGACGGCAGAGCTGGCAGGGACGGCAGGGACGAGCTCGCTCACCGGATGCCGGATCACCCGCGTGCGCTCCGTCCTTCCCGAGGGGTCCTGGACGGCCCTCTACGAGTTCCATGTCGACCGCGGTGACGGAAGCCCCCTGCGGACCGTGGTGGCGACCGGAACGCTGACGCCGCCGGATCTGCCGCTGCCGCCGAGCCCGCTGGCCGGTGAGGTCCCGCCGATCGGCGAGGAGGGCTGGCGCTGCGTGCTGCCCGACCTGCGGCTGGCGCTGGCGGTCCCCCCTCTCGACGAGAGCATCCCGGGACTGGCCGTGCTGCTCGACCCGGAGCAGGGCCCGGAGCTGATCAGCCGGGTGCTGCACCTCGTGGGGCCGCCCGGGGAGGAGGCCGTGGTCACGGCGTGCGCACCCATCGTGGCGACCCACAAGCCGGGTGTGCGGGCGACCGTCATCTGCCACCTCGGCTACGCAGACGGCGGGCCGGCCGGGCCGGCGACGGTCGTCGCCAAGGTCCACAGCGACGAACAGGGGAAGCGGGGCCACGAGGCCCTGCTCTCGTTCTACGACTCCCCGCTCGGGCAGAGCCCGCTGGTGCGGATCCCGCGCCCGCTCGGCTACCTGCCCGCCCTGCACCTCTCGGTTCAGGAGTACATCGGGCACGACTCCCTCAAGGACCTGTTCCACGCCGTCTTCGAGGGCGGCAGCCCCGCATCAGGATCGCAGCTGGTCGGCGGCATACGGGCAGCCGGTGCGGGCCTGGCCGCCCTGCACTGCTGCGGCAGCAGGCACGGCAGCACCCAGACCTGGGAGGACGACCTCGCCGGGCTGCGAGGAAAGCACGCGAGGCTCGCCTCGGTCGTCCCCGAGCTGAGCGGCCCGGTCGCCGAAGCCCTCGAGCGGATCACCGCGGCGGCGGTCGCAACCCCCGCTGCGGCCCTGGGCCCCTCGCACGGCAGCTTCCACCCGGCCGAGGTCCTCGTGTCCGGCGCGGACGTGGCGTTCATCGACTTCGACAAGAGCTGTCAGGCAGAGCCCGGCCGGGACCTGGCCTCCTTCACCACGAAGCTGCGGCACATGGCGGTGAACAAGGTCGACTCCCACCGCTACGACCCCCAGGCAGATGGTGAGCTGATCGTCGAGGGGATGCGGGCGATGTTCCTCGACGCCTACCGGGACCTGGCCCCGCTGTCCGACCGCAGGCTGGCCGTGTGGGAGGCGTTCGAGCTGCTGTCCCTGGTCCTCAGCGCCTCCAAGAAGATGCACGGCCCTCGCACGGA
>DASULG010000297.1:0-5565 GCA_036278335.1 Pedococcus sp.
GGGCCGTCCGCCCGGGCGAGTCCTCGCTGGCCAACGGGTCGGAGCCGTTCGTGGCACCAACGGGCCGGAGCCGTTCGTGGCCAACGGGCCGGAGCCGTGGTGCACAGCCCGGGCCACCCGCCCACACCGTCCACAGGGTCCCTGCCGCCCCTCGCCCCCACGCCGGGCGAGGACAAGCCTGTGCCCATGGTGTCCATGGCCCCGCTGCTCGCCCCCGTCGTGCTCGCCCTCGCAGCCGTCTCTACCCCTGTGCCGGTGCCAGCGCCGCCGCCTCGGTCATGGGGGTCGGCACAGCCGGTGCAGTCACAGCCCGGTGCTGCGAGCGCCCTCGGCCTGGCGGGTGTGCTGCCGCCCGTTCCCACCCGTGGGACGCAGGAGAGCGGTCGCGCGGGGATGTCCCGTGTCCTGCGCGGCGGGTCCGGCACTGCGCGGCAGGCGCCCCGAGCCGGATGGCGCTGGCCCCTCGACCCAGTGCCGGTCGTGCTCCGGCCCTTCGAGCGGCCCACGAGCACCTGGGGGCGTGGACACCGGGGCGTGGATCTCGCTGCAGTCGAGGGCCAAGCTGTCCTGGCCGCCTCGGCCGGCGTGATCACCCACGCCGGCGTGATTGCCGGACGGCCGACCGTGACCGTGCTGCACCGGGGCGGGATCCGCACGACCTACGAGCCGGTGCTCGGCTCCCCGCGGGTGGGCTCGAGGGTCGCAGCGGGACAGAGGATCGGGACGCTGGCGCTCACCGGGTCGCACTGCGGCGCCGCCGCCTGCCTGCACCTCGGCGCCCTCCGCGGCTCCTCCTACCTCGACCCGCTGGTTCTCCTGCGAGGCGGCCCCGTCATCCTGCTGCCGCTGGGGTGATGAGAGCGCAGCACCCGAAGCGCGGCCGGCGACGACCTGCGACGACCTGCGAGGGCCTGCGACATCCGGGGAACCTTCCTGCCCTCGCGCCAACCGCCGCCGCACCCCGCCCGGGTCGGCTGCGGGAGGGGCACACCTGATGCCTCAGGCGCGCGGGTGGGCTTGCCGGTAGGACTGTTTGAGCCTGTCAACCGAGACGTGGGTGTAGATCTGGGTCGTGGCCAGCGAGGCGTGGCCGAGCATCTCCTGGACGAGCCGGAGATCAGCTCCACCCTCCAGGAGGTGGGTGGCGGCGCTGTGCCTCAGTCCGTGCGGGGAGATGTCTGGCGCATCCGCCACGTGAGCCAGGAGTCCGTGGACCGCTGATCGGATCTGACGGGGATCGACCCGCCGGCCCCGCCTGCCGAGGAAGAGCGCGGGACCGCTCTCGGCCGTCACGACCTGAGGTCTGCCGAGGGCCAGCCAGGCACGCATGGCCTCACGCGCCGGTACCCCGAACGGCACCGTCCGCTCCTTGGATCCCTTGCCCATGACCCTGACGACCCCGGCGTCGTGGTCGACGTCGTCGATGTCGAGCGCCGTCAGCTCACCCACGCGGATCCCGCTGGCGTATAGCAGCTCGAGCGCTGCACGGTCCCGCAGGTGCAGGGGGTCCTGGTCATCGGCCGCGACCGCCGCGACGTCGAGCAGGGCCGCAGCCTCCGACTGCTTGAGCACTCCGGGCAGGTGTTGCAGCCGCTTGGGGGCGACGAGTCGCAGCGACGGGTCGGAGGGGATGCGACCCGTGCGGGCCGCCCAGCTGAGGAAGGTCCGCGCTGCGGCCGCGCGGCGGGCGATGGTGGATCTGGCCGCACCCGAGTCCGCGAGGCTGGCCAGCCAGGTCCGCAGGTCGCGCAGGGACAGGTCGGCAAGGTCGGTCAGGCCACAGTCCTCGGCGAGGAAGGTCAGCAGGCTACGGACGTCGCCGAGGTAGGCCCGGGTCGTGTGCTCGGACCGGCCGCGCTCGGCTCGCAGGTGGCGCTCGAAAGCGTCCACAGCGTCGACTGCCAGTCCGGTCACCGTGGAACCGTCGCAGGCGCGCGGCGCCGCTGCAAGGACCGCGCCATCGCGCCAGGCGTGTCCCGAGTGGGGCAGCCACCGTTGAGCTCTGGTGTGGCCCTCGTCGCGCGTTTCTTCGAGTCCGGTGCACCGGGCAGGTGCGCGGTGTTCAGCCACCACGCGGTCGAGGCGGCCGACGCCACCGGTCCCCCTCTCGGCGAGCCAGTCCCCGCAGCTCCAGTCGGCCCAGGCAGGCCAGGACGTCGCGCTCGACGAGGGTGGTTCGCAGGGCCAGGTCGGCCGCGCAGACCGCGGAGCGGACCGGCAGCGCCGACCACACGACCGACTCCGCTTCGCTCATGTCGTCGCCCGGACGGTCAGGACCGCGCTTGACAGGTGCGAGGTCACGGCCGATCTCGCCGAGCGCCTCGGCAGCCTCTGCCGCGTCGGTCACCAGCACCGCCTCGCCGGCACGGATCAGCTCGTGGCACCCTGCCGAGACCATCGAGGTGACCGGCCCGGGCACCGCCGCGACCACGCGTCCCACCTTGGCCGCCTCGCTGGCCGTGCTCCGCGAGCCCGAGCGCAGACCCGCCTCGACGACGACAGTGCCGCGGGTCATCGCGGCGATGAGGCGGTTGCGCTTGAGGAAGCGCACCCGCGTGGGGGCGCTCCCCGGCGGCATCTCGCTGACGACCAGGCCGGTTCCGGCGATGCGGTCCAGCAGCTGGCGGTGCGCCTGCGGGTAGGGACGCTCCACTCCACCGGCGAGGACGGCAACAGTGACGCCCTCGACGGCCAGGGCTCCCCGGTGCGCGGCCGCGTCGATCCCGAAGGCCGCTCCGGACACGACGGTGAAGTCGCGCTCGCACAGGCCGGCAGCGAGGTCCGAGGCGACGCTCTCGCCGTAGGCGGTGGCACTGCGGGCACCCACCACGGCCGCGCTGCGCTCACAGGCTGCCCCTAGCCGCTCGGGGCCGCGAACCCACAGGCAGTAGGGCGGGATCTCCAGGTCGTCGAGCCCGGTGGGCCACTCCTCGTCGCCGGCGACCACCACCCGCGCCCCCACGACGTCACAGACCCGCAGGTCGCGATCGACGTCAAGCAGCTGCAGCCGCGGACGCAGTCGCTCAGCGAGCTCCGTGGACCCGTCACGCACGGCGGCGAGCGCACCCTCAGGGCCGTGCTGTCGCACGAGACGCCAGGCCGCGAGGTCGCCGGGCTCGGTGAGGCGACTCCAGGCCAACAGTGCCTCGCGGTGCCGGTCTTGGCTGCGCCCACTCACGCCGCCACCGGGCCCTGGTTGCGCATCGTGAGGGCGAGGCCCAGGTCGCAGCGGTCGGGGGTCGGGTGCCCGGCCAGGTCTGCGACGGTCCAGCCCAGGCGCAGAACGCGGTCGTAGCCGCGCAGCGTGATCTGCCCGCGGTCGAGGGCGCGGTCAAGGTCAACAGTGACGGCCCGCGGCAGCCGCCACCGGCCTCGCCGCAGTGCGCTGCCCGCGGCCTGACCGTTGAGCGACCATGGCAGCCCCGCCCACCGCTGTGCCTGGAGCGCGCGGGCCGCTGCCACTCGGGCGGCGACCGCGGCACTGCCCTCCCCCGGGTCCTGCCCCAGGGCGGCAAGGTTGATCGCCGGCATCAACACCTGCAGGTCGACGCGGTCGAGAAGCGGGCCACTGAGCTTCCCGGCATACGCTCGGCGGGCCTGCGGCCGACATGAGCAGTCAGCGCCCTTGCCGAAGCCCAGCCCGCAGGGGCACGGGTTGGCGGCCATCACGAGCTGGAAACGCGCAGGAAAGCGGATGGACGAGCGGGCGCGCGCGACGACCACCTCACCCGACTCGAGGGGCTGGCGCAGTGCCTGCAGCACGTTGACCCTGAACTCCGGCGCCTCGTCGAGGAAGAGCACCCCGTGATGCGCCTGCGAGATGGCCCCGGGGCGGATCATGCCGCTGCCCCCGCCGACGATGGCCGCCGTGGAGGCGCTGTGGTGCGGCGCGACGAACGGGGGTGTGGTCTCCACGGTCAGGGCGTCGGGCAGCGGGCCGAGCAGGGAGCGGACCGCCAGCGCCTCGAGGGACTGCTGCCGGTCGAGTCGGGGCAGCACCGAGACAAGGCGCTCGGCAAGCATCGTCTTCCCCGCGCCGGGCGGACCCATGAGGAACAGGTGGTGTCCCCCCGCTGCGGCCAGCTCCAGAGCCATCCGGGCCTCGGGCTGCCCGACCACGTCCGCGAGGTCCTTGGCAGCAGCCTCGCCACAGTCGGTGGGGCGGGCAGCCGGCACGTCGACGACGGGCAGGCGGCCATTCTTGGCCGTGACGTAGCGCTGGCACAGGGTGGCAAGGTCCGGCATCGCGTGGACGCGGACACCCGGGACCAGTGCTGCCTCGGCCGCGTTGCCGAGCGGCACCACCACGTCGCGGGCCCCCTGGGTTGCGGCCGCGAGGACGCTGGGGAGCACCCCGCGCACCGGCCTGATGGTGCCGTCGAGGCCGAGCTCACCGAGGTGCACGACCTCCTCGGCCAGGCCAGTGGGGAGCACCCGTGCTGCCACGAGCACCGCGACCGCGATCGGCAGGTCGAAGGCCGTCCCGGACTTGGGGATCGACGCGGGCGAGAGGTTGACGGTGATGCGCCGCTGCGGCAGCGGCACACCGCTGTTGGAGGTCCCGGCCTTGATGCGGTCGGTTGACTGCAGGCACGCGGTGTCGGGCAGGCCGCTGACGGCGAAGTGCGGCAGCCCCTGGGCGATGTCGGCCTCGACGTCGACCAGCGCCCCCTCGAGACCGGTCAGCGCCACGGACCTGGTGCGCCCCAGGCTCATCAGCCCACTCCACGGACGTGGCGCAGCGCGGCGGGACCGTTCGCGGGCCGGAGGATGCCGATGACATCGATCCGCACGCCATCGGGCCGCACGTCGTGCGCGTCGAGCCAGGCGGACGCGAGGCGCCGCAGCCGCGCGGCCTTGCGCCAGGTCACCGCCTCCACCGGCTCGCCGTAGGCCGTGCTGCGGCGCGTCTTGACCTCGCACACCACCAGACAGTCGCCGTCGAGGGCGATCAGGTCGATCTCACCGTGCTCGCAGCGCCAGTTGCGCTCGAGCACCTGCATCCCGCGGTCCCCGAGGTACCTCGCCGCCAGGCGCTCGCCGTACTGCCCCAGCGACCGCGTGCCGCCCGCGTCCACCCGCTCCGTCATGTTCCGACCCTGCCCGCAGGACTACCGGCGGATCACCACCTCAGGGCTGCCCTGTGGATGGCGGGACAGCGGGACCGCGCGCTGTGGACGGCGACGCGGGGACTAGAAGCCGTCGCCCTTGGGCATCTCGAGCTCGGACTTTGCCAGCTCCTCGACGTTGACGTCCTTGAAGGTCACGACGCGGACGTTCTTCGCGAAGCGTGCCGGACGGTAGATGTCCCAGACCCAGGCGTCCTGCATGGTGACGTCGAAGTAGACCTCGCCGCCGTCGGAGCGCACCTTCACGTCGACCGAGTTGCACAGGTAGAACCGCCGCTCGGTCTCGACCACGTGGGAGAAGAGCCCGACCACGTCCCGGTACTCGCGGTAGAGCTGCAGCTCCATCTCGCTCTCGTACTTCTCGAGGTCCTCCGAGCTCATGCCCTCATCCTGCGTCTCTCTCGCTGTGGTCCATCTCGATGTCGCTGACGTCGCT
>DASULG010000298.1:0-3103 GCA_036278335.1 Pedococcus sp.
TTGCGGCGGTCGAATCCCTCCGGCACCTGCATCAGCCTTGTGTTGCGTCCCTGGAATTCAGCTGACGGGCGGCGAGGGCGCTATCGGCTGCATCGTCTGGTCGAGCACGGTGAGCAGCTCGCCGTCAGGTGTCCAGCTCGATCTGCTGGCGTAACCAGACGCTGAACGCCTGGATCGTGCGGGCGGCGTCGTAGCGGCACCGGTTGAAGCGTCGATCGACGGCGGCTTGGACGGGCCGGCATGGGCTCCGGCCGGGGGCGCCGGTGTGGTCCCGGAGGTGGCCGACCACCCTCAGCGCGGCAGTACGCTTGGTACGACGGGCGCTGGCCGCGAAGGGAGCAGGCGATGCTGGGCGAGACCGACGTCGTGGTGATCGGCGGGGGCGCCACCGGGACGGCCGTGTTGTGGGACCTGGCCCTGCGCGGTATCGAGGCGGTCCTGGTGGACCGCTCCGACCTGGGGACGGGCACATCGGGGCGCTGGCACGGCGAGCTGCATTCGGGCGCCCGGTACGCGGTCAACGACCTGCCGTCGGCCCGCGAGTGCGTCGAGGAGAACGCCGTCCTGCGCCGGATCGCGCCGCATACCATCGAGGACACAGGCGGCTTCTTCATCCTGTTGCCCGAGCACGATCTGGGCTACGGCGACCGTTTCGTCACCGGCTGTGCCGAGACCGGCGTGCCGTGCGAGGAGGTCGACCCGGCCGCGGCCCGTCGCGAGGAGCCGGCCCTTACCGACCGGATCGAGCGGGCCTTTTGGGTGCCGACCGACGGCAGTATGGACGCCTGGAGGCTGCTGTGGTCAATGGCCTACGGCGCCGAGGCCAGAGG
This sequence comes from Pedococcus sp., assembly GCA_036278335.1. Taxonomy (GTDB): domain Bacteria; phylum Actinomycetota; class Actinomycetes; order Actinomycetales; family Dermatophilaceae; genus Pedococcus_A. Next base: position 831 of record DASULG010000298.1, read on the forward strand.
CGGCCGGGTCCTGGTGCACCACCCGGTCGTCGGCTTCGAGCGCGACGGCGACGGTCGGGTCAGCGCGGTCCGCGTCCATGACCTGGTCGGCGGCAGGGGCCGGACCATCGGCTGCCGCTGGGTGATCAACGCGGCTGGGGCCTGGGCCGGGCGGATTGGTGCCATGGCCGGGGCCCCGTTCCGGATGGTCCCGGACAAGGGTGTCATGGTCGTGATGGCCGGCCGCTACGTGCGCTCGCTGGTCACCCACTGCCGCATGCCGACCGACGGCGACATCATCGTGCCGGCCTACGACGCGGCGATCCTTGGGACCACATCGACCGAGGCCGACGACGCCGACGACCCCAGCGTCGCCCCGCTGGAGATCGACCTGATCATCGACCAGACAGCCAAGCTGGTACCCGCCATCGCCCACGGCCGCGCCCTGCGCGCCTACAGCGGCCACCGGCCCCTGTACGACCCGGTCCAGGGCGAAGCGGGCGGGCACGGCCGCAGCGTCAGCCGCACCTTCACCGTCCTGGACCACGAGCCCGGGGATGGAGTGCCCAACCTGCTGTCGATCGTGGGTGGCAAGCTCACCACCTCCAGGCAGATGGCCCAAAAGGTCGTGGATGTCATGGTCGCCAAGCGTGGCGAGGAGCGTCCCTGCACGACCGCGATCACGCCCCTGCCCGGCGCCGAGCAGGGCATCCGTCAGCCGACCCGCCCGCTGGCCCGCCCGTCGGCCGCTGCCGGGCAGGCCGACGGCCCGCTGGCCTGCGAGTGCGAGCTGATCACCCGCCGCACCATCGAGGAGGCCGTCGGGGCCGGCGTGACCCAGCTTGACGACCTGCGCCGCCAGTACCGGCTCGGCTTCGGTCCTACCCAGGGCGGCGGGTGCGGTTGGCGTGCCGCCGCCGTCGTCGCGGCCAGGCGGCCGGACGTCGGTGACCCGCTGGCCAACCTGCGCTTGTTCATGCAGGAGCGCTGGCGCGGGCTGCGAGCGGTGGCCTGGGGCCAGGCGGCGGTCCAGGCGCTGCGCAACGACGCGATCTACCGCGGCATCCTCGCCCTGGACACGGTGGAGCGGGGGCCGGGCGAGGACGAGCAGATCCAGGCGGCCGCCACGGGCGACGACTGGTCTGGGCCGCGCCAGGCCGGCCCGGGGCGTGGGGTCGGCGGGGAGGGCCTGACCGGCGACACCGAGGGGCGCCGGGCCACCGACGCCGGGCCGCCCGGCGGCCACCGCGGGCCGCTCCCGGAGCCGACCGAAGGGGGCCGGTGATGGGCGCCGACGTCGTGGTCATCGGGGCCGGCCCGTCCGGGCTGGCGGCAGCGGCCATGCTGGCCGAGGCAGGCCGGCAGGTCCAGGTGATCGCGCGCGGTCACGGCTTCACGCACTGGGCCGCCGGCGGGATCGACGTGCTGGGGCGCCTGCCGGCCGGGGACGAGGCGGGGGCCGGGGAACCCGTGGAACGTCCGTTGGAAGCACTCGGCCGGCTACCCGACGGGCACCCGTACTCGCTGGTCGGCGAGGGCGCGCTGCTGGCCGGGATCGGGCACGTGCGGGCGCTGACCGACCGGGCCGGCATCGAGCTGGTCGGCGACCCGGCCGTCAACCGCAGCCAGATCACGGGCATCGGGACCCGGCGCACCACCGCGCTGCTCCAGACCCAGGGCGACGGCGCCCTCGACGGGCGGGTCGCCGCTATCGGCTTTGCCGGCTTCGAGGACTTCTCGTCCCACCTGTGCGCCGACCGGCTGCACCGGATCGGGCTGGACGCCGTGCCGATCGAGATCCCGCTGCCCCAGGGATTCCGCGGACGCCATGTCAACGCGGTCGAGCTGGCCCGCGCCTTTGACGGGAGGGAGTTCCGCGGGGCGGTGGCCGGCACGCTCGGCCGCGCCGCCGCTGGCACCGACGTGTGCGTGGTCCCGGCCGTGATCGGACTCGCCAACGCCGCCGAGGCGTGGACCGACCTCCAAGAGCTGGCCGGGCTCCGGGTGGTTGAGGCGGCCCTGCCGCCACCGTCGATTCCAGGGCTGCGGCTGTTCGACGCCTGGCGAGAGCGGCTCAGCGAGCTCGGTGTGGGCTGGCAGGTCGGGCTCCCAGCGATCGGGGCCGAGCGCGACGGCGACCGGGTGACGGCCGTCCTCGGCGAGGGCGTCTCGGGCCCGGTCCGGATCCCGTGCGACGACGTGGTCCTGGCGACGGGGGGCGTGGCCGGCGGGGGGATCGAGACCTACCGCGACGGCACCCTGGCCGAGATAGTGCTCGGGGTGCCCATCGATGG
>DASULG010000299.1:0-12580 GCA_036278335.1 Pedococcus sp.
ATGACCTTGGGCTGCGCGTCGCCGTTGTGCGGGTCCCGCGGGGGTCTGTGGCGGGGTGTGTGGTGGGGGCCGCCGCGGGGTGCACGGGGTCGGAGCGGCGGTGGCCCGTCCGGCGGCTGGTGGCACTTTGGGCGGCGACCGGACAGGATAAGCGCATGGCTACGGCGTTTCGGCTGCGGGTCGGGGACCAGGGACCGGTCCAGCAGAGTCCCGGCACCTGCGGCTCTGCCTGCCTGACCGTGGCCCGGATGCTCGTCAACCCCCAGTTCGCGCGGTGGATCGTGACGGGGGAGGGGCCCCGCCTCGACGCGCCGCCGGGGGACACCGAGGCCGAGCGCTTCGCGGGCTACGAGCGCGTCGTCATGGCCCGGACCAACCGCCTGTATGCCGGGGGGCGGCGGCTCAACCTGCCGTGGCCGCGGAAGCTGGGCACGCCGCCCTGGGGGGCGAAGAAGGAGCTCGAGTTCGGGGCCGCGCGCCGGGGCACGGTCTATGAGGTGAAGGCACTGCGCGGGGACCTCTCCGGAGGCCTGCGGGCCGACCACCAGCGGCTCATCGACGTCGTGGACGACGGGGAGCCGGCCCTGCTGTACGTCGGCAACGCGGTGCTGCCCCGCCACGTGGTGCTCGTGCTGCCGGGGGACGGCGACTCGGTGCTGGAGGTCTACGACCCGGCCACCGGGCTGGTGAGCCTGCTCGACGCCGACAGCTTCGCCGAGCGCCGCCTGCGGCTGTCGGGCTGGGACGTCCCGTGGATCGCCGTGCAGCCCGACGGCACGCGGCGGGTTCAGGCCTTCGGCTTCTCCACGGGGATGAGCACGGCGTCGCGCACCTCGGGGGTCTCCGTCTCGGCGTAGTCGAGCGAGCCGGTGACCCTGCCGGCGGCGCGCAGGTCGGCCTCGGCGGCCCGTACGCGCCCGACCCACTCCGACGGGCCGGCCAGGACGATGGACGAGACCTCGGCGCGCATGCCGACCTTGGCCTCGGACTTGGCCTTGCGGATGCCCGCCAGGGCCTCGCCAACTGCGCCGAGCAGGCCGGCGTCACGCGCCGCGCCGTCGGCAGGGGCGGTGGCCGTCTCGTCCACCGAGGGCCAGGCCGCCCGGTGCACCGACCCGTCGTGCCACCAGGACCAGACCTCCTCGGTGACATAGGGCAGGAACGGCGCGAGCAGGCGCAGCAGGACATCGAGCGCGATGCGCAGGGCGGCCCGGGCTGAGCCGGCCGCCTCCTCACCCTGGCCGCCGTACGCGCGGTCCTTGACGAGCTCGAGGTAGTCGTCGCAGAACGTCCAGAAGAACGTCTCGGTCGCCTCCAGGGAGCGGGTGTAGTCCCACGCCTCGAAGCCGGCCGTCGCCTTCTGGACGACCTCGCCCAGGGCCGCCAGCATGGCCAGGTCCACCGGACTGGTCACGGCGGCCCGCAGGTCGCCCTCGACCTCGCCGCTGCCCTGGATGTCGGCTCCGCCGAAGGACAGCGCGAACCTGCTGGCGTTGAGGACCTTGATGGCCAGGCGGCGGCCGACCTTCATCTGGCCGGTGTCGTAGGCGGCGTCGGTGCCCAGACGGCTCGAGGCCGCCCAGTAGCGAACGGCGTCCGCACTGTGCTCCTTGACGACGTCCTCAGGGGTGACGACGTTGCCCTTGGACTTGGACATCTTCTTGCGCTCGGGATCCAGGATCCAGCCGCTGATCGCCGCGTTGCCCCAGGGCACGCTGCCGTGCTCGAGGTGCGCGCGGACCATCGTGGCGAACAGCCAGGTGCGGATGATGTCGTGCGCCTGAGGGCGCAGGTCCATGGGGAACACGCTGGCGAACAGCTCGGGGTCGTTGCGCCACCCTGCGGCGATCTGCGGGGTCAGGGAGGAGGTGGCCCAGGTGTCCATGACATCCGGGTCGGCCACGAAGCCGCCGGCCTGCCCGCGCTGCGACTCGTCGTAGCCGTCGGGAGCCTGGGAGGCGGGGTCGACCGGCAGGATGTCCTCGGACGGCACCAGCGGCTTGTCGAAGACCGGCTCGGCGTTCTCGTCGAGCGGGTACCAGACCGGGATCGGGACGCCGAAGAACCGCTGGCGGCTGACCAGCCAGTCGCCGTTGAGGCCGGAGACCCAGTTCTCGTAGCGGGCCCGCATGAACGAGGGGTGGAAGTCGACCTCGCGGCCGCGCTCGATGAGCGCGGCGTTCAGGTCGGCGTCACGGCCGCCGTTGCGGATGTACCACTGGCGCGAGGTCACGATCTCGAGCGGCTTCTCGCCGCGCTCGTAGAAGTTCGCCTTGCGCTGGGTCGCCGTCGGCTCTCCGTCGAGGTCGCCGGACTCGCGCAGCGCCGCCACGACGGCCTCGCGCGCGGCGAAGGTGGTGCGCCCGCTGAGCTCGGCGTCGTAGAGCCGCATGCCCTCGTGCGACCCGATCCACTCCGGCGTCTCGGCCTGCAGCCGGCCCGAGCGCGTGATGACCGAGCGGGTCGGCAGCTGCAGCTCGCGCCACCACAGCACGTCCGTGAGGTCGCCGAAGGTGCAGCACATGGCAATGCCCGCACCCTTGTCGGGCTCGGCCGCCGGGTGCGCGAGCACCGGGATCTCCACCCCGAACAGGGGGGAGGTGACCGTGGTGCCGAACAGCGCGGCATACCGCTCGTCGTCCGGGTGGGCGATCAGGGCCACCACGGCGGGGACGAGCTCGGGCCTGGTCGTCTCGATGTGGACGGGGCCCTGGCCGTCGGCGCGGTGGAAGGCGACGCGGTAGAAGTGGCCCGGGTAGTCGCGGGCCTCGAGCTCGGCCTGGGCGACGGCGGTCTGGAAGGTCACGTCCCACAGGCCGGGGGCCTCGGACTGGTAGGCCTCGCCGCGGGCGAGGTTGCGCAGGAAGCCCTGCTGCGCGGTGGCGCGGGAGTTGTCGTCGATGGTGCGGTAGCTGATGTCCCAGTCGAGGGAGAAGCCGAGCCGGCGGAAGAGCGACTCGAAGGCCTCCTCGTCCTTGACCGTCAGCTCGTCGCAGAGCTCGATGAAGTTCTGCCGGGAGATGGGCTTCTGGTCGGCGGCCTTCAGGCTCTTGACGTCACCGCGGTGCGCGGGCTCGAAGCCCTCGTCATAGGGCAGCGAGGAGTCGCCGCGCACGCCGTAGTAGTTCTGCACCCGCTTCTCGGTCGGCAGGCCGTTGTCGTCCCAGCCGATCGGGTAGAACACCTCGAAGCCGGCCATCCGCTTGTAGCGCGCCATGCAGTCGGTGTGCGTGTAGGAGAACACGTGGCCCATGTGCAGCGACCCGGAGGCCGTGGGTGGGGGAGTGTCGATGCTGAAGACGGACTGCCGGCCTCTTTCCTGCGCGGCGGCCCGGTCGAAGCGGTAGGTGCCCTGCTCGCGCCAGGCCTGCGTCCACTTGTCCTCGAGGCCGTCGAGCGAGGGCCGGTCCGGGATGGTGGCTGCGCGGGGTGCGGTGGGAGCGTCGGTCATGCCGCGAATCTTCCCAGATGGCCCGCGCGGCGTACCAATCGGTTGGGTGCGCACCTAGGGTGTGGCCATGGAGCCCGTCTACACCTCAGTCATCGGGGTCGCCCGCGCGCTGTTCGCCGCCCAGGGCATCAAGTTCCGCATCCGGGGTGCCGAGAACGTGCCACGCACCGGCGGGGCGGTCTTCGCGATCAACCACACCGGCTACATGGACTTCACGTATGCCGGCCTGGCCGCGCACCCGGCGAGACGCCTGGTCCGCTTCATGGCCAAGGAGTCGATCTGGAGGAACCCGGTGGCCGGCCCGCTGATGAAGGGCATGAAGCACATCCCGGTCGACCGTGAGGCCGGCGGCGCCTCCTTCAGGGCCGCCATCAACGCGCTCAAGGCGGGCGAGATCGTGGGTGTCTTCCCGGAGGCGACGATCTCGCGCTCCTTCGAGCTCAAGGAGTTCAAGTCGGGGACGGTCCGCATGGCGCAGGCCGCCGGGGTGCCGATCATCCCGGTGACGATCTGGGGCTCCCAGCGGGTGTGGACCAAGGGCTACCCCAAGCGCCTGGGCCGCACGAACATCCCGGTCTACATCACCGTGGGCGAGCCGATCGCGGTCGGGAAGGGTTCTGCCGCCGCCGAGCAGGTCAACGAGCTGCTGCGCGAGCGGATGAGCGCCCAGCTCCACGCCGACCAGGACGCCTACCCGCCGCTCGGGCCCGGCGAGCGCCACTTCCTGCCGGCCAGGCTGGGCGGCACGGCGCCGACGCTGGAGGAGGCCAACGCCCTGGACGAGGCCGAGGTCGCGGCGCGCCGGGGGACAGCGCCCGCCTAGGGCGCAGGGCGGTCTTCCTGCCGTCAGACGGGGTGGCCGAGGTGGGCCAGGGCCTGGCGCAGCAGCACGCCGTGGCCGCCGTCCATGTCGGCGAGCAGGCCGGGGTCGGACGCCTCCTCCGGCGTCAGCCAGGCGAGGTCGAGCGCGTCCTGCTGGGGCTCGCAGTCTCCGGCCACCGGCACGATGAACGCGAGCGAGACGGCGTGCTGGCGCGGGTCGTGGTAGGGCGTCACGCCCGGGGTGGGGAAGTACTCGGCGACCGTGAACGGCTGGGGGCTGGCGGGGATGCGCGGCAGGCACATCGGCCCGAGGTCCTTCTCGAGGTGCCGGATCAGCGCATCGCGGACCCTCTCGTGGTAGAGCACGCGGCCCGAGACGAGCTCGCGGTTGATGCTGCCGCCGCTGGAGGCACGCAGGAGCAGGCCCACGCTCGTCACCGCCCCCGTGGCGTCGACCCGGACGGGCACCGCGTCGACATACAGGATCGGTAGCCGCCCCCTGGCGGACTCGAGCTCCTCCCGGCTCAGCCAGGACTCGTTGCGCTCCAGATCCAGCGGGTTCATGCAGTGTTTCTACCAGCCTGCGCTGCGAGCCGTGGGACCTAGGCCCCTCGCCGCCGGCCGTTGGTCGCCGGATGCTGGTCCCGAGAGTGGAAGGGGACCGCATGCCCGTCGCCACCACGCACGGCCTCAGCTCGGCGGTGGCTGCTGCCCGCCGTGATGCCGACGGGCCGAACCGGCTTCCCGAGCCGCGCCGGCCTTCTGTCGTGCGCCGCTTCCTCGGCGAGCTGACCCATTTCTTCGCGATCATGCTCTGGACCGCTGGGGTCCTCGCGCTGATGGCCGGGCTGCCGGAGCTCGGGGTCGCCATCTTCGCGGTGATCGTGCTCAACGCCGCGTTCGCGTTCGCCCAGCAGGCCAAGGCGGACCGGGCTGCCGACCGGCTGCGCGCCATGCTCCCGGCCCGGGTGTCGGTGCAGCGCGACGGCCGGCGGCAGATCATCGAGGCCGACGACGTCGTGGTCGGCGACCTGCTCCTGCTCGAGAGTGGTGACCGCGTCCCCGCCGACGCCACGGTGGCCGTGGCCAACCGGCTGCTCGTGGACACCTCGATGCTGACGGGGGAGAGCACCGCGGGCGCGGTGGGGACGGGCGAGACGCTGTATGCCGGGACGTTCGTCGTCGAGGGTGAGGCGCGGGCCGTCGTGGTGGCCACCGGGGAGCGCACCCGCCTCGCCGGCATCGCCCGGCTGACAACCGCGTCGCCGAAGCCGGTCACCCCGCTGGCACGCGGCCTCGAGGACGTGGTGCGCCTCATTGCGGTGATCGCGGTCGGCGTCGGAGGCCTGTTCTTCCTCATCTCGATGCTCGTGGGCAACCCGCTGCAGGATGGCTTCGTCTTCGCCATCGGGGTGACCGTGGCCCTCGTGCCGGAGGCGCTGCTGCCCACCGTCACGCTGTCGCTGGCCTGGGGGGCCGAGCAGATGGCCAAGCGGCAGATCCTGGTGCGCAACCTCGAGGCCGTCGAGACCCTCGGCTCGACCACGTTCATCTGCACGGACAAGACGGGAACCCTGACCCAGAACCGGATGGAGGTCGTCGAGGCGTGGACGCCCGCCGGGAGCGTGCAGGTCGCCGGGACGGGGTACGAGCCGGCTGCCGACCTCTCGTGGTCGGCGTCGCCGTCGCAGGCGTCGCAGCAGTCGCCGTCGCGGGCGTCGCAGTCGGCGCGGGCGTCGCAGTCGGCGTGCTCCGCCCTCGCGCTCGCGGGGGTGCGGTGCTCCACCGGCTACACCGTGCAGGTGGAAGGGGAGTGGCGTGCCCACGGAGACCCCATGGAGGGCGCCCTCGACGCCTTTGCCCGGCGCCTCGGCATCGACACCGACGCCGACCGACGCCAGCACCCGGCCTCGCTGCGCTTCCCGTTCGACCCGAGGCTGCGGCGCATGTCCGTCGTGGTCGACGGCACCGTCGTCGTCAAGGGGGCGCCCGACGCGGTGCTGCCGCTGTGCCCCGACGGGGAGGCCGCCCACGCCCAGGTCGACGCGCTCACCGCCCGGGGCCTTCGGGTGCTGGCCCTGGCCGGCGGTGTGGTCGGCGAGCCGGCCCCGCGCGACCCTCGGGAGGCCGAGCGGGGACTGCGCCTGCTCGGGCTGGTGGCCCTCGAGGACCCGCCGCGCGAGGACGTCGGCGAGGCGCTGGCCGCCTGCCGCCGGGCGCGGATCAGCGTGGCCATGGTGACCGGCGACCACCCCGCCACGGCCGCGGCCATCGCCGACCAGGTCGGCCTCCGGCGGCCCGGCGACCCGGTGCTGACCGGGGCCGAGCTGCCCGCCAACGACCGCATCCTGGCCGCCCACCTCGACCACGACGGCGTGGTGGTGGCCCGGGTCTCGCCAGAGGACAAGGTGCGTATCGCCCAGGTCCTGCGCTCGCGCGGACACATCGTGGCGATGACCGGCGACGGCGTCAACGACGCGCCCGCCCTCCACGAGGCGGACATCGGCGTGGCCATGGGCCGCTCCGGCACCGACGTGGCCCGCGAGGCCGCCGACCTCGTCCTGCTGGACGACGCCTTCTCCAGCATCGTGGCCGGCGTGGAGCAGGGGCGGGCGACGTTCGTGAACATGCGGCGGTTCCTGACCTACCACCTGACCGACAACGTCGCCGAGCTCACGCCCTTCGTCGTGTGGGCGCTGTCCGGCGGGCGGTTCCCGCTGGCCCTGGGCGTCCTGCAGATCCTCGCCATCGACCTCTGCACGGACACCCTCTCCGCGGTCGCGCTCGGCGCTGAGCCGCCGGCGCGGCACCTGCTCGACGGGCCGCCCGTCACCGGGCGGCTGATGAACGCCACGGTCGTGCGGCGGGCCTTCGGCCTCCTCGGACCGCTCATCGCGGCGCTGTCGATGCTGGCCTTTCTGGTGTCGATGGCCGCCGCGGGCTGGTCGCCGGGGGCGCCGTTCCCGACCGGCCACGACCTGCTGGCAGCATCCGGTGCCGCGTTCCTGACGGTGGTCCTGGGGCAGAAGGCCAACGTGTTCGCGTGCCGCAGCTCGACGCGCTGGCCCGGCGCGCTCGGCTGGACCACGAACCGGCTGCTCCTACCAGCAGGTGCGGTGGAGCTGACCTTCTCGTTCGCCGTGCTCTACGTGACCCCCGTCGCCCTGGTGCTGGGCCAGGCCGGCCCACCGCCGGCCGGCTGGGCCGTGGCGCTCTCGGCGCCCCTGCTCGTGCTGGGAGTTGACGCGCTGGACAAGTGGCGAAGGGCCGGCCACCGACGCCGCGCCCCGGTGCGTGGGGGACTGCCGACCCCGTGGGGGAGGCAGAGCCCACAGCCGGGTTCTGGCCCCGCCGGCGTCAGGACCAGTAGACGCGGCCGGGGTTCATGACCCCCCGCGGGTCGAACAGCGCCTTGATGGCCCGCTGGCGCTCGAGCTCACGTTCGCCGAGCTCCTGGGCAAGCCACTTCGCCTTGAGCGTGCCGACCCCGTGTTCGCCGGTGATGGTGCCGCCGAACCGCAGCGCCGTCGTGACCATCTCGTCGAAGGCCTCCTCGGCGTTGTGCCGGCTGGCTGGGTCCTGTGCGTCGAAAAAGATGCTGGGGTGCAGGTTGCCGTCGCCGGCGTGCCCGGACATGGTGATCTCCAGCCCGCGCCGAGCCGCGATGGCCTGCCCCTCCCGGATCAGGTCGGTCAGCCGCCCCACCGGGACGCAGACGTCCTCGAGGAACCGGGGGCCCTTGGCCTCCAGGGCCGGGCTCAGGGCCCGGCGGCCGGCGAGCAGCAGGTCGGCCTCCTGGACGTCGTCGGCCACGGCGACCTCGACGGCCCCCGCCTTGTCGAGGATCTCGGCGTAGAGGGCGACGTCCTCGGCGGTGTGGCCGGGCCGGTCGGACTGCACGATCAGGGCTGCAGCGCAGTCGCCGGGGAAGCCGTAGTCGGCGAGGGCCTGCACGGCGGCAATCGAGGCGCGGTCCATCAGCTCGACCAGGCTCGGCACGTGGCGCTCGCGGCGCAGGGCGGCGATGGCGAGGCTGGCCGGCTCCAGCGAGTCGAAGGTCGCCAGCACCGTCAGCGCGGGGTCTGGCGCGGGCACGACCTTGGCGACGATCTCGGTGACGACGCCGAGGGTGCCCTCGGAGCCGACGAACAGGCCCGTCAGGTTGAGGCCGGCCACCCCCTTGGCGGTGCGGTGGCCGGTGCGGATGACCTCGCCCCCGGGCAGCACCACCTGCAGGCCCCGGATGTAGTCAGCGGTCACGCCGTACTTGACGCAGCACAGGCCGCCGGCATTGGTGGCCACGTTGCCGCCGATCGTGCAGAACGTCGACGAGGCGGGATCGGGCGGGTAGAAGAGCCCGTGCTCGGCGACTGCAGCCTTGAGGTCGGCGTTGATGACGCCGGGACCGGCGACGGCCAGTCCCTCGAGCGGGTCGATCTCGGTGATGGCGTCCAGCGCCTCGACGTTGAGCACGATGCCGCCCTCGATCGCCACCGAGGCACCGGTCAGGCAGCTCCGGGCACCCTGGGGGACCACCGGTGTCCCGGTCTCGTGCGCGTACCGCATGACCTCCACGACGTCGGCGAGGTCGCGGGCCCGGACGACCTCGTACTCGCCCGGCGCGACGGCACCGACGGACTCGTCCACGGCATACGTCGCCTTCACGTCCGGGTCGGTCACGACCCGCTGGCTGAGGGAGCTCGGCATCAGGGGCACCCCCGCACCATACGCAGGCGTGGCGTATCCCGTCGCGACCACGGACGTGGCTCCCGTAGAATCGCGGCAACGGCGCTGACCCGGCCATCACCGGCGAGCCTCCGGAAGAACGGCACCCCGACTCCGCTCGACTGCGCGGCACACGGGAGCTCACTAGAACCGGACGGGAGGGCCCGTCACAGCCTGGACCAAGAGCGGTCGACCCCCGGGCGCAACGTGCCCGGGGTGCGGCAAGCGAGGTGGTACCGCGGTGCCGCCGGGGCCTGACCCGGCGACGTCGTCCTCGTGAGGAACAACGACGCCCGACACGAGCGACACGAGCCACGAAGGACCTGCCGACGATGTCCTACCCGAAGGTCTCCACCGACCCGACCCGCACCGGTGTGCCCGCCAGCCCCCGCTTCCCCGAGATCGAGGAGCGGATCCTCAGGTACTGGGACGAGGACGGCACCTTCCAGGCGTCGGTGGCCAACCGCGACACGGGCGAGAACGGCGAGAACGAGTTCGTCTTCTACGACGGCCCGCCCTTCGCCAACGGCCTGCCGCACTACGGCCACCTGCTCACCGGCTACGTGAAGGACGTCGTGCCGCGCTACGAGACCATGCGCGGGCGCCGCGTGGAGCGCCGCTTCGGGTGGGACACCCACGGCCTTCCCGCCGAGCTCGAGGCGATGAGCCAGCTCGGCATCAAGACCAAGGAGGAGATCCTCGAGCTCGGCATCGAGGAGTTCAACGCCAAGTGCCGCAGCTCGGTGCTGAAGTACACCGGGGAGTGGCGCGAGTACGTGACCCGCCAGGCGCGCTGGGTCGACTTCGACAACGACTACAAGACGCTCAACCCGCCGTACATGGAGAGCGTCATCTGGGCGTTCAAGCAGCTCTACGACAAGGGCCTGGTCTACGAGGGCTTCCGGGTGCTGCCCTACTGCTGGAACGACCAGACGCCGCTGAGCAACCACGAGCTGCGCATGGACGACGACGTCTACAAGAACCGCCAGGACCCGTCGGTGACGCTGGGCTTCCGCCTCGAGACCGGCGAGCTGGCCCTGGTCTGGACGACGACGCCGTGGACCGTGCCCTCCAACCTCGCGATGGCGGTCAACCCCGAGGTCGACTACGTCGTCGTCGAGTCGGAGTTCACGGGCAGGACCGAGCGCTACGTCATCGCCGAGGCCCGCCTCGCCGCCCACACGCGCGAGCTGGGCGAGGACGCTGCCGAGCGCGTGGTCGAGCGGCTCAAGGGCTCCGACCTCGTCGGGCGCCGCTACACCCCGCCGTTCTCGTACTTCAAGGGCCACGACAAGTCGCACGTCATCCTGCCGGCCGGCTACGTCACCGTCGAGGACGGCACGGGCATCGTCCACATCGCGGCAGCCTTCGGTGAGGAGGACAAGCAGCTCACCGACCAGTACGGCATCACCCCGGTGGTGCCCGTCGGAGCGGACGGCCGCTTCACCTACCCGGTCATCGACTACGAGGGCCTGCACGTCTTCGATGCCAACCCCGTGATCATCGAGCACCTCAAGGCGGCCACCCGCGGGGAGGGCGACCACGGCGCCGTCACCCCTGGCACCGTGCTGCTGCGGCGCGAGACCTACGACCACTCGTACCCGCACTGCTGGCGCTGCCGCGAGCCCCTGATCTACATGGCGGTCTCGTCCTGGTTCGTCGAGGTGACGAAGTTCAAGGACCGGATGGTCGAGCTCAACGAGCAGATCACCTGGGTCCCCGAGCACGTCAAGCACGGCCAGTTCGGCAAGTGGCTCGAGAACGCCCGAGACTGGTCGATCTCGCGAAACCGGTTCTGGGGCAGCCCGATTCCCGTGTGGAAGTCGGACAACCCCGAGCACCCGCGGATCGACGTCTATGGCTCGTTCGAGGAGCTCGAGCGCGACTTCGGCGTCGAGGTGAACGACCTGCACCGGCCGTTCATCGACCGGCTCACCCGTCCCAACCCGGACGACCCGACCGGCAACTCCACCATGCGCCGGGTCGAGGACGTGCTCGACGTGTGGTTCGACTCCGGCTCGATGTCCTTCGCGCAGGTCCACTACCCGTTCGAGAACGCCGACTGGTTCGAGCACCACTTCCCGGGCGACTTCATCGTCGAGTACATCGGCCAGACCCGCGGCTGGTTCTACACCCTGCACGTCCTGGCGACCGCGCTGTTCGACCGGCCGGCGTTCTCCTCGTGCGTCAGCCACGGCATCGTCCTCGGCTCCGACGGGCAGAAGATGTCCAAGTCGCTGCGCAACTACCCCGACGTGCGCGAGGTGTTCAACCGCGACGGCGCCGACGCCATGCGCTGGTTCCTCATGTCCAGCCCGATCCTGCGCGGCGGCAACCTCGTCGTCACCGAGCAGGGCATCCGCGACGGGGTGCGCCAGGTGCTGATCCCGCTGTGGAACTCCTGGTACTTCTTCAGCCTCTACGCCAACGCCGCGAACGGCGGCAAGGGCTATGAGGCGAAGTGGTCGACCGGCTCCACGGACGTGCTCGACCGCTACCTGCTGGCCAAGCTCCGCGAGTACGTCGAGACGGCGCAGAGCCAGCTCGACGTGTACGACATCGCCGGCGCGTGCGACTCGACCCGCTCGTTCCTGGACGTGCTGACCAACTGGTACATCAGGCGCAGCCGTGACCGGTTCTGGGACACCGCGGGGGCGGACACCGCCGTGTCGCAGGCGGCGTTCGACACGCTCTACACCGCCCTCGAGGTCGTATGCCGCGTGGCCGCGCCCCTGCTGCCGCTCACCACCGAGGAGATCTGGCGCGGTCTGACGGGCGGCCGGTCGGTGCACCTGACCGACTGGCCCGACGCCACCGACCTCCCCGCGGACCACCGCCTCGTGGCCGCGATGGACAAGGCACGGGACATCTGCTCGACGGCCTCGTCGCTGCGCAAGGCAAAGAGCCTCCGGGTGCGCCTGCCGCTCAACGACCTCACGGTGGTGACCGACCACGCCGCGTCGCTGCGCGAGTTCGGCGCGCTCGTGGCCGACGAGGTCAACGTCCGCACGGTCACCCTGCGCGACGTGTCCGAGGCGAGCGAGGCCGACTTCGGCGTCTCGCAGCGGCTCACGGTCAACGCCCGGGCCGCCGGCCCCCGGCTGGGCCGGGACGTGCAGCAGGCGATCAAGGGCAGCAAGGCCGGTGACTGGTCGGTGGCCGAGGACGGCACCGTCACGGCCGGCGGGCTTGCCCTCCAGGAGGGCGAGTACACCCTCGAGACCGTCGTGGACGACTCGGTGGCAGGTGGGGCCCGCGCCACCGCGATGCTGCCGTCAGGCGGCTTCGTCGTGCTCGACACCGAGGTGACCCTCGAGCTGGCGCAGGAGGGGCTGGCCCGCGACATCGTCCGCGCCGTGCAGCAGGCCCGGCGCGACGCCGGCCTGGACGTCAGCGACCGGATCAGCCTGACCGTGACCGGTGGCCAGCTCGTCTGGGAGGCCACCGTGGCCCACCAGGCCCTCATCGTCGAGGAGACGCTGGCCGCCCAGTTCGGCTCGGCTCCCGAGCTGGAGGCGCTTCCGTCGCGCGATGACGTGGTGGAGACGGCCGTCGGCGACGGGCAGCCCGTGCGCATCAAGG
>DASULG010000300.1:0-9266 GCA_036278335.1 Pedococcus sp.
GCTGACCAGCGGCCCGAACCGGCGCCCACGCCAGAGCATGGTGGCGAGCAGGGCGAACAGCGCCAGGAACAGCAGCGGTGCGAGGGCCCGGGGGACCTCCGACGTGGGGGTGGTGTCCTGGGTGGTGACGTCGAGGTAGGAGGGGATGTACCAGACCAGGCGCTCTCCCTGGCCGAGCAGCCGCACGGCGACACCGGCGTTGTCGTGCCGGGTGATCTCGCCGTTGGCGAGGATGTCGCCGGCGCCGAGGACGACGGTCTCGGGCGATCCGGCAGACCCCCGCCCGCTGGTGCCCGGCGCGAGCCGCACCAGGGACGAGGAGCCCTCGAAGGTGAAGCAGGCCGTCGCACCTGCGCTGCCGCTCGTGTAGGTGCCGCCCAGCGTGGAGATGGCGTCGGTGGGGGCGACTCCGTCGATGGTGCACCCGGCGCGCACCGATCTCGTCGGGGCGGTGCCGTTTGCGGGGTCGACCCCCAGGCCCAGGGACTGCAGGAGGAAGCCCCCCGGCTCGACGAGCACGATGCGGTGGGCGCCGCCGCTGCGCTCCCAGGCGGTCTCGGCTGTCTGCTCGGAGAGCCTGTCGGTGCTGGTGACGACGACCGTCGTGTCGCTGCCAGGCGTCTCGAGACCGAGGAGGTCGGACTCGCTGCGGGCGATGTCCACGGTGACGCCGCGGCTCTCGAGCACCCGGGCGATGGCCTGCGCGCCGTCCGGGCCAGGGTTGTCGGGGTCGAGCGGCTGGTTGTTGCCGCCGCGCTCGCGCATGGCGAGTGCCCCGAGCACCAGGAGCAGCAGCGCGAGGACCACCGCGCCGATGACGAGGAGGCGTCGGCGCCTGCTGCGCTGGACGGGGCCCGCCGTGGCGCTGGGCTGCGCAGCTGCTTCGGGCCGGTCCCACACCTCGAGGCTCACAGCGGCGCCCCGGCTGGGGGAGCGCCTGCGAGGGCCCCTTCGGTCTGGTGCCCCGAAGGCGGCCGGGTGGCGGGCCGGGTCCGGGCCAGCACTGCCTCGAGGGCGATGATCCGCTCGGCGTCCTGCCGCTCGGCGTCGAGCCGCCCGTAGGCCACCGAGTCGAACACGTCCGCCGCCCAGCGGAGCTCGGGCCCGTGCGCGGGGAAGGCGTCGAGCAGCTGCAGCGCGATCTCGTGCGCGGTCAGGGAGGGCGTCTCCTCGAGCAGCGTCCGCTCGGCCGCCGACTGCGCGATGGCGCGCATCGCGTCGACCACGGCCGCGGCATACCGTCCCTGCGCCAGCGCCAGCCCGCTGCGGGCCCGGAACTGCGCCGCCGTCAGGCGCTCGCTGCCGAGCACCGCGGCGGGCGCGGTCCGGGCCCGTCCCTCGCGGCGCACGTAGCGCAGCGAGAGCAGCAGCCCGGCGACCACGACGGCCGTGATGGCGCCCGCGATGAGCGGTGGAAGCACCGTGCTCGTGCTGGGGTCGACGGTGAGCAGGGCGTCGATCGCGCTCTTGATGGCGTGCAGCAGCCGGCTGATCGGGTCGTTGTGCTCCGCGTAGGGAGGACGCGCGAGCTCCTCCGCGAGCCAGCGCCGGGCCTGGGCGTTGTCAGGGTCGAGGCGCGCCGGCACCCCCACGGGCAGGTGGACGGCGACGGGGGCAGGCAGCGACATCAGCCCAGCAGGCCCCTGCCAGCACCGGCGGCGTCGGCAGCAGCGGCCCGCGCCAGCGCGAGGTCGAAGCCCTCCCTGCGGATCCGGGAGTCGGTGTAGAGCAGCGCCGTGACCGCAGCCAGGAACGGCTGCGTGAGGATGCCGCTCGCCAGGGCGCCGAGCACGCTGACCACCACCATGACGATGGCGGTCGCCTCCTCGGAGGAGCTGCTGCCCAGCATCGAGGCGGCCGCCAGGCCCAGGAGCATGCCGCCCAGCTGGATCACGACGGACAGCACGTACTGCACGATGCCGATGAGGACGCCGGAGAGCAGCAGGATGCCCAGGGTGCGCCAGAACAGGCCGGTCGTGAGCCACCACGCCCGCCGCAGCGCGGGGATGGCCCCGATGTCCTCCAGGACGAGGGCGGGCGTGGCCAGGGCGACCTTGGTGCCCACCCACACCATCGCGACGGTGAGCCCGGCGACGCCCAGCACGCCAACGAGCCCGAGCGCGGGGAGGCCACCCGCGAAGCCCCAGATGACCAGCGCGATGAGTGCCCCGAACACGATGGTCGGCGGCAGCACGAGCACCACGCACAGCCGCAGCAGCCTGGGCACCATCCGGCGGGTCCGGCGCCACGTCTCGCCCAGGGACGGCCGCCGCCCCAGCACCGCCTCCCCGACGGGGTAGGCCAGCATCCCGGACAGGACGATGGAGGTGGCAGAGCTGAGGAAGACCATCACCGCCACGTACGAGGTCAGGCCGAAGGCCATGAACGTGTCGAGGGCGTCGGGGCTCTGCAGGGCCCCCGCAACGAGGTACCCGACCAGGAAGAGCAGCCCCGCCAGCACGAGCACGGCGAGCGAGGTGAGCAGGGCCAGGCCCAGGAAGGTGCGCGGGTTGCGGCGCAGCGAGGCGAACCCGCCCTCGACGATGTCGCCGAGGCCGAGCGGCCGCAGGGCGATGATCCCCGGCTTGTGTGACGCCGCGGCGGCGCCCCACGCGGGTTGCCAGGGCGGCTGGCCGCTGCCTGCCACAGGGGAGGAATGGGACGGGTATGCCGTGCCGCCCGGGCCGTAGCCGACCGGACCGGGCGTGGTGTCCGGCGAGGGGCCGAGCGGGGCGCCCGGCGGTGGTGGGACCGCGGGCGAGGCGGGCGAGGCGGGCGAGGCGGAGGGCACGGAACCGGGCCGTGCCCAGGCGTCCTCCGACTGCGCGGGCATGCCCGGGACTGCTCCTGGTGCAACCCCGCTGGGCACGGTGCCCTCGCTCATCTGACCCCCTCAGCCAGCCGCCTGCGCGGACTGTGGAAAACCTATCAGCGCGGACTGCGCGGGGACGGCGACAGCGCCGAATCGGGGCGAGTGCGCGCCCGGTCCGGGCGTCCTAGAGGGCGCGGTCGGGGCTGGTCGTGGCCACCAGGGCGCTGAGCCGGCCCTCGAGGTGCGCCGCCCGGGCCGGCTCGGCGCCCAGCGCCTCCTGGCGGCGGACCAGCCCCGGCTCGTCGCGCACGAGCGCCAGCCCCCGGCGCACCAGGGTCAGCGGCGGCTTGCGCCGCTCGGACAGGTCGCGCAGCAGGCGCCGAGCGAAGGTGACCCAGCGGTGGTGGTGCACGCAGAACGCCCCGGCGAGGAGCCCGAGCTGGCGCAGGTCGGGGATGATCTCCGCCGCGAAGATGCCCTCGGCCAGGATCAGGTCGTGCGGCCGCGCCCTGAGCACCGCCGTGTCGACGGCCCTGCTCGCGGAGATGTCGTAGACGGGTGTCTCGACCCTGCCCTCGGTGACGAGCAGCGACAGCGCCTCGAGCGCCGCCGCGCGGTTCCACGAGTCAGGGTGGTCCCAGTCGATGATCCCCAGCTCCGCGCTGCGGGGCATCTGCGGGTCGTCCTCGTCGCGGTAGAAGTCGTCGAGGCGCACGATCGGCCAGCCGTGGGCGCCGCTGAGGCGGGCAGCCAGCCGCGACTTGCCGGCCCCGCTGGGGCCGGCAAGGACGACCACCCGGGCGGTGGTCTGTGCGACGAGGCCGCGGTCGTGCTCCAAGGGTCAGCTGCCCTTGGGGTGCCAGACCGTCTTGGTCTCCAGGAACGCGGTGAGGCGGCTCAGGTCGGGGGTGTGCGACCAGTCGGGCTCGACCGCGTCGGCGCCGGAGCCCGCCGGCCGCAGGACCCGCTTGAGGTTCTCGGCGGCGGCCAGCTCCAGGTCACCCCACACCACGCCGTCGGCTCCCGCGGCACCCGCGAGGTCGATGGCGTTGACGTCGCGGTGCGAGGCGAGCCAGGGTGCCACCTCGGCGGTGCGGCCGGTGATGAGGTTGACCACGCCGCCCGGCACGTCGGACGTCGCGAGCGCCTCGGATAGCGTGATGGCCGGCAGCGGCCGCAGCTCGCTGGTCAGGACCACGGCGGTGTTGCCGGAGACGATGACCGGCGCGAGCACCGACACCAGGCCGAGCAGCGAGGAGGCCTGCGGGGCCAGGACGGCCACCACCCCGGTCGGCTCGGGCGCCGAGATGTCGAAGTACGGGCCGGCCACGGGGTTCAGCCCGCCCAGGACCTGGGCGAACTTGTCGGACCACCCGGCATACCAGACCCACCGGTCGATGGCCTGGGACACCAGCGCCTCGGCCTGGCGCTCGGTGACGCCCTCGCTGGCCCTGACCTCGGCGACGAACTGGCCGCGGCGGCCCTCCATCACCTCGGCGACCCGGTAGAGGACCTGGCCGCGGTTGTAGGCCGTGGCACCGGCCCACCCGGCGACGGCGCCGCGTGCGGCGACGACCGCGTCGCGTGCGTCCTTGCGGGAGCCCTGAGCAGCGTTCGCCAGGAAGCGCCCGCGGGAGTCGGTCACCTCGTAGGAGCGACCCGACTCCGAGCGGGGGAACTTCCCCCCGATGTAGAGCTTGTAGGTCTTGCGCACATCCACGCGGCTCTCGGCCGGGGCGGTCGGGCTCACTTGGACTCTCCCGTCGTGACGTAGGCCTCGAGGCCGTGGCGGCCGCCCTCGCGGCCGTAGCCCGACTCCTTGTAGCCGCCGAACGGGCTGGTCGGGTCGAACTTGTTGAAGGTGTTGGCCCAGACCACGCCGGCGCGGAGCTGGTCGGCCATCCAGAGGATGCGCGAGCCCTTCTCGGTCCAGACACCCGCCGAGAGGCCATAGGGGGTGTTGTTGGCCTTGGCCACGGCCTCCTGCGGGGTGCGGAAGGTCAGCACCGAGAGCACCGGGCCGAAGATCTCCTCCTGGGCGATGCGGTGGGTCTGGCTGACGCCGGTGAAGACGGTCGGCCGGAACCAGAAGCCCTTGCTGGGCAGCTCGCACTCGGGGGACCAGCGGGTCGCGCCCTCGGCCTCGCCGGCGGCGGTGAGCTCGGTGATCCGGTCGAGCTGGGCCCGGGAGTTGATGGCACCGACGTCGGTGTTCTTGTCGAGGGGGTCGCCGACGCGCAGGGTGGACAGCCGGCGCTTGAGGCGCCTGTCGACCTCGTCGGCGATGGACTCCTGCACCAGCAGCCGCGAGCCCGCGCAGCAGACATGACCCTGGTTGAAGAAGATGCCGTTGACGATGCCCTCGACCGCCTGGTCGATGGCCGCGTCGTCGAAGATGATGTTCGCGGCCTTGCCGCCGAGCTCGAGGGTGGCCTTCTTCCGGGTCCCCGCGATCGAGCGCGCGATCATCTTGCCGACGCCGGTCGAGCCGGTGAAGGCCAGCTTGTCCACGCCCGGGTGGTCGACGATCGCCTGGCCGGTCACGCCCGCCCCGGTGACGATGTTGACCACACCGGGGGGCAGGTCGGCCTGCTGGCACACCTCGGCGAAGAGCAGCGCCGTCAGCGGGGTGGTCTCGGCCGGCTTCAGCACGACGGTGTTGCCGGCGGCCAGGGCTGGCGCGATCTTCCACGCGAGCATGAGCAGCGGGAAGTTCCACGGGATGACCTGGCCGACCACGCCGTGCGGGCGCGGGTTCGCACCCAGCGAGGCGTACTCGAGCTTGTCGGCCCAGCCCGCGTGGTAGAAGAAGTGCGCCGCGGCGAGCGGGACGTCGACGTCCCGGCTCTCCTTGATGGGCTTGCCGTTGTCGAGGCTCTCGAGGACGGCGAACTCGCGGGCCCGCTCCTGCAGGATCCGCGCGATGCGGAAGAGGTACTTGCCACGGTCGGCGCCGGACATCCGGCCCCAGGCCCCGGTGAAGGCGCGGCGGGCGGCGGCGACGGCACGGTCGACGTCAGCAGGCGACGCCTCGGTCACCTCCGCCAGCACCTCCTCGCTCGAGGGGCTGATCGACTTGAACGCCGACCCGCCCTCGGACTCGGTGAACTCCCCGCCGATGAACAGGCCGTACGACGGCTTGAGGTTGACGACGGCCCGGGACTCCGGTGCCGGTGCGTACTCGAACTTGGGCATGGTCTGGTACTCGATCCTCAGTCGATCGTCACGTAGTCGGGGCCGGAGTAGGCGCCGGTCTTGAGCTTCTGGCGCTGCAGCAGCAGGTCGTTGAGCAGGCTGGAGGCGCCGAAGCGGAACCACTGCGGGCTCAGCCAGTCCTCGCCGGCGATCTCGTTGACCATGACGAGGTACTTGATCGCGTCCTTGGTGGTCTTGATCCCGCCGGCCGGCTTCACGCCGACCATCTCGCCCGTGAGGTCGCGCCAGTCGCGCACCGCCTCGAGCATGACCAGGGTGACCGGCAGCGTCGCGGCCGGCTGGACCTTCCCGGTGGAGGTCTTGATGAAGTCGCCGCCCGCGAGCATGGACAGCCACGAGGCGCGGCGGACGTTGTCGTAGGTGACCAGCTCGCCGGTCTCCATGATGACCTTCAGGTGGGCGTCGTGGCCGTCAGCGACGCACTCGGCCTTGACCTGGGCGATCTCGTTGAAGACGTCGAGGTAGCGGCCCTCGAGGAAGGCGCCGCGGTCGATCACCATGTCGATCTCGTGGGCACCGGCGCGCACGGCGTCGCGGGTGTCCATGAGCTTGACCGGCATGCTCGCGCGCCCGGACGGGAAGGCCGTGGACACTGCCGCCACGTGGATGTCGCTGCCCTTGAGGGCGTCGAGGGCCACGCGCACCATGTCGTTGTAGACGCAGATGGCCGCCGGTCGGGGGGTGGAGGCGTCCGTCGGGTCCGGGACCATCGCCTTGGCGCACAGCGACCGCACCTTGCCCTCGGTGTCGGCGCCCTCGAGGGTCGTCAGGTCGATCATCGAGATCGCCGTGTCGATGGCCCAGGCCTTGGCCGTGGTCTTGATCGAGCGCGTGCCGAGGCCGGCAGCGCGGCCCTCGGCGCCGACCTGGTCGACCCCGGGGAGGCCGTGCAGCCAGGTCGTCAGCGCCGCGTTGGTCAGGCGGGAGACACCCAGGAGGTCACGGGCGCGCCCGGTCGCGTCAACGGCCTCGGGCGGTGCGATGGAGGTACTCACCGAAGAAGTCTAAGGCGTCTCAAAGTGCGGTCAGACCATGCATGGCCTCGCGGATGGCGGCCAGCCGCGCGCTCGCCCGCTCGCCCGCGGCAGCCAGCGCCGGGCGGTCCGGCACCGGTTCGATGACCTCGAGGTAGACCTTCAGCTTCGGCTCGGTGCCCGACGGCCGCACGATCACGCGCGAGCCGTCCGCGAGGTGGTAGCGCAGGCCCTCCGTCGGCGGCAGCGCCTCGCTGCCGGCGGCCAGGTCGTCGGCGCGCTCGACGGCGATCTCCGCGATGGCGGCGGGCGGCTGCTCGCGCAGGCGCCCCATGACCGCTCCGATGAGGGCGAGGTCAGCCACGCGCACGGAGAAGGAGTCGGTCGCGTGGATCCCGTGGTCGACGGCCAGGTCGTCGAGCACGTCGCCGAGGGTGCGGCCCTGCGCCTTGAGCCCCGCCGCCATCTCGGCGATGAGCAGCGAGGCGCTGACGCCGTCCTTGTCGCGCACCGTGGCCGGGTCGACGCAGTAGCCGAGCGCCTCCTCGTAGCCGTACCGCAGGCCGTCCACGCGGGCGATCCACTTGAAGCCCGTGAGGGTCTCCTCGTGGCGGATGCCTGCCTTGGCCGCCATCGCCGCGAGCAGCCGCGAGGAGACGATGGAGTTCGCGAAGACCGCGTCCTGTGGGACCCCGCGGGCCAGGATGTGCGCGCCGAGCAGCGCGCCCACCTCGTCGCCGCGCAGCATCCGCCACTCGCCGCCGTCGGCGACGGCGACCGCGCACCGGTCCGCGTCGGGGTCGTTGGCGAGCACGAGGTCGGGTCGCACCGCGCGGGCGACCTCGAGGGCGGCGTCGATGGCGCCGGGCTCCTCGGGGTTGGGGAAGGAGACCGTGGGGAAGTCCGCGTCGGGGTGCTGCTGGCTCGGCACCGGCGTCGGGGCGGGGAAGCCGGCGCGGGCGAAGACGTCCAGCAGGGTGGCGCTGCCCACGCCGTGCAGCGCTGTGTGCACGACGTTGAGGTCGCGGGGGCTGTCGGGGGAGACGAGCCGGGCGGTGGCGTCCACATAGGCCTCGGCGACGTCGTCGCCCAGGGTCTCCCAGCCGTCGTCCGCGAGCCGGACGTCGGCGACGGCCCGCACCCGGGCGATGTGCGCGGCGATGTCGGCGTCGGCCGGCGGCACGATCTGGCTGCCGTCGCCGAGATAGACCTTGTAGCCGTTGTCCTGGGGCGGGTTGTGGCTGGCGGTGACCATCACGCCGGCGTCGGCGCCGAGGTAGCGGATCGCGAAGGCCAGCACAGGGGTCGGCAGCGTGTGCGGCAGCACCGCCGCCCGGCCGCCCTCGCCGACCACCACTGCGGCGGTGTCATGGGCGAAGACGTCGGACTTGTGCCGCGCGTCGTACCCGATGACGACGAACGGCTCGGCGTCGCGCTCCTCGAGGTATGCCGTGAGGCCGGCCGCAGCCCGGATGACCACCGCGCGGTTCATCCGGTTGGGGCCGGCGCCCAGGGCGCCGCGCAGCCCCGCCGTCCCGAACTCCAGCATCCCGGAGAACCGCTCGGCGAGGTCCGCGAGCGCCTCGGCCTCGCCGGCCTTGGCCCGCGCGATCACCTCGCCGAGCTCGACCCTGGTGTCGTGGTCGGGGTCGTCGTCGACCCAGGCCTGGGCCACCTCGATCAGCTCTGTGCTCGCGCCCGTGGGGCTGTGGGGGGCGTCGTCGGCACGACCGTGCCGCCCGGCATACGTCATGGCGGTGTCCTCTCAGATCTTCGCGACGACGGCGGCGAGCAGCCGTCCGCAGCGCTCGGCAGCGGCCCGGCCGGCCTCCATGACCTCGGCGTGCGACAGCGGCTGGTCGCTGATCCCGGCGGCCAGGTTGGTGACGAGCGAGATGCCGAGCACCTCCATCCCGGCCTGGCGGGCCGCGATCGCCTCCAGGGTCGTCGACATGCCGACCAGGTCGCCGCCGATGATCTTGGCCATCCGCACCTCGGCCGGCGTCTCGTAGTGGGGGCCGCGGAACTGCACGTAGACGCCCTCGTCGAGGGTCGGGTCGATGGAGCGGGCGAGGTCGCGCAGGCGCTGCGAGTACAAGTTCGTGCAGTCGATGAACGTCGCACCCTCGATGGGGGAGTGGGCGGTCAGGTTGATGTGGTCGCGGATCAGCACGGGCGTGCCCGGCGCCCACGCCGGGTTGAGGCCGCCGCAGCCGTTGGTGAGCACGATGGTCCCGCAGCCTGCGGCTGCGGCGGTGCGCACG
>DASULG010000301.1:0-2850 GCA_036278335.1 Pedococcus sp.
TGGTCGCCCCCGGAATCTTTCACACCCACCTGCAGCGTGCGGGAGTAGGCCACACGACCGCCGAGACGATCCACGTCGAACGTGCCTTCAACGACTCCCTCCTCATCGCCCTCGGTGTCGCGCTCGTGACGTCGGTACTCATGGCGCTTGGCGTGACGGCGTACTTCACCCGGCGGGTCCAGCGCTCCACGGCTGCCGTCGCCGAGTCGGCAGTCGACATCGCGTCCGGCCAGTACGGCGCGCGGGTCCCCAGCCCCGGGCTCGGGTCGGAGTTCGACCTGCTGGCCACCACCATCAACGAGCTCGCCGAGCGGCTCGGAGACGTCGAGACCACCAGGCGCCGCATCCTGGCCGACTTGGCCCATGAGATGCGCACCCCGCTGGCCAGCATCGAGGCGCACCTGGAGGCCGTCGAGGACGGCGTGCGAGAACTAGACGAGGCCACCCTTGCCGTGCTGCACAGCGGCACCCGGCGGCTGCAGCGCCTGGCCGAGGACATCAGCGCCGTCTCCCAAGCCGAGGAGGGACGGCTGGAGTCTCGCCCCGTTCCAACAATGGCCGGGACGCTGCTGGAGTCGGCAGCCGCTGCGGCACGGGACGCCTTCGACGCCAAGGGGGTCGAGCTGCTCGTTGACGCGGACACCGTCGCGGGTCCCGTCCTCGTCGACCCGCAGCGCATGGCCCAGGTCCTGGGAAACCTGCTGGACAACGCACTGCGCCACACGCCACCCGGTGGCACCGTGCAACTCATCGTGGGCCAACCGAACGGGCGGTGGGTTGAGCTGGGGGTGCGCGACACCGGCGAGGGCATCGACCCTGCGCACATGCCTCATGTGTTCGAGCGCTTCTACCGCGCCGACCCAGCCAGAGCCCGCCGCGGCGGCAGCGGCATCGGACTGACGATCAGCCGCGCCCTGGTCGAGGCGCATGGCGGCCGACTCTCCGCCAGCAGCGAAGGACCGGGCGCGGGGGCGACCTTCACCGTTCGCCTCCCTCTGGCCTAGACATGCCGGCCCAAGCGACACAGGTGCCGTGCCCGGGCCGATCCGGGACGGCGGGGACGTCGGGCTAGGTTCGAGGAGGAGGGTCGCTGCGCCCGCGCATTCCGGCCACGAGCACCCCCACGGCGAAGACCAGCACGACGAGCAGGAACGCGATGCCCAGTGTGTCCTGGAGCCCGCTGGCCAGACCGTTGTACCCCACGTCTATCCCGATCGCCGCCGAGAACAGGCCACCGAGCAGGGCCGCCCAACCCAGCCAGCCGGCGCCCACGCGACGGCCCGCGAGCATCGCTGCCCCCACGAGCACGAAGGCGAGCCCGAGCAGGACGCGGAAGTAGCTCTGGAATCCCCATTCCAGCCAGCGGACCGTCTCGGCATTGGCCAAGCGGATCGCCTTGTCTGCCCCTGAGGCGCTGTACCAGGCGTCGACGGCCTGCTTGAGCCCCACACCGTCGAGGCCCTGCAGCACGGCCCACGTCGCCGCGGTGGCCACCGTGACCGCGGCCGCGAAGTGTGGCAGGAGCGTGGACCGACCGGCGGGACGCACGACACGCGTGAGTACCAGCAGGCCACCCAACGCGAGAAGCACGCCGACGAACTGGCCAAGGTGAATGGCGACCCAGCTATCGCTGTTCGCGTAGGCGGTGAAGATGACCTGGTGGTTGTCTTCCTCTCCCGCAGGGTGAAACAGCGTCGAGACGGCATTGAGGAGCAGGCCCCCGACCACGAGTCCGCCGGCGAAGCCGACCTCGCGGCGCCCCAGGCCGACCGTCTCTGTCTTCACCTGTTGGTCGATGTCTGAGCTCATCCGGACCCCGTCCTTTCGGTTCCATCCGGAGATGTGCGTGAGGATGTCTGGGTACGGCCGTCTGTGGCCTGGACAGGCATACAGCGCCAGCCGTTGAGAGTCCGGCTTCCCGGGCAGACAGGGAGCCAGCTCATGCGTCCGGGCCGGCACCGTGACCGGGCGCCAGCCACATTCGTGTTGTATCCCAAGGCTAGCCAGCGGGGGCGTGATGCTGCCAGACCAAGAAAGAACCCCGCCTGACGCTCAGCGTTTCCGCTGGTCAGAAGGGTTTCCGCCGGGTGGACTGAGGATGCGAATCCCTGACCTTCTCGTCGCGAAGGCTTCCCAGACTCGAGCGGCAGTCTCCGGTCAAGGGCGCCCAGACAGGGATGGGGACCGTAGAACTCGCCTAGCGTTGAAGCTCTTGCAGCGCCCAGGAGTTTCCATCGGGATCGCTGAAGTAGGCGTATTTCACGCCTCCCATGTCGTGCACGTCTGAGACGTCGACGGCCTTGCCCAGTAGGTGGGCACGGACATGTTCGATGTTGTCGACCACGAGGTGCAGGCCCTGCACGCGTGGAGCTTGAGGGTCACTCAAACCCACGCCAATGACAATCGAGCAAGCGGATCCAGGAGGCGTCAGCTGGACGACTCGGAGCCCATTTCCGGGCTGGACGTCATGGTCGAGGTTGAACCCCACCTGGTCCAGGTAGAAGTCCTTGCTTCGATCCACGTCGGTGGTGGGAAGGGGAACGAGTTCCAAACGCATGTCCATGGCGGAGCTCCTTGCTGTGGCCCAGTTCATCGGCGGTGAGGCTTCGGAGTCGGCGTCTTGCTGGTCGTACCCCGGTAATCCAACGACCAGAGCATCGCACCTCGCCGCGGTTCAGCAGTCTGAACACCGCAGCCCCGCTCGGTCAAAACCACCAAAGCCGCGTCCCCGGTACACCCTCGCTGCCGTGGCCCTCAGCGTTGGCGCTGGTCAGACGGGGTTGCCTCGAGTGGAGCTGAGGGGAGCCGTCACGGCTCGTGCCTCGCTCGTCCGACCCGATGGCGGAGCAG
>DASULG010000302.1:0-2662 GCA_036278335.1 Pedococcus sp.
ACCACGATCGCGTTGGTGACGGCACCCAGGAGCAGGAGGTGGAGCAGCAGCCAGCGGGACTCCGGCACGAAGCGGTGCACCAGGGTCGACGCGAAGAGGGCGAACAGCCAGAAGACGACCCCGGAGTTGGCCAGCAGGTGCCACCGGAGGCGAGAGGCTGGCTGGGGCCGCTCCAGCGTCATCGCGCCGCCTCGAGCACGTGCGGCGAGCGGCCGGAGCCGGCCCGCGCTCGGAGCCCTCCCGCGGCAGCCGGGCGCGTCGCGGACCACACGAGGACGCCCAGAAGGAGCAGCACCGCAACTGCGCTCAGCGCCCCGCCAATCTGCCGGGCACCCTCGACCCCTCGAGTGTCGCCCACCGCTGTTCGCAGCAGGAGCGAGACGTGCAGGAGGACGGCTGGGGCGTACATCGCCGGGCGGTAGGGCAGGCGCACCCGCAGCACGGCCGGCAGGATCACCGGCGCGTGGGCCATGATCATCGAGAGGGTGAAGCCGAGGAAGACGGCGTGCACGGCGGCGTCGTAGGCCGGGCCGTCGAGGACCGCCCCGCCCAGCAGCCACACCAGCGCGGCCGCGGCCAGCCAGGCGTACCCGGCGAGGAGGCACAGCGCGATGAACCGCGGGAGGCCCGTGGCGTGGACCGTGCGGCGGGCCACGTCATGGACAGCCAGCCACGCCACGAGCGCCAGGACGGCGAGCCCCAGCAGGGGGTAGCCGGCCGCCGGCCACAGCAGCGCGGCCGCCGCGGAGGCCACCACCGCAGCGGACGCCGCCAGCAGCCATCCGGCGCCACCGGACCGGGTCATCTGCAGGCGCGCGAGCTCCAGCCGCTCGCCGGCGATGGTCAGGATGACGAACCCGGCCAGCCAGGGCAGGGTCGACGGCACCGGCAGGCCCCCCAGCCACAGCAGTGCACCGCCAGCGGCCAGCACCGCCCCGAGGGCCTGGATGAGCACGGCGTCGTCGTGTTGACGGCGCCAGAGCGCGACGTAGACGGCGGTCATCGCCGCGGCTCCTGCAACCAGCAGCGCTTGGCCCACCCGCAGGGGCACTGGGCTGACGAGGAGGAGGCCACCGGCGCCGAACAGGGCCGGCGAGACGAACCCCACTGGGCGCCGCAGGGCCACCGCACGCTCGAGCGCGATCAGGGTCCCGACGAAGCCCAGCACGAGCAGGAAGCCGTGCACGGCGGGCAGGCGCTCCGACACGGCGGCAGAGGGCAGCCCCATCAGGCCCAGCCCAGCGTCGATGCCCAGGACCAGCGCGACGCCAGCAGGCAGCAGCAGGGTGAGCCGCCGCAGGCTCACGGCGTCCGCCGGGTGGTGGCGCCGGTCAGGTGCAGCAGGCAGGCGCCTGGTTCGGCGAACGGCACCAGGCTGGTCTCATCGCTCTTCGTTCCCCACGTGTCGAGCGCGCCGCGCACAATGCCGAGGTGCACCGAGCACACCACCTCCGGCTGCTCGACCGCCGCCTCCAGGAGCGGGCAGCGGCGGAGCCTCACGGACTGGGCACGTGCGTCTGGCTGGGGGTCGAAACCGAGGTTGTCCAGCAGCTGCACGACCTGGTGCCTCGACTGCGCCGGCGACAGTGCGTCGGGGGACCCGCTGGCTGCGAGGTGCTCGCCCCAGGCATGTCCCGCCTCGAGCGCGTCCTCGCTCGGGTTCGCGCTCGTTCGAGCGAGCTGGCGTGCCAGTGCCGTTGCCAGACCGGCGTATTCGCGTACCGCGGGATGCTCCTCGCGCGCCACGGCATACAGCCAGGCCGGTCGTCCTCGGCCGGCTGCCTCGGCGCGTTCGCGGGTGGCGAGACCGTGCTCGACGAGGACGTCGAGGTGCTCGCGCACGGTGTTCGAGTGCTGGCCGCTCTGCTCGGCCAGCGCTGCCGCAGTCACCGGACGGCTCTGCTGGGCGAGCAGGTCAAGGATGCCGGCCGCAGCGCGGCTCGGCAGGCCGGCGACCGGCGCCGGGGGCCGGCTTGGTGCGGGGCCGAGTCCGGCAAGCATGCGCTCGGCGAGGCCGACTGGAATATTCACGGAACTAAGTGTATTAAATAAGTCAGGACTTCCGCCAGCCGGCGGACGACGCAGACCGGGAGGTCGCTGTGAACACCGTTGTCATTGCATCCAGCGAGCAGGACGCCGCCGCCGTCGAGGCGGTGAAGCAACATCACGCCCAGATGGCGGGTGCGCTCTCCGCGCTCGCCGGCAGGGTGACCGCGGCGGCCACGGAGGCGGCCGCCATGGAGGCGAGGGACGAGCTGGTCCGTTGGGCGGAGAACGACCTGGTGCCCCACGCCAAGGCGGAGGAGGTGGCGATGTACCCCGCGGCGCACCAGGACGCCCGAGCGCGGCTGCTCGTCGACGCCATGCTCGTTGAGCACGAGCTGATCCTCGGTCTCGTGAAGACCCTGCGCGAAGCCACTGGGCAGGTGCGGGCGGCTGCCGAGGCGCGCGCCCTCGTCGTGACCTTCGAGAGCCACCTCGCCAAGGAGAACGACCAGATCCTCCCCCTGCTCGCCGAGAGCCCCGAGGTGTCGCTGTCTGACGCCCTGGCGGGCATGCACGAGCTGCTCGGTGGCCACGACAGCCACGAGTCCCACGGGTCCCACGAAAGCCACGAGAGCCACGAGAGCGCGCAGCCCTCCGGGTGCGGTGGGGGCTGCTC
>DASULG010000303.1:0-10342 GCA_036278335.1 Pedococcus sp.
GTTCTCCGGGATGCTGCAGATGAAGACCTGGCTGGCGACAGCCGCTGTCGTGCTGGTCCTGGTCCAGCTCGCCACCGCGCTGTGGATGTGGGGGCGGCTGCCGGGCGCGGGTTCGGCGCGGGCCTGGGTGGCGCCCGTTCACCGCTCCGTGGGGACCGTGGCCTTCGTGCTCACCCTGCCCGCTGCGTTCCACTGCCTGTGGGCGCTCGGGTTGGGCTCGAGCACCCCACGCGTGGTCCTGCACAGCGCCGCCGGCTGCCTGTTCTACGGCGCGTATGCCGCGAAGATGCTCGGTCTGCGGCTGCCAGGGCTTCCCGGCTGGGCACTTCCCGTGCTGGGTGGAAGCGTGTTCGCCGCCCTCGTCCTCCTCTGGGCCACCGCAGCGCTGTGGTTCTTCACCCGTACCGGACTGCCTTTGACCTGAGGGGAGCTGGCCATGGCGATCGAGCCCCTGTCCAGGCGCTCAGCGCTCTGGGGCGTGGCCGTCGCGGGGTGCGGGGCGGTCGCGGGTTTCGCGATGGCGCGCACCCGTCTGGGATCGGCGCCGGGGCCCGCCACCGCGGCCAACGGCTACGGCCCGGCCGTCTCCACGGGGCGTCTGCTGGCCCAGCTCAACCGCATCTCGCCGGGCGGTGGCCTGGTCCTGGAGGAGGAGAAGGTCGTCCTGACCCGGGACGGCGCAGACGCGGTCAAGGGGTTCTCGGCAGTGTGCACCCACCAGGGATGCACGGTCGCGTCGGTCGCCAACGGGGTCATCACCTGCCCCTGCCACGGCAGCCAGTTCGACGCGCAGAGCGGTGCGGTCATCGCCGGCCCAGCCCCGCGGGGCCTGTCCGCCATCCCCGTCGTCGTCCGCGACGGCGAGGTCTACACCACCTAAGGGGATCACCGTGCGGTTCTGGTCTGTGTTGCCAACTCTGGTGTGGTTGGCCGCTGCTGGGTTTGCGATCGGTGCCCTGATCGCCCTGTCCTGACGTGTGACACCTCGCGCCCATCCGCAGCGCCCGTGATCAGGTGAGCCACGACGCTCGCCGGCAACGCGGTGTTCACCCGCGGGCCGGGTGCCTGGCGCCGGCGAGCCATCTGGTGCCCCTTGACTGCGCGGCGGGGACGGCCACGAGGGCCTGTCCGGCAATGGGAGGACCTTGATGAACAGGCTTCAGAAGACGACACGGCTGGGCGTTGCGGGCACGGCGCTGGCAGGGGCGGTGCTGGCTGCGACCTCCGGTTCCGCCGTGGCGTCGTCGTCCTTCGACATCGGCTCCGTGGACTCGGCCAATCCGCGTGCCGGCGTGCAGGACAACGTGCTCGCGCCGGGACTGGCACAGACATCTGTTGCCTGGGGTGCGCTTCCCCTGGCCAACCCCGACACCGCGTCGGGCGTCACCCACTACGGCTTCATCACCTCACCTGGCGGCCCGCTGACCCAGGATGCCAGGGAGGCGTTCAAGACCGAGCCCGACAAGAACGTCTACCTCGTCCTCGGCGGGCGCCACTTCCTGTTCCAGGGCCACGAGGGCGGTCCGCGGGGCTACGTGACCCGGGTGGACCTCGACGAGAGCGACCCCTCCAGACGTGTCACGCTGCTGGCCGACACCGACGCCGAGGGCGCACCGCTGCCCACCTTCGACGGCATCACCTGGAACCCGTTCACGAAGCAGCTGCTGCTCACGGCGGAGGCGAAGTACCCGACGGGCGGCGTCTGGTCCCTCGACCTCGACGGGCAGGGCAACGCCAGCACGGGCAAGGCAGTGCGCCTGCCGGCGCTGGGCTCTGGCGGTTACGAGGGAGTCCAGAGCGACTCGGCAGGCAACGTCTGGCTCGTGGAGGACATCGGCGGCGCCAGCGTCGGTGGCGGCAAGAAGCCCAACAGCTACGTCTACCGGTTCCGCCCATCCGACGCGAGCGACCTCACCCGCGGGGGCACGCTCGAGGCCCTGCAGGTCCTGCGGCGCGACGGATCGCCGATCACCGCAGCGCAGCTCTCCGCTGACCCGGCGTCAGCGGACATTGCTGCCCTGCACACGCGCGGGACGTCCTTCGCCACCACGTGGGTGGCAGCCCACACGGGCACCGACCTGTTCAACGCCACCGCCAGCGCCGCGGCAGCAGACGCCACCCCGTTCAAGCGCCCGGAGAACGGAGTCTTCCGTCCGGGCTCCGGGTTCGGCGAGTTCTACTTCACCGAGACCGGCGACACCAGCACGGCCAGCACGCTGCCTGGGGCCTACGGCGGGGTTTTCCGCCTGGCGCAGGCGGGCCCGTCGGCCGGCACTGGTCGGCTGTCGCCGGTCGTGGTGGGGGACAGGGACCACAGCGGGCTGGACAACATCTCCTTCGCCACCAGGGATCGGCTGCTCGTCGTGGAGGACGCCGGCGACGGTATGCACACGCAGCGCAACGCGCTCGACTCCGGCTTCGTGGTGGACGTGCGGGGGGACGACCACAGGGCGCGCAGGCTCACCCGCTGGCTGGCCGAGGGCCGGGACGCCTCGGCCCTGTACGACGCGACCACCTCGCCGGGGTACAACGACGGGGACAACGAGATCACCGGCATCCACGTCTCGGATGGAGACGCCTCGGTCAGCGGGCTGCTGGGCGCCACGCTCCCGCAGCCGTTCGACGGCCAGTGGCGCGTCTTCTGGACCCAGCAGCACGGGGACAACGTCACGTGGGAGGTCACCGGCGACACCCGGCGCTGAGGGCAGGCCCGCCACGTCCCACCGGACGGCGGCGCCCCCTCCCGAAGTCGGGGCGGGGCGCCGTCTGGGTCTGGAACAGGGGCTTGCCACGTCCGATGAGGACGGGGTGGACGTGGAGGCGGTACTCGTCGACCAGGGCGTGCTGCCGGAAGGTCGTCACGAGGTCGGCGCCGCCGAGCGCGAGGTCGGCCACGGGACCGGTGCTCGAGGGGTCGGAGTCTTCCTCATGGCAGGGCGGGCGAGCCGGCCATCACCCGAAGTGACGAGTTCCGTCTACTCCGTTCGGCTGAAACAACGCCGTCGAAGCCGTCACGTCGCCGGGCGACCGTGACCCCCGCGCACCTCGAGCGTTGAGCCCTGTGTGGTGACAGTTCCCATTGACCCGGAGCTCACAGACGAGGTGCTGGGCTCGGAGATCGAGCTCCTCGCAGACGTCATCGATGTCGCAGGCGGTTCCGGCGCGAGCCTGAGCCAGGAGCAGATCGATGACGCCCTCGGCCTCGGCGACGGCCAGGTGCAGCCCGACGAGGGCTCGGACCAGTAGTCCTCGCCTGCTCCACGGCGGTCGCCGGCTCGGTCAGCGGCGGCCCGGTCTCTGCCGGGACCATCGTCCCTGTCGGCAGAGCCACCTGCATGAGCATGCTCAGTGCACAGGGGAGGGGACGCAGCCGTGGGCGCACCCCCTCTCGAACCGTCGCCGGGGAGGGCTCCTCATGGGCCTCGAGGTCATCGATGTGGCGCACTCCTTCGGCGACCGGACGGCGCTGGACGGGGTGAGCTTCGAGGTCGTCCCCGGTGTCCTGACCGGCCTGCTGGGACCGAACGGCGCGGGAAAGACGACCCTCATGCGCGTGATGCTGGCTGTGCTGGATCCCCTGCGCGGGGAGGTGCGTTTCGACGGGCGAGCCGTGGGGGAGGCCACCCGACAGCACTGGGGCTACATGCCGCAGGAGCGCGGCCTCTACCCGGCCATGCGGGCCGGCGAGCAGGTCGTCTACTTCGGCCGGCTGCACGGGCTCTCGCGGCCGGACGCGGAGCGCCGAGCCAAGGCGCTGCTGGAGGAGCTGGGACTGCTCGACCGGTGGATCGAGCGGACGGACAAGCTGTCCGGCGGTATGCAGCAGCGCCTGCAGCTGGCCGCCGCTCTCGTCCACGACCCGGAGGTCATCGTGCTCGACGAGCCCTTCGCGGGACTGGACCCCGTGGCTGTGGCCAGCCTGTCGGAGAGCCTGCGTCAGCGGACTCGGGACGGTCGAACGGTGCTGTTCTCGAGCCACCAGCTGGACCTGGTCCAGGACCTCTGCCAGGACATCACCATGATCGACCGGGGGCGCATCGTGCTGCAGGGGGAGGTGGCAACCCTGCGAGGCTCGTCCGGGCGCCGCCAGCTCCGCCTCCACGTGAGCTCCCCGAACCGGGACTGGCTGCTGCCCTTCCCGGGCGTGGCGGTCGTCAGCGATGAGGCCGACGAGCTGCGGCTGGCGGTGCCGGCCGGACTGGACCCCCTGGAGCTGCTGGACGCCGCGCGCCGGGCCGGACCCGTTGCCGACTTCGGGCTCGACCTGCCCACCCTGTCCCAGCTCTTCCTCGCGGCCGCGAGGGACGGACGAGACCTGGCGGGGGTGCGGTCATGAGCGGCTGGTGGCGGGGCACGCGCCTGGTGTTCCAGAGGGGACTGCTCGAGAACCTGAGGTCCAGGTCCTTCCGACTGGGCACCGCGGTGCTGCTCCTGATCTCGGCGGCCTTCGTCACCCTGCCCCAGGTGCTGGGCCAGGGAACCCCGACCTACACCCTTGCCACCGTGGGACGCGCGCCGCAGCAGATGGTCACGTCGCTGCGGGCGGCCGCCGACGCGGGGCAGTTCACCGTCACGTTCGTGGCCCGCAGCAGCGCTGAGCAGGTCCAGCAGACCCTGCGCAGCGGCGACGCCACGGTCGGCCTGGCTGGGGACACGCTCTACGTCTCGGCGCAGGGTGCCGGGACCTTCCCGGTGGTGGTGGCCCAGACGCTTGTCAGCCTCGAGACGGCGCAGCGGCTGGCCGACGCAGGCCTGACCCCACAGCAGGTGGCGGAGCTCCAGTCCGTCCGTCCCCCCTCGCAGGTCACCGTCGGCCGGGTCCAGGACGAGGGCCGCGGGGCAGTCGGCTTCGCTGTCGGGATCGTGCTCTACATGGCGCTGCTCATGGGCGGCAGCGCGATCGCGACCACGGTCGCCCTCGAGAAGTCGACCCGCATCTCGGAGGTCCTCCTGGCGGTTCTGCGTCCCAGCCAGATCCTCGTGGGCACCGTGCTCGCTGTCGGCACGGCGACCCTCCTGCAGATCCTCGTCCTGGCGGCCCCGGTCGTCGTCGCGGCCCAGGTCTCCGACGCGGTGGGACTGCCCTCAGTGGCGGCAGGCGACATCGCGCTGGCGGTCGTGTGGTTCCTGCTCGGGTTCGGGCTCTATGCCTTCGTGTATGCCGCGTGCGGCGCCCTCGTCAACAAGGTCACCGAGGTGAACAGCGTGACGCTTCCCATCGTCCTGGCGCTGGTGAGCGGGTACCTCGTCGCGATCTTCGTCGTGATGGACGACCCCCAGAGCGTGTGGAGCGTTCTGGCGTCGCTGTTCCCGTTGAGCGCGCCCCTCGCGATGCCACTGCGCTGGGCCTCGGGCGAGGTTCCGGTCTACCAGCTGCTGGCCGCCATGGCGCTGACGGCAGGCACCGCAGCGGCCCTCGTCTCCGTCGCCTCGAGCATCTACCGCCGCGCCCTGCTCATCACGGGTCGCAGGGTTCGGTTCCGCGAGGTTGTCGGGACGCCTGATGGCCACTGACCGAGCCCCGGGCCTGCCCGGTATGCCGCGTGGGCACCGCCTGCTCGCGCGCGCCCCCACGACACGGCATACGGTGACGGAATGCACTTCAGGTATCTCGGAAACAGCGGTCTGAAGGTCTCGGAAATCACCTACGGCAACTGGCTGACCCATGCGTCGCAGGTCGAGAACGACATCGCGAGGCAGTGTGTGCGGGCCGCCCTCGACTCCGGCATCTCCAGCTTCGACACCGCCGACGCCTACGCGAACACCGAGGCGGAGAAGGTGCTCGGGGAGGCCCTGAAGGGTGAGCGGCGCGAGTCGCTGGAGATCTTCACCAAGGTGTACTGGCCCACCGGGCCGAGGGGCAAGAACGACACCGGCCTGTCGCGCAAGCACATCATGGAGTCCATCAACGGCTCGCTGACGCGTCTGCAGACCGACTACGTCGACCTGTACCAAGCCCACCGGTACGACACCGAGACCCCACTCGAGGAGACGATGCAGGCCTTCGCCGACATCGTCCGACAGGGCAAGGCGCTCTACATCGGCGTCAGCGAGTGGACCGCCGACCAGGTCCGCGAGGGAGTGCGGCTCAGCCGCGAGCTGGGGTTCCAGCTCGTCTCGAGCCAGCCGCAGTACTCGATGCTCTGGCGCGTAATCGAGGGGGAGGTCGTGCCCGCGTGCCGCGAGCTCGGGGTCTCGCAGATCGTGTGGTCGCCGATCGCCCAAGGCGTGCTGACCGGCAAGTACCGCCCCGGCGAGCAGCCGCCGGCCGGCTCCCGGGCCACCGACGAGAAGGGGGGCGCCGACATGATCAAGCGGTTCATGAACGACGACGTCCTCACCCGGGTGCAGCAGCTGGAGCCCATCGCCGACGAGGTCGGGCTCTCCATGGCGCAGCTGGCCGTCGCGTGGGTCCTGCAGAACGACAACGTCGCCTCCGCCCTCATCGGCGCCTCGCGGCCCGAACAGGTCACCGAGAACGTGAAGGCTGCCGGTGTGCGGATCGCGCCCGAGCTCATGGACAAGATCGACGCGGCGCTCGGCGACGTCGTCGAGCGGGACCCGGGCAGGACCGCGGAGAACGCGCCAAAGGAGCGGCCTGCCTGACGGCCATCAGGCAGACTGCCGGTGTGAGCAGTCAGGTCGCACGCGGCGTCCGCACGATGCTGTGGCGCAAGGACGGCGAGGTCCTCAAGGACTTCCCGCTTGAGGAGGTCTCCGACCACCTCCAGGAGGCAGGGACGCTCGTCTGGGTCGACCTCTGCGCGCCCGACCGGGACCGACTCGGGGAGCTCGCCGACGAGCTGTCCCTCGACCCGCACGCGGTGGAGGACTCGGTCGCCTTGGCGGAGCGCGCCAAGGCGACCCGGCACGCTTCGCACACCTTCGTGACGGTGTACGCCGCACGCCTCGAGGTGGACGGCGCTGCTGACCGCAGCCTCCTCGAGTCGCGCCTGGACACCAGCAGGGTCTCGACCTTCGTGCTTCCGGGCGGGGTGGTGACCGTCCGCCGCGACGACGGCTTCGACATGGACGAGGTGGTCAGGAGGTGGGAGGACCAGGCCGACCTGCTCCAGCATGGCTCTGGCGCGCTGCTGTACGGCCTGCTCGACACCATCGTGGACGGGCACTTCGAGACCATCCAGCAGATGGACGACGCGATCGAGGACCTCGAGGACAGGCTGTTCGACGAGAGCGGCAGCGTGCGAGAGCTCCAGCAGATCACCTACCGCCTGCGCAAGGAGCTCGTGCAGCTTCGCCGTGTCGTGCTGCCCATGCGCGAGGTGGTCAACACCGTCATGCGCCATCACGCGGACAGCGAAGACCACAGCCCCGAGCTGGACGGGTGGTACGCCGACCTCTACGACCACGTCCTGCGTGCCTCGGAGTGGACCGAGTCGCTGCGCGACATGGTGACGACCGTGTTCGAGACCAACATCGCCCTGCAGGACGCGCGGCTGAACGTGGTGATGAAGAAGCTCACCGGCTGGGCCGCGATCATCGCCGTGCCGACGGCGGTGACGGGATGGTTCGGCATGAACGTCGCCTACCCGGGAATCGGGAAGACCTCCGGGTTCCTGGCCAGCACCGTCGTCATCGCCACCCTCGGCCTGACCCTCTACACGCTGTTCAAGCGCCGCAACTGGCTCTAGCCGGGGCCGCGGGCATCAGAGCCGACGTCCGGCGAGCAGCTGGGCGGCCATCGCGCGCCAGGCGCTGCTCGAGCATGAGGTGTGGTGGGTCCACGTGGCACCCATGGCTCTGGCCATGCAGTCCGCGGCCCGCTCGGCGCCGGTCATGCCCGAGCCGCCGAAGGCGCGGTTGAGGGCGCTCACCGTGGTCTGCCACTGGCCCCCGTAGGCGCGGACCGAGACCACGTGCGCGTACTCGTGTCGCACCACGGAGTCCAGCAGCGAGGTGGGGACACCGGGGGAGATGTAGATGTCGGCGGTCGCCAGGTCCGTGGTGCCGTAGTGGCCGTACCTCGAGGTCACCGACCAGTGGATGCCGCCCTGCCAGTAGCCGGGGATCCGGCCGATCGCGGCGTCGAGCGCACCCCAGCCGGTGGGACCGCTTGCCGTGGAGGGCTTCTTGGCGGTGGGCCTGGCGAGGACGGGCGCCTTCCTTGGAGGCTGCGCCGCAGCGCGCTGGGGCGGCGCAGCCGTCGATCGCGCCGTCGGAGGTGCCGGCCGGGTGGGGGACGGGGCTGTTGCCGTCGGCACGCGGCGTGCCGTGGAGGTGGGGCTCTCAGGGGCGGGTTGTGCGGGTCGTGCTGGTGGTGCTGGCCGTGCGGGCGGTGTCGTCGCCAGCGGCGCCACGGTGGCGGAGGTCTGGGCCGGCCGACTCTCCCTGGCCGACCCGCTGAGCGCTGCGGTCAGCGCTGGTTCGGTCGCGTGTCCGACGGGCCACCCCATCGCCAGGCTGACTGCGGTGCCGACTGCGAGGAGGCCGATCCCCAGCCCGGACAGCAGCCGAGGGCTCGTTCTCGTGGCGGTTCTCTTCCACACCTGTGCCCCCTGTGTGAAGACGGCGGCGTCCCCCGCCGGCCATCGCCACCGTAGGTTTGCCGGCCACCTCACCGACACCTCCGCCAGTGCTAGGACATGCGCACGGCAGAGGGGTCATCCCTCTCCGGCATCAGGCCGAGGCCGGGGCCCGTCGGGCGCGCAGCCGGATCACGGTCTTGCGGATCTCGCTGGCCCACAGCACCGTGCTGGCCATGGCGGCGCAGACCAGCCACTGGCTGGGTGACAGGGGCGCGGTGGTGAAGGCAGCGTTGAGAGGGGGTGAGTGCACCACGGCGACCTGCAGGGCGAGCGAGAGCACCACCGCACCCCACAGCCACGGGTTGGCGAACACCCGATGGAAGGCCGTGCCCGCCTCGGACCGGGCGTTGAAGGCGTTGAAGAGCTGCGCGATCACCAGCACCGTGAAGCCCGCCGTCCTGGCGTTGTCGAGCGACCTGTCGCCCTCGATGAGGCCGCCAGGCAGGTAGAGGTCGATGGTGACGAGCGTCGCGAGCGCCATGACGAGCCCCACCACAAGGACGCCGGCCCACATCTGGCGGTCGATGACGCGGTCCTGCAGCGGGCGCGGCGGCCGGCTCATCACGTCGTCCGTCTCCGGGTCGACCCCCATGGCCAGTGCGGGTGCGCTGTCGGTGAGCAGGTTGATCCACAGGATCTGGGTGGCCAGCAGCGGGAGCACGATGGCGCCCCCACCCTGGGCGAGGCCCATGACACCGGCGAGGAGGACGCCGAAGAAGACGGTCATGACCTCGCCCATGTTCGAGGACAGCAGGTAGCGCAGGAACTTCCTGATGTTCGAGAAGATGCCGCGGCCCTCCCGGACGGCACGCACGATCGTGGCGAAGTTGTCGTCAGCGAGGATCATCTTCGCTGCCTCCTTGGTGACCTCCGTGCCGGTCTGGCCCATCGCGATCCCGATATCGGCCGACTTCAGCGCCGGTGCGTCGTTGACGCCGTCTCCGGTCATCGCCACGACCTGGTGGTCGGCCTGCAGGGCGTCGACGATGCCCAGCTTGTGGCGCGGCGTCACCCGCGCGTACACCGAGTGCTCGCGCACCGTCTCCCGGAACTGCTCCTCGTCGAGCTGGTCCAGCTCGGCGCCGGTCACGGCGACGGCCTCGCGGTCAGCGAGGCCGAGGTCCTGGGCGATCCGCGCGGCTGTGCGGGGGTGGTCGCCGGTGATCATCACGACGCGGATCCCCGCCCGGCGGGCCTCGGCAATGGCCGTGGCTGCTTCGGGGCGCGGTGGGTCGATGATGCCGACCATGCCCGCGTAGACGAGGTTCTCCTCCAGCGACTCGTCGAGCTCCGGCGGGGCAGTCACCTCGAGCGGGAGGTAGGCCACAGCAAGGGTGCGGTAGGCCTCTCCGGAGAGCCGCTCGACGTCCGCGAGAACCCTTGCCCTGCGCGCCTCGTCGAGCGGCTCGACGACGTCGTCGACGAGCACGTGGGAGCAGCGGCCGAGGAGCACGTCCGGGGCTCCCTTGGTCACGACCGCCAGCTTGCCCGCACGGTGGCTGTCCGCCTGGAGGCTGCTCATCATCCTGCGCTCCGAGGTGAAGGGGATCTCCCCCACACGTTGGAAGCGCTGGGCGCGGCGGCCCTGGGTTCCGAGCTTCGCCTCGGCCACGAGGAACGCTGCCTCCGTGGGGTCTCCCTGGATCACCCACTTCCCGCCCTCCTCCCGCAAGGTGGCGTTGTTGGTGAGGCTCCCGCCGCTCAGGACGGAGGCCGCCGCCTGCCACAGGGCGCTGCCCTCCTCCACCTCTGCGCCATCGTGCTCGAGCCGTCCCTCCGGGCTGTATCCGGCCCCC
>DASULG010000304.1:0-5213 GCA_036278335.1 Pedococcus sp.
CATCCACACCGCTCGGCCGGGCATCGTCATCGGTCGTCGTGGTGCCGAGGCGGACCGCATCCGCGGTGAGCTGGAGAAGCTCACCAAGAAGCAGGTCCAGCTGAACATCCTCGAGGTCAAGAACCCCGAGTCGGACGCGCAGCTCGTGGCACAGGGTGTCGCCGAGCAGCTGTCCAACCGCGTTGCTTTCCGCCGCGCGATGCGCAAGGCCATTCAGTCGGCCATGCGTTCGTCGCAGGTGAAGGGCATCCGCGTGCAGTGCGGCGGTCGTCTGGGCGGCGCCGAGATGTCCCGCTCCGAGCACTACCGCGAGGGCCGGGTGCCGCTGCACACGCTGCGCGCCGACATCGACTACGGCTTCTTCGAGGCCCGCACCACGTTCGGCCGTATCGGCGTGAAGGTGTGGATCTACAAGGGCGACATCGTCGGTGGCATCTCCGCCAAGCGTGCGCTTGACGCGGCCTCGCCTTCACAGGCCGACCGCGCCCCGCGTCGCGACCGCGCCGAGCGTCCGAACCGGGCCCGTCGCTCCGGTGCCAGTGGCACCACCGCGACGAGCACCGAGGCCGGTCGTGCCGCTGCTGACGCTTCGGCGGCCAGCGAGGCTCCGGCTGCTGCAGAGAAGACGGAGAGCTGAGTCATGCTCATCCCGCGCAGGGTCAAGCACCGCAAGCAGCACCACCCCAAGCGGTCGGGTGCTGCCAAGGGCGGCACGAAGGTCACCTTCGGTGAGTACGGCATCCAGGCTCTCGAGCCCGCCTACGTCACCAACAGGCAGATCGAGTCCGCTCGTATCGCCATCACGCGTCACATCCGTCGTGGCGGCAAGGTCTGGATCAACATTTTCCCGGACCGCCCGCTGACGAAGAAGCCGGCCGAGACCCGCATGGGTTCCGGTAAGGGTTCGCCGGAGTGGTGGGTGGCCAACGTCAAGCCGGGTCGCGTCCTCTTCGAGATGGCCTTCCCGAACGAGCAGGTGGCCCGCGAGGCTCTTCGCCGCGCGATCCACAAGCTCCCGATGAAGTGCCGCATCGTTACGCGTGAGGGTGGTGAGTTCTGATGGCAGCGGGTACTACCGCTTCCGAGCTGCGTGAGCTCACCGAGGAAGAGCTCGTGCTGCGTCTGAAGGAATCGAAGGAAGAGCTGTTCAACCTTCGTTTCCAGATGGCCACGGGCCAGCTCGACAACAACCGGCGTTTGCGCACGGTCCGGCACGACATCGCCCGGATCTACACCGTGATGCGGGAGCGGGAGCTCGGGCTCTCCGTTTCGCCGGAATCCACTGGTGAGGGTGCGGCATGACCGAAAGCAACGAAGTCCAGACCGAGAAGCGCAACGACCGCAAGGTCCGTGAGGGCCTCGTCGTGTCCGACAAGATGGACAAGACGATCGTGGTTGCGCTCGAGGACCGCAAGAAGCACCCGCGTTACTCCAAGATCATGCGCTCCACCACCAAGGTGAAGGTGCACGACGAGGAGAACGCGGCTGGCGTCGGCGACCGCGTCCTGCTCATGGAGACCCGGCCTCTGTCGGCGACCAAGCGCTGGCGGCTCGTCGAGATCCTCGAGAAGGCCAAGTAAATCCTTTCTAGACAGACCGAGCCCGTCGGGTCGGAAATCCGGCGGGCCAGGAATGGTCAAGGAGCAGGTAAGTGATTCAGCAGGAGTCGCGACTTCGTGT
The DNA here is from genome assembly GCA_036278335.1 of Pedococcus sp. Lineage (GTDB taxonomy): Bacteria > Actinomycetota > Actinomycetes > Actinomycetales > Dermatophilaceae > Pedococcus_A. The sequence goes on from DASULG010000304.1 coordinate 1,681, forward strand.
CGCCGACAACACCGGTGCGAAGGAAATCCTTTGCATCCGTGTTCTCGGTGGCTCTGGTCGCCGCTACGCGGGCATTGGCGACATCATCGTCGCTACCGTCAAGGACGCGATCCCTGGTGCCGGCGTGAAGAAGGGTGACGTCGTCAAGGCTGTCATCGTCCGCACCGTCAAGGAGCGCCGCCGTCCGGATGGCTCGTACATCCGCTTCGACGAGAACGCCGCTGTGCTCATCAAGAACGACAATGAGCCCCGTGGCACCCGCATCTTCGGCCCGGTCGGCCGTGAGCTGCGCGACAAGAAGTTCATGAAGATCATCTCGCTGGCTCCGGAGGTGCTCTGACCATGAAGGTGAAGAAGGGCGACACGGTCGTCGTTATCGCCGGCAAGGACAAGGGCGCGAAGGGCAAGGTCATCCAGGCCTACCCGGAGACCGGCAAGGTCCTGGTCGAGGGCGTCAACCGGATCAAGAAGCACACCAAGATCACGCAGACCCAGCGGGGCGCGCAGTCTGGTGGCATCGTGACCCAGGAAGCTCCGATCAACGTCTCCAACGTGATGGTGGTCGACTCGGACGGCAAGCCGACCCGTGTTGGTTACCGGACGAACGACGAGGGCAAGCGGGTCCGCATTTCCCGTCGTAACGGGAAGGACATCTGATCATGACTACCGCAGAGAAGATCATCCCGCGGCTCAAGACGCGCTACCGCGCCGAGGTGAAGGCCGAGCTGCAGAAGCAGTTCAACTTCTCCAACGTGATGCAGATCCCGGGCGTCGTGAAGGTTGTCGTCAACATGGGTGTCGGCGACGCCGCCCGTGACGGCAAGCTGATCGAGGGTGCCGTCAGGGACCTCTCGATCATCACCGGCCAGCGGCCGGAGGTGCGCAAGGCCCGCAAGTCCATCGCGCAGTTCAAGCTGCGTGAAGGCATGCCGATTGGTGCGCGCGTCACGCTGCGCGGCGACCGCATGTGGGAGTTCCTTGACCGCCTGCTGACGATCGCGCTGCCCCGTATCCGCGACTTCCGCGGCCTCTCGGGCACGCAGTTCGACGGCAACGGGAACTACACGTTCGGTCTGAACGAGCAGTCGATGTTCCACGAGATCGACCCTGACGCCATCGACCGTCCCCGCGGCATGGACATCACCGTCGTCACCACCGCCACGAACGACGAGGAGGGCCGGGCGCTGCTGAAGCTCCTGGGCTTCCCGTTCAAGGAGAACTGAGTCGATGGCCAAGAAGGCGTTGATCAACAAGGCCGCCAAGAAGCCGAAGTTCAAGGTCCGGGGTTACACCCGGTGCCAGCGTTGCGGCCGCCCCCACGCGGTGTTCCGCAAGTTCGGCCTCTGCCGGATCTGCCTGCGCGAGATGGCTCACCGCGGTGAGCTGCCTGGCGTGAGCAAGTCCAGCTGGTAATTCCCCGAAAGGGATTCAGCACAGCTATCTACTTCGCTGTAGGCCCGCACACGACCGTCCCGTCCCTCCCGCTTCCCGCGGGAGGGCGGGTCTGGACCCTGAGCCGGTGAACCGCAGCGAGAAAGGTTGACCAGGTCACCATGACGATGACCGATCCCATCGCAGACATGCTCACTCGTCTGCGGAACGCAAACTCGGCATACCACGACAAGGTCGTGATGCCGCACTCCAAGATCAAGGCGAACATCGCCGAGATCCTCAAGCGCGAGGGCTACATCAGCTCCTACCGCGACGAGGACGGCGAAGTTGCCAAGAACCTCGTGGTCGAGCTGAAGTACGGCCCGAACCGGGAGCGCAGCATCGCCGGCCTCCGCCGCGTGTCGAAGCCCGGTCTGCGTGTGTACGCGAAGTCCACTGGCCTGCCCCGAGTTCTCGGTGGCCTCGGCGTGGCGATCATTTCGACCTCTGGTGGTCTCATGACCGACCGCCAGGCCAACAAGGCAGGCGTGGGCGGAGAAGTCCTCGCCTACGTTTGGTAAGGGGGAGTAGACATGTCGCGCATCGGTAAGCAGCCGATCATTGTCCCCTCCGGGGTCGACGTGAACATCGCCGGCCAGGACGTCAGCATCAAGGGCCCCAAGGGTCTCCTGACGCTCACGCTCGCAGAGCCGATCGTCGTCGAGAAGGCCGAAGACGGCACTCTCGAGGTCAAGCGCCCGAACGACGAGCGCCGCAACCGCGCGCTCCACGGCCTGTCGCGCACGCTCGTGCACAACATGGTCGTCGGCGTGACCCAGGGTTACGAAAAGAAGATGGAAATCCACGGCGTCGGTTACCGCGTCGCGCTCAAGGGCTCTGAGCTCGAGTTCGCGCTCGGTTACTCGCACCCCGTCAAGGTCGAGGCCCCCGCGGGCATCACCTTCGCGGTCGAGACCCCGACCCGGTTCTCCGTCTCGGGTATCGACAAGCAGCTGGTCGGTGTGGTCGCCGCCAACATCCGGAAGCTGCGCAAGCCCGACCCGTACAAGGGTAAGGGCGTCCGTTACTCGGGCGAGAAGATCCGTCGCAAGGTCGGAAAGACGGGTAAGTGACATGAGCGAGTCGACTGTTACGAAGCGCAAGCCGGTGGGCAAGGACATCTCCACCAGGCGTCGTGTTGCGAAGGCCCGTCGCCACTTCCGCCTCCGCAAGAAGGTCAACGGCACTGCCGAGCGTCCGCGCCTGGTCGTGCACAGGTCGTCGAAGCACATCACTGTGCAGATCATCGACGACCTCAAGGGCCACACGGTCGCGTCCGCTTCCTCCATGGAGGCCGACGTCCGTGCCCTGGACGGCGACAAGAAGGCCCGCGCGGCCAAGGTCGGCCAGCTGGCCGCGGCCCGTGCCAAGGACGCCGGCATCACGGCGGTCGTGTTCGACCGCGGTGGCAACGCGTACCACGGCCGGATCGCTGCTCTGGCGGATGCCGCTCGCGAGGCGGGGCTGGAGTTCTGACAATGATGATCACTGGAATTGAGAGGGACGCCTGATGCCAGGACGTACGCGTCGCGAAGGCGGCGGGGGCGAGCGCGGAGAGCGCCGCGACCGTCGTGACGGCGGCCGCGGCGGCGCGGCCCAGGAGAAGACCCCCCACCTCGAGCGCGTGGTTGCTATCAACCGCGTCTCCAAGGTGGTCAAGGGTGGTCGTCGCTTCAGCTTCACCGCCCTCGTGGTCGTCGGTGACGGCGACGGCATGGTCGGCGTCGGCTACGGCAAGGCCAAGGAAGTTCCCGCGGCCATCGCCAAGGGTGTCGAGGAAGCGAAGAAGAACTTCTTCCGCGTGCCTCGCATCGCCGGCACCATCCCCCACCCGATCCAGGGTGAGAAGGCCGCTGGCGTGGTTCTGCTGCGTCCGGCCTCTGCCGGTACCGGTGTCATCGCGGGTGGCGCTGTCCGCGCCGTCCTCGAGTGCGCCGGCGTGCACGACGTGCTGTCGAAGTCGCTCGGCTCCGACAACGCGATCAACATCGTGCACGCGACCGTGGCGGCCCTGAAGGGTCTGCAGCGTCCCGAAGAGGTCGCGGCCCGCCGCGGTCTCCCGCTCGAGGACGTCGCGCCGGCCCGGATGCTGCGCCAGCGTG
>DASULG010000305.1:0-3805 GCA_036278335.1 Pedococcus sp.
CCGGTGCAGCGCCATCGGGACCTTCATCTCGATCATTCCCGGCATGGGCGCGGCCACCACCCAGTGGCTCGCCTATGCGCACGCCGTGCAGAGCTCGCCCAACCGTGAGCGCTTCGGTCGCGGCGCCATCGAGGGCGTGGCAGGACCGGAGGCGACCAACAACGCCTCGGCCGCCGGGGGGCTGGTCCCACTGCTCACCCTGGGCATCCCCACGACGGCGACTGCTGCAGTCATGCTCGGCGCGTTCGGCACCTACGGAATCCAGCCAGGCCCGCGCCTGCTCGACGACCAGCCCGAGCTCGTCTGGGGCCTGATTGCCAGCCTGTTCATCGGCAACACGATCCTGCTGGCCCTCAACCTGCCGCTCGCCACGATCTGGGCCCGCCTGCTCAACATCCCCCGCCCCTACCTCTACGCCGGCATCCTCTTCTTCGCCAGCATCGGGGCGTATGCAGCGAACACCTCCACGTTCGACCTGTGGCTGCTGCTGGTCATCGGGCTGCTCGGCTTCTTCATGCGGCGGTTCGGACTCCCGGTGGTGCCCACGATCATCGGAATCATCCTTGGTCCTGTCGCCGAGGAGCAGCTCCGTCGGGCCCTGCAGATCAGCAACGGCGAGCTCTCCGGCCTCTACGACACGTGGTTCTCCAAGACCGTGTATGCCGTGATCCTCGTCCTGCTCGTGGCCCCCGTCGTCATCGACCAGGTCCGCCGCCGCAGGGGCAGCTCGCTCGCGCTTCAGCACGCCAACCAGGAAGGCCAGTGACCATGCCGATCGTCGTGGGTTTCGTCCCATCGCCAGAGGGCCGCGCCGCCTTGGAGCGGGCCATCGAGGAGGCCCAGCTGCGAGGGCGCCGGCTGGTCGTGCTCAATGCCAGCCGCGGGGACGCGCTGGTCGACTCTCGCTACGCCTCGACCGCGGACTGGGACGCCGTAAAGGCCCAGCTCGATGCCTCGGGGGTGGACCACGAGGTCGCCCAGGCCGTGGAGGCACGCGACCCTGCAGACCAGCTGCTGCGGGTGGCGCAGCAGACGAATGCCGAGCTGATCGTCATCGGCCTGCGCCGCCGCACGCCCGTCGGAAAGCTGATCATGGGCAGCTCGGCGCAGACCGTCCTGCTCGAGGCCGACTGCCCGGTGCTGGCCGTCAAGGCCGCTCCCGCGTGACCGGGTGCTGCTGCCGACCAGGGCACCGGCGATGACCTCGACCGCGGACCTCTACGACGAGCACGGCGACACGCTCCAGTCCTGCACGGTCCAGCTCCGCCAGTACGGGGCTCGTTCGACCTTCGAGGGCGTCATCACGACCGTCCGCTGCCACCACGACAACGTGATCGTCAAGGCCACCCTCGGCGAGCCCGGGCAGGGGCGGGTGCTGGTCGTCGACGGCGGCGGCAGCCTGGGAGCGGCCCTCATGGGTGACGTGATCGCGGACCTCGCGGCCGGCAACGGCTGGGAGGGCGTGGTGGTCCACGGCGCGGTGCGCGACGTCGAGGCCCTGGCTGAGGTGGGGCTCGGCATCAAGGCGCTGGGCTCGAACCCCCGCAAGAGCCGCAAGGACGGCGCCGGCGAGCGCGATGTGGTGGTGTCCTTCGGCGGGGTCGACTTCGCTCCCGGCGGCCGCCTCTTCAGCGACGCCGACGGCATCCTCGCCACTCGCGCGTAACCCAGCGTGGCGGCCCCGTGCTCGCCGCCCAGCGTCAGTGCTCACTCCCGGCCCACCTGGGTCTCGCACCTGAGACACTCGCGGTGTGGCGAACGTTCCGGCTGCGGCCCAGGCCCTCGAGGTCCTGTCCCTGCTCGCGCGGCATACCCAGCCCCTCCCTGCCGGCTCCATCGCCCGCGCGCTCGGCCTGCCCCGCTCGAGCACCTACCACCTGCTCTCGGTCCTGCGGGACCACGGCTTCGTGACCCACCTGGTCGAGGAGCGCCGCTACGGCCTTGGCGTCGCCGCCTACGAGCTGGGCTCGGCCTACCAGCGGCAGGCACCCCTGCAGCGGATCGCCCGGCCCCTGCTGCAGCGGCTGGTCGACGAGACCACCCACAACGCCCATCTCGCCGTGCTGCACGGCCGCGACGTGCTCTACGTCATCGAGGAGCGCGCCCCCGGCCGGCCCCTCCTCGTGACCGACGTGGGGGTCCGTCTGCCGGCGACGCTGACGGCAAGCGGCCTGGCCATGCTGGCCGCCCTGCCGCCCGCGCAGGTGCGGGCCCTGTTCCCCCACCGCGAGTCGCTGGTCCAGCGCGACGGCCGGGGCGCGACCTCGCCGAGCCAGCTGCGCCGCGAGCTCGCGGCGGTGCGCCAGCGCGGGTACGCCATGGAGGACAGCTCCGTCAGTGAGGGGTTGTCGTCGGTGGGCCGGGCGGTGCTGGACCACACCGGGCACCCTGTCGCGGGCGTCGCGGTCACGTATCCCACGACCGTCGTGGACGAGCCCGAGCGGGACCGCATCGTGGCAGCCGTGAACCGGGTGGCTGCCACCTTGTCGGCGCGCATCGGCGGGGCGCGCTGACCGCCAGGGCAACAGAGCCCGCGGTCGCCGCCCGCTGACCGCCTGCCCTACGCCGGGCCCACAATGGGCGGGTGAGCACACCTGACGTCAGCGCGCCGCCCGTCACCGCGATCGTCCTCTGCGGCGGCGAGGGGCGCCGGTTCGGCGGCGACAAGACCGCCGCCGACCTCGGCGGGACCAGCGTCCTGGATGCCCTGCTCACGAACCTGCCGAAGGAGTGGGCCGTCGTCTGTGTCGGCCCGGAGCGCCCCAGCAGGCGTGACCCCGTGGCGTGGCTGCGCGAGGACCCGCCCGGTGGTGGGCCGGTCGCCGGCGTCGCGGCCGCGCTGGCGGCGGTGCGCACCGAGGTGGCCGTGCTGCTCGGCGGTGACATGCCGTATGCCGCCCCCGCCGCGGCCCGGCTCGCCGGCCACCTTCTCGACGCCCCGCCGGAGACCGACGCCGTCGTGGGCATCGACCAGCACGGGCACGTCCAGCCGCTGCTCGCGGCATACCGCACTGCAGCCCTGAGCGCCGTTTTGCCACTCGACCCGCTGGGGGTCCCGCTCAAGCGCCTGCTCGACGGGCTGCGGCTGGTCGTGGACCCCGTCCCCGAGCAGGCGAGCCTGGACGTCGACACCCCCGAGGACCTCGAGGCCGCCCGCCATAGGCTCGGGCCATGAAGGCCATCACGATCCCGCAGCCAGGCGACGCCGACGCCCTCGTCCTCGCGGAGGTCACCAGCCCTGACCCGGCTCCGGGCGAGGTGCGGATCCGCGTTGCCGCCGCCGGTGTGAACCGCGCCGACATCATGCAGCGCAAGGGCTTCTACGACCCGCCTCCGGGGTCGTCCGCCTACCCGGGCCTCGAGGTGAGCGGCACCGTCGATGCCCTCGGGGAAGGGGTGGAGGGCTGGTCGCTCGGCGACGAGGTGTGCGCCCTGCTGGTGGGCGGCGGTTACGCCGAGCAGGTCTGCGTCCCGGAGAGCCAGGTGCTCCCGGTGCCCGCGGGCGTCGCCCTCGAGGACGCGGCGGCGCTGCCCGAGGTCGTGTGCACCGTGTGGTCCAACGTCTTCATGACCGCCAACCTGCTGCCGGGGCAGACCCTGCTGGTGCACGGCGGGTCGTCCGGGATCGGCACGATGGCCATCCAGCTGGCCCGCGAGGTCGGGGCCCGCGTGGCGGTGACTGCGGGCTCCTCGGCGAAGCTCGAGGCCTGCCGCGCCCTCGGGGCCGAGGTCCTGGTCAACTACCGCGAGCAGGACTTCGTCGAGGAGGTCCGGGCCGCCACCGGCGGGGCCGGCGCCGACGTCA
>DASULG010000306.1:0-11204 GCA_036278335.1 Pedococcus sp.
CAGGGCCGCAGCCGCCTGATCGTACGACGGCAGCGAGGAGTCGGCGAAGAGGTGCTCATTGCCGGGGTAGAGGAACAGCTCCGCCTGGTCTGTGGAGGCGACCAGCTCCCGAGCGGCATCGAGGTCGCCCCCTTCCTCGGCGAAGAACGGGTCGGCGTCCATGCCGTGCACCTGGACCGGGATCCCGTCCGGCCACCGGTTGCCGAACTCAGAGACCGGTAGGCAGGCGTGGAACAACAGCGCCCCTCGCGCGTCCGCACGGGTCTGGGCGAGCTGCTGGGCGGGCATTACCCCGAAGGAGAACCCGGCATAGACCAGCCCCGGGGACGCCAGGGCCTCGACGGCGGCCACGCCACGCTCGAGAAGGGCGCCGAAGCCGACCTCGCGGGCATGGGCCATGCCGTCCTCGATCGTGGCGAACGTACGCGCATCATAAAGATCCGGGGTGTGCACGGTGTGCCCTGCCCGGCGGAGCTCGTCGGCGAAGGACACCACTCCCGTGGTGAGCCCCTGGACGTGGTGGTACAGGACGACCTCGGCCATGATTCCCTCATCCCCAACGATTGATCCAACAATCTCGAACGTTCTGGAACAGTAGTCTGTCCGGGTCATGTCCAGCAACCCCTCTGCCCCCGACTACGAGCTTGCCGACCGGCTCGCGCTCACCACGCCGGCCCAGGTCCGTGCGATCAGCAACCCCCTGCGTACGACGATCCTCGGCCTGCTCCACGAGCGGGCAGCCACAGTGACCGAGCTGGCCGCCGCGGTGACTCGCCCTAAGAGCACGGTCGCTCACCACGTCAAGGTGCTGACCGAGGCAGGGTTGGTGCGCGTCGTGCGGACCCGCCGGGTGCGTGCGATCGAGGAGCGCTTCTACGGCCGGACCGCGCGCATGTTCTACGTCGCCGTCGAGCGGGGCGCCGACGGGGAGACCTTGCCGGTTGACTTCAACGACTTCGAGGTGGCGGCCCGGGAGTCAGCGGCGGCCTTCCGGGACCGGCGGCTATGGGGCTTCATCCGGCATGCACGCCTCCCCGAGGAGCGGGCCGCCGAGTTCTGGGACCGCATCGCGGCACTGGTACGCGAGTTCGACGAGCTGCCCAGGTCCGGGGACACCGTCTACGGCTTTGCCGTCGGCATTTACCCGACCGACCATCCGCGTCTGCCGGAGACCGCGGAATGACAAGGCGGGCGGGACAGGGTGGTCGCGTCGCGATCCTGTCGGCGGTCGTCGAGAGCTCAGGGTCGCGATGAGGGAACGGTCGGCCCCGCGGTCTGCCCCGATCTACGGCTCATGCAGCCAGCGCAAGCATCGCGGAGAACCCCGCTCTGACGACTTTCGGCGTGACTGCTTTCACTATCTACGGCAGTTGCGGGCGTTGCGAAGCTCAGCCGATGCGCTCGGCCAGCGAGACGATGATCCCTTCCGGCCCGCGGACGTAGGCCATCCGCCAAACGCCCTCGTACTCGCCGATGCCACCGACCAGTCCGTAGCCCGCGGTAGCTGCCCAGTCGACAGCCGCCTGCAGGTCGTTGACCTCGAAGGCCACGTTGCGCAGTCCCAGCTCGTTGGCCATGGCGGCCGGTGAGCCCGGCACGGAGTCGGGTCGTACGAAGCTCGAGAGCTCCAGGCGGGTGCCATCGTTGGGCGGCTTCAGCATGACGATCTCGGTCCGGGAGTCGGGGATGCCGCAGACCGTGTCCAAGAACTCGCCCTCGACGAACGTCCTGCCTTCGACCTCAAGGCCCAGCGCCACGAAGAAGGCGGTCACGACGTCGAGATCTGCGACCGTGAGGCCGACGTGGTCGAAGCGTCGTACATGTGACATAGGCCCGTCCTCCCGTCGTCCTATCGAGCGAGCATCCGCCACGGTAGGCGTTCTCAGTACCTCTCGTTGCGGGACCTCCGCACACGCAAACCCTCAGCGGCAGTGGAGGAGGTTCAGGCCCTCAGTTAACGGCATCGGAGCTGAAGGCGCGTGGCGTCATGACGGCGGCCGGGGTGAACCCAAGTGGCTCTGGCAGCGCTGCGTCCATCGGCACCCCTGCTCGTGCCATGGCCTTCGGGAACACGTCCCGGTTGAAGGTGTCGAGTTGCTCCTTGGACTCCCATACCTCGGTCAGGTCAAAGCCTCCGTCGGTCGGGTACGCAAAGTGGAGTATCAGTCCCTCGCCGCCGCCTTCCTCATTGACTACCTCCAGCACGGCCTTATGCATGGCCCGGTACGCGTCGATCGGCGCCGGGACGTGCAGCGTGAATCCGTACATCGACAACCTCCATCTCGTTGCTTCGATGGGACGGCGACGGTGGTGCGACTGTCAAGAGACGGTGGGATGGGCGGGACTATTGCGTGCATTGGCGTCCGCAGGTGCCGTCGGATGAGCGGCGCCCTCGGAGTCAGCCGCAGTTCACGCAGAGGCCGAGCCGACCGAGTCCGCTCATCCGCAGAGCCGGTTTGAAAGACGCAGCCGGAAGGCGGCGGAGTGACGCAACGGCATGGTTCTAGCCCGCTCCACGCGTTCGAGGGAGGAGCAGGTGGTTCCCCGCCAGCGCGACTTTCGAGATTTGCTCAAGACGCGACACTGGTCCCATGACGGCTTGGAACCCGCTTCTGCGCGACCAGTTCGAGTGGCACTGGGAGCACCAGCTCCGCTCTCGCCTGGCGGGGTTGTCGGACGAGGAGTACTTCTGGGAGCCGGTCGAGGGCGCCTGGAGCGTCCGTCCCCGCCTAACGGCCACCACCCCGATGGCCGCCGGTGCCGGTGACTTCACCATCGACTGGGTGTTTCCCGAGCCCAGTCCGGCGCCGGTGACCACGATCGCCTGGCGGCTCGGCCACGTGATCGTCGGCGTTCTAGGGATGCGCAACGCAGCCCACTTCGGCGGGCCACCAGTCGACTACGCGACCTTCGTGTATGCCGGCACCGCGGCCGGGGCGCTGGCCCAACTGGACCGAGAAGTCGGATTCTGGCTCGGCGGCGTCCGGGCGCTCGGCGAAGCCGGGCTCGGCCAGCGGTGCGGACCCGCCGAGGGGCCATTCGCCGATGCGCCGCTGGCCGCTCTGGTGCTGCACATCCACCGCGAGTTGATCCACCACCTGGCTGAGGTGTCGCTGCTTCGGGACCTCTACACCCACACCCCGAGGATGCAGTGAGGGCGTCGCCACTCGGTGACCATGGAGAGTCCGCGGCGGTGCGTCGACCGGGACGGATCGCGGCGGTATGACACACAGTGCCGGCTCCGGGGCCGCACGGGCTACTGGCCGGCCAGCTCGGCCACCATCGGGGCCAATACCCCGGCGGAGTCGGCGCCAACGACGAAGTACGAATAGCCGATCTCCTCACGTCGCCTCTGGATCTCTTCGGCAGCGGCCGCCGGGTCATCCGGGAGTACGGCCAAGGAGTCCGCTTCCCGCAACGTAGCCGGATCGGTGTCCCGCGCGGATGCCATGAACGGCGCGACAGTGTCGCCGACGACCGGCACGTGCAGCGCCAGCTCGACATCCCGCACCGCGCGGAGGCCGCGGGCTATGCCGGCAACCGCTGCACGGGTGTCGCTCGAGAGCGCTGCGACGGTGACCGTGTCGGCGACTTCAACGGCAAGCGCTTGGGCTTTCGGCCCCCGAACGGCCATGACTACCGGCGTGTGAACATCGGGGCCGTCCAGGTCTCGAAGTAACGCCACCGTTTCGCGGACCAGGGCCAGCCGCTCCCTCGGTGAGGCGATGGGCATCCCAAGCTCTCGGAGCTCGTCCTCGATCCCGGGTCGCCCGGTGCCGATGCCCATCTCGAAGCGACCCTCAGTGAGCACCGACATCGAGTGCCCCTCCCATGCGGTGCTCCAAGCCGGGCGCAGTGGCGAGGCATAGACCCACGTGCCAACGCGCAGGTCCGTCTGGGCTGCTGCAAACGCGAGCGTAGGAGCAGGCGCAGGCTGCCAGTGCGGTACGTCGGGCATCAGCAGAGTCGAATAGCCGCTGTCGGCGATGCGGCGCACCCGGTCCCGCCACGTAGGCAGGTCAGTCAGCACCGGGGCAACGACCCCGAACCGAAACGGTCTGGTCATGTCTGGACTCCGTTCACAGAACCGTTCATGCTCACGCTCGACCGTGACGGCGGTCTCGCTTGCGGCGTCGGCCTGGTCACCACCCTCCGCGGTGCACGACCTCGTCGAAGGGGCGTCGGTTCAGCCGCTCGATGACGGCCAACGGCTGGTCCGACGGATAGCCGACGGAGAGTACGTAGGCCAGGAATCGTCCGTCGGGGAAGCCCAGAACGGCCCTGGCTTGGTTCTGGTCGGCGACCGCAGCATGGCCCGTGCCGACGCCCAGGTCGGCCGCGGCGACGGTCATCGCGTACGTGGCCTGGCCAAGGTCGTACTGGAGAAGAGCCGACTGCCGATCGTCCTGCGGCTCTGGCGCGACGATCGCGATCGCGGCCGCCGCTCCGGCGACATGCTTGGCGCCCTGCCAGACCTTCGCCAGTTCGACCAGCTGCGCCCTGTTCGTGACGAGCACGAAGTCCCACGGCTGCCAGTTGCCCGCCGACGGGGCACGTCGCCCAGCCTCGAGAATTCGGTCGAGCGCCTCGTCAGGGACTGGCTGCTCAGTGAAGTGTCGAACGTTTCGTCTCGCCCGCAAGGCGTCCCAAGTCTCCACGGTGTCATCCTGCGCCTCCGGCGCCGTGTGTGGCCACCATCTGCCGAGCTGGCTATTCACCAAGCGGTCTGGGCTTCTTGTTTGATTCGTGGCTGTCACATGGCATGCGCAGCCCGGGCACCGCCAGGGCGGGGAGGCTTAAGAAGGTTTGCTCTGCTCGAGGTAGCGTTGCCCTCCCGCTCGACAACCCAGCCAAGTTCGACGTCGGAGGACCGCATGAACGAGATTGACGGTGACGCGGGGTCAGCGGTGATCGGGAAGAACCCGCACAAGAGATCGGTCACGATCGAGGTCATGGACCGCGCCTTGACATTCCGTCCCAGTGGAGAGCAGCGTCGAACGATGAGCAAGTCGCGGGCAACCGGGAGCGCGCCATGGGCGACGAAAAGCGAGTGAGACTGATCCGTCCGGCAGATCGCTCAGAGGGCCAGATGACACCAGGCATGCGCCGGGAGCAGGCCGCGAGCACGGATCGTAGCTGGGCCGGCCACGTCACGACCGAGGCCGGGATGGTGTCCGGGTGGCACCACCATGGAGACTACGAGAGTCACATCTACGTCGTCTCGGGGCTGTTGCGCATGGAGTCCGGACCTGGAGGACAGGACGTGATTGACGCGCAGCCTGGTGATTTTGTTTTCGTGCCGCCGCACACCGTGCATCGCGAGGGGAACCCGGCATCGGAAGACGCTACGGTGATCGTCGTCAGAGCCGGGAGCGGGGAGGCAGTGATCAACGTCGCCGGACCCGAAGAGACCTGACGCACCGGGGACGGGACCACGTCAGATGGCGGGCTTGGGGTCCAGAGGGAGTCCCTGATCGGGCCGAGGCGAACTCGCGGCGGGCGCGTAGGTTGCTTGGAACACTGACTTCGAGGGTTGACCCGGAGCCCAGGTTGGCCGCTCCTTGACCGATGAAGTCGCGCGAGGCGTCTGGGTAATGGCCACCGGGGTTAGGGAAGCTGGCAGAGATCCTCGCTCCCTGGTGCAGTCCGATGAACGCGAGCGAAACCGCCGGCACCATCAGCGCGGCCTAACCACCCGGAGCGACGCCCAGGTACGCCAGCACCGCGGCCACCCGCCGGTGGGTGTGCGGCTGCTCGTCGTGCCCGAGCTTGGTGAAGATCCACCCGATGTGCTTCTCCACCGACGACTCCGACAGGTGCAGCGCTTGGGCGATGCCTGCGTTGGCCAGTCCGCGCGCCATTTCGCGCAGCACGTCGCGCTCACGCGGGGAGAGTGCGTCGAGCCCGCTCGGCGTGGTGGTGTGCCGCCGGGAGATCAGGGTGTCCACGATGCGCGTGTCGAGCGCAGTTCGGCCGGCGCACACCTCGGTCAGGGCCCGCATGAGCTCGGCGACGTCGCCGACGCGTTCCTTGAGCAGGTAGGCCAGGCCATCGGTGCCCTCCGCGAGCAGGGCGTCGGCGTACGCGCCGTCGGCGTGCTGGGAGAGAACGACGACGCCGGTCCCCGGATACCGTGCCCTGATGGCGTGCGCCGCTTCGATCCCCTCGGTGCCCTCGGGCATCCGGATGTCGGTGATCACCGCGTCGGGCCGATGCTCGTCCACCGCCGCCAGGAGCTCGGGCGCGCTGCCCACCGTCGCGCAGACGACGACCTCGCCGGTGTCGACGAGCAGCGCCCGAAGCCCCTCGCGGAGGAGGTAGTGGTCGTCGGCGACCACGACCCGCAGCTGCCCGGCGTCGGTCATGGCGCCGTCGGCACGAGCGCGGTCAGCGTCGTACCCCTATCCGGCACGGAACGTACGTCGAGCGTCCCACCGACCGCGGCGAGCCGGTCCCGGAGCCCGACGAGTCCGCTGGACCCGTTGACCGCTGACGTGTCGAAACCGCGGCCGTCGTCGACCACCTGGATCCGCAGCCGGTCGTCATCGAGCGCGATGGCTATGGTCGCGCGGGAGGCGGCGCTGTGCTTGAGGGTGTTGGCGAGCGCCTCGCAGACGGTGAAGTACGCCGTGCTCTCCACCGCCGCAGCGAGCCGTCCCTCGCAGACGCCGGGCCCGCAGCGGACCTCGACCGGGATCGGCAGCCGGGCGGCGCGGCCCTGCACGGCGGCCACCAGGCCCTGGTCGGCGAGCACGGTCTCGTGGATCCCGGAGACCAGCTCGCGCAGGTTGCGCAGCGTCTCGACGGTGGCCTCGTGCAGGGCGCCGAGTGTCTGGTCGAGCCGGTCGAGGTCGCCTCGTCCCAGCTGGCTGCGGGCCAGCGCGATCCGGGCGAGCAGGGCGGCCAGGTCCTGCTGCGCCCCGTCATGCAGGTCGCGTTCCAGCCGGCGCCTCGCGGTGTCCTCGGCGCGCACGAGCCGTTGCCGGGACGCCTCTATCTCACGCAGCTGGTCTTCCAGCTCCTCGGCCAGGCGGGCGTTGGTGAGCCCCATCGCCACCTGACGGCCCAGCAGCTCCAGCTGGATGCGCGACCGGGTCCTGGGTCGCCCCCTCGCCGGTGGGCCGCACGAGATCCCGCCGAGGCTCGTGGGCCCGTGCAGCAGCGGCGCCGACAGCACCGGCTCCTCGCCGGCGGCCAGCGGGCGGCCGACGTGCACCGGAGCTGCGTCGTGCAGCTCCAGCCGGACCCATTGCGCGCCCAGCCCCTCCATCGCGGTTTCGGCGATCGACTCGGTGAGCGCGCGCCGGTCCAGGGTGCGTTCGAGCGTCTCGCCGAGGCGGAGCAGGAGCTCGTCGCGGCTCACCTCGCGCCCGAACGCGAGCCGCCCGGCGAGGCGGACCAGCGTGCGGCGCACCGGTTCCAGGACGAGTGCCGCGACCACGGCCACCACCACGGCGACGTTCAGGTCGTCCCCGCCCACGGTCGCGCCCAGCGCCCCGGCCACGGCGACGTAGACGCTCAGCACGAGTGCCGAGAGGGCGAAGTAGGAGAACGTACGGCGCGCGGTTCCCAACGCGTCGAACAGCTGAGGCGCCGCGATGCCGATCCCCATCGCAATCGGCAGCACCATGAAGCTCGCGATGGCCGTCCCATCGGCGAGCCAGCGCGGGAGGCCACTCGCCTCGGCGACGGAGCTGAGCCCGATGCCGAGGACGAACACGAGCACGGCGAGCAGCGGCCAGGCCATCCGCTGCCGGGCGGCGGTGTCCATCCGCACGTAGCGGGCGGCGGCGACCACCGCACCAAGCACCGGCCCCACCACGATCAGGGAAGCCTGCACCAGGTCGGCCGACGGCCCGAGCCAGCCCACTGCGGGGACGTACCATGGGCTCTCGACCGACGGCGGCACGAGCAGCCCGTCGGCCCCGGCGTACTGCACCACCCAGGCCGGCACCACCTTCGGCTGGGTGAGCAGCAGGACAACCGGGAGCAGTGGCGCCAGTAGGAGCATCCCGCGCAGCAGCCAGTCCTCGACGGCGTACACCCGCCGGCCGTCGGGGTAGCGGACCAGCGCGATGACCTGGGCGGCGACCATCAGGTAGCCGGCCGCCTGGACCACCGCGTTGAGGGCCACGAACCGGGGGAGGGCGGCGTCGGCGTCCACTCTGCTCACGAGGTCGGCCGACAGCGCCGCCCAGGTGAGCCCGACGCAGCCGACGGCGAGCAGGGCTGCGGCGGCCCGGTTCGCCGGCTGGACGGCTGTCGTCCACACGCCGACGGGGTACGCGGCGAGGACGATCAGCATCCACGGCAGCCCGTCGATGCGGGCCAGTGTGACGCCTGCCGCGACCGCGGCCACGGCGCCCCAAGCGATCAGCACGCCCCGGGTGGACACGAGTCCATGGTTCCACGCCGCGGGCCACGCGGGGAGGAGGCCATCCCTAGGTCGCGGATGCGGAAAACCCCCACGTCATGCCGTGGGCCGCCGTGTTCACCGGGCGGCTCTGTCGTTCCTAGCGTCGAGGTCGAGTACCAGCCCACGAAGGAGAAGCCATGACAACCCTCGACGGACCACGCGAGCGCAGCGGCGTCCAGACCTCGCCTCCGCAGGAGCGAATCATCGGACTGACCGGCATCGTCGGCACTGTGCTGCTCTTCGCCGCACTCAGCACCGGCACGCCGGGCGAACCCCAGGTCAACGCGAGCACCGCCGACGCGGCGGAGTACGTCGCAGGCCTGCCCGCCTGGGCGGCGGCGGTGGATGCCGTGGGTGACATCGGGATGATGGTGTTGCTCTGGGCCATGGTCGGCCTGGCCCTGCTCCTGCGCCGCTACGAGGGTGCGACGCCGGTGCGCTCGACCGTGGCGATGCTGTCGGGCGCGTTGGTCGCGGGGTTCGTCGTTCTCGACGCCAGCCAGGAGGCGGGCGCCCACCGGGCTGCCGACCTCGATCAGGGGCAGCTGGCGTACGCCTACGACCTGACGGCCATCGGCTTCACCAACGTCTGGTTGGCGATGGGGAGCTTCGCCCTCGCCTGTGGCTGGGTCATCGTGACCACCAAGGCCATGCCGCGCTGGCTCGGCTGGTGGGGCGTCGTGGGCGGGATCGCCGTGTCGCTGGCGCAGTTCGTCTGGACGAACGAAGTGGCCTGGCTGGTGCTGTACATCCCCTTCTGGCTGTGGCTGGTGACGACCTGGGTGCTGCTGGTTCGCCGGCCGCTCGGAGATGGTCATCACGCCAAGGAGGAGCACGGCATGAGGATCGGGCCCAACTCATAGTGAAAGGACAGACCGATGAGGAAGACCTACCGGATCCTCGCGTTGCTGATCGTCGTGGAGGTGGTCGTGCAGGCCGCCGCGCTGGCGTGGGCCTTCTTCGGGCTCGGCAAGTGGATCGACGCCGGCAACACCTTCAACAAGACGATGCTGGAGTGCCGCGACTGCCCGTGGAACTTCACCGAGGAGCGCGGCTTCATGATCCACGGCCTGAACGGGTTCCTGGTCATCCCGGTGCTCGGACTGGTCCTCCTGATCGTCTCGTTCTTCACCAGGGACAAGATGCTCATCCGCTGGGCCGGGATCACCTTCGCGATAATCCTGATCCAGTCGCAGCTGTTGCCGGAGCTGGGCCGCGAGTTCCCGATCTTGGGCGCCCTGCATGGCCTCAACGCGCTCCTGCTGTTCACCGCGGCCATCGTCACCTGGCGCAAGGCCAAGGTGCCGGCGCCGGTGCCCGAGATGTCGATGGCCACCTGAGTGAGACTCGTCCCGGGCTCGGACCGCTGTCGCCTGCTGCTCGCCATCGGCAGCACGCTCGCCGTCGTCCTCGCCCTCGGCTGGATGTGGTGGTCCAGCCTGCTCCCGGACACCTACGACCTTGCGGAGATGGGGTATGCCGACCACGGCGGCGGGCCCGTACCCTCGGCCATGGCCGGGCACGGCCACGGAACTGCGGTCGCGGACCTGGTCGAGGCCAGGTCCGGGCCGCCCGACCGAGAGGTCACGCTGACCGTCCGCGACGACGGTGAGCGGATCACGGTCAACGGCGCGACCCCGGGGCCGACGCTGCGCTTCGATCGCGGCGACCTGGTCGAGGTCACCCTGGTCAACGACAACCTCGCCGACGGCACCACGCTGCACTGGCACGGGCTGGACGTCCCCAACGCCGTGGACGGCGTCGCCGGTCTCACCCAGGACGCCGTCATGCCTAGGGAGTCGTTCGTCTACCGCTTCGTCGCCGACCAGACCGGCACGTACTGGTACCACTCCCACCAGCTCTCCCACGAGCAGGTGCGGCGCGGCCTGCTGGGCGCGGTCGTGGTCGAGGACGCGCCCGAGCGCGACGTGCTTGCCGTCCTCCACCAGTACGACGCGGTCCCCACCCTCGACGGCGCCGCCGACACCACGGTCGCGCCGGCCGAGCCCGGCGACACCGTGCGGGTGCGGGTGGTGAACACCGACAACGCCCTGACCGCGCTGTGGGTCACCGGGGCGCCGTACCAGGTCATCGCCGTCGACGGTACCGACCTCCACGGGCCGACTCCGGTCGCGGCCCATGCCTTCGTCGTGACCGCGGGCGGTCGCGCCGACGTGCGGATCACCGTGCCCGCGGGCGGCGCGCGGATCGACTTCGGCGGCACCACGGCGCTGGTGCTTGGGGACGACCCGGCGCGGGGTTCGACTCCGCCGCAGCCGACCGGGTTCCTCGACCTGCTCTCCTACGGGACGCCGTCCGACCCGGGCCTCGATGCGTCGGACCCCGATCGCACCTTCGACTACCGCATTGGCCGCCGACTGGGCTTACTGGACGGCATGCCGGGTCGGTGGTGGACGATCAACGGTCACCTGTTCCCGAACGTGCCGATGTTCATTGTCGAGGAGGGCGATGTCGTGGTGATGCGGATCGAGAACCACAGCGGCGAGTCCCACCCGATGCACCTGCACGGGCACCATGCCCTGGTCCTCTCCCGGGACGGCAAGGACGCCAGCGGGAGCCCGTGGTGGGTCGACTCGCTCGAGGTCGCGGTCGGCGAGGAGTACGAGATCGCGTTCGTAGCCGACAACCCGGGCATCTGGATGGACCACTGCCACAACCTGCCCCACGCCAGCGAGGGGCTCGCGGCGCACATGATGTACGCCGGGGTCACGTCGTCGTTCCGCATCGGCGGCCACGACGACAACCACCCGGAGTGACTCAGGCGATC
>DASULG010000307.1:0-22661 GCA_036278335.1 Pedococcus sp.
CAAGCGCCTGCTCATGGGCTTCGCCGTGTGCGCCCTGCTCGCCGCTGCCCTCGTGCCGGGCCTCGGGTCCCGCTTCGCCACGCTGAGCGCTGGTGAGCAGGTGGTCGGCGGCCCCGAGACGGGGAACAGCCTGGAGTGGCGGCTGAACTACTGGACCGAGGTCCTTCCGCTCGCCAACAGCAACCCCGTGACGGGTATCGGCCTGAACATGACCCAGTACCAGACCGACGCCGCCAAACAGCCCCACAACGACTTCATCCGGGCCTATGTCGAGACCGGGTTGCTGGGTCTGGGCGCCTATCTCGCGGTGCACTTCTGCCTGATCCGCAACGCCATCCTGGCCATCCAGCGCTCCGCCCGAGGCAGCCTCGAGCATGGCGTGGCAGCAGGCGCACTGGGCTGCGCGCTGGTCTTCCTCCTCGCCAGCCTGGCGGCGAACATGATGTCGAACGTCGTCAGCCTCTGGTACCTCGTGGCGTTCTCCGCCGCCGCCTCCTACGTGGCCCTGCGGGGCCAGCCCGACGCGTTCGGCCTCGAGGGCCAGCGGGACGCCCGCCCCGAGCCTGCTCCGGTCGAGGCCACTCGCGGATGAAAGGAACGGCCGGGTCCAATGCGGCGCCACCCGCAGCGCGGGCGGCCTCGTCCGACATCACCCGGATGGGCCGCGGCGGCGGCCTGAACCTGCTGGGGGCCATCTGCAACCAGCTCGCGCTCTTCGCCATCATCACGCTGCTGGCCCGCCTCGGCGAGGAGGAAGTCGGCCGCTACGGGTCCTGCTTTGCCCTGCTCGCCCTCCTGGGGCTGCTCTCGCTGGCCGGGTTCCGCTCGGCCATGACCCGGTTCGTCACGATGCACGTGGCTGACGCTGACGCCAGCCGACTGCGGGGGACGCTGCGCCTCGGGCTTGGTCTCACGGTGATGGCCTCGACCCTGATCGGGGCCGTTCTGGCCGGGCTCGCACCCTGGGTGGCAAGGACCCTCGGAGACCCCACCCTGACCGAGGGGGTGCGGCTTGTCGCCCTGAGCCTGCCGGCCGTCACGTTCTCCGACGCGGCGCTCGCGGCGACCCAGGGCTGGCGCACCCAGCGGCCCTTCACGCTCATCGGCCGCGTCTTCGAGCCCGTGCTCCGGCTCGGCCTCACCGCAGCCGCGCTCGCGGTCGGTCTGGGCTTCGTCGGGGCGATGTGGGCCGTCGTGGTCGGCGCATGGGCAGCGGCCGCGCTGGCCGCCCTTGCCCTCCACCGGCAGCTGCGGACCACCCCGAAGGCCAACGCCGTCTACGAGATCCGCGAGATCTTCGGGTTCTCCATGGTGAGCTGGGTCTCAGCCCTGGCGGCGACCGGGCTGATCTGGATCGGCACGCTGCTGATCGGCGCCCTCGACGAAGGCGGGCAGCGCGAGGTCGGTGCGTTCAACGTGGCCACCCGGCTGGTCATGCTGGCGGTCTTCGTGATGGCCCCCATCAACGCCGCCTTCACCCCGCACATGGCGCACCTGTTCCACACCGGCCAGACCGAGGGCGCGGCCCGCGCGTACGGCAGCGCCACCCGCTGGATCCTCGCCCTGTCGATGCCTGCGTTCATCGTGCTCGTGGCCTTCCCAGAGGAGCTGCTCGAGTACTTCGGCAAGTCCTACGCCACCGCCGCGAGCGTGACCGTCCTGCTCGCACTGGGCCAGTTCGTGAGCGCTGCCGCCGGACCCTGCGGAACCGTGCTGAACATGTCGGGCCGCGTGCGGCTCAACATGATCGACAACATCGGCGCGCTCGTGGTCAACCTCGTGCTGAACCTTCTGCTCATCCCCGACTACGGCATCGTCGGTGCCGCAGTCGCCTGGAGCGCCGCGCTCGTGGTGGCGAACCTGGCCAAGGTGCTGCAGGCGCGCTACGTGATCGGCGTGCGCGCAACGGGTTCAGGGCTCGGCAGAATCCTGCTGGCCGCCCTGCCTGCCGCCGGTGCCGCCTGGCTGCTCACCCACTGGGTGCACCACTGGGTGGGGGTCGTGCTCGGGGCAGCTCCCGTCGTCGCCGCGGTCTTCCTCGGTGCGCTCGCGGCACTCGGGGTACAGCCCGACGACCGCGAGCTGCTGCGCTCAGTGGTCCGGCGGCTGCGGCCACGCAAGGCCCGCACCGCTGCGGTGTAGAGCGTTCTGCCGCAGCCGATCCGGGCGACAGTCACAGTCCGCGCCCCGCCCCGCCACGGGTCAGCAGGTCTTCGCGTAGATCTGCGCTGCCGCCGCGACCATGCCCCTGGCCCGGGCAAGCCCATCGACGCCTACCGTCCTCGTCGACGCCAGCGAGGCTGTCTCCGCCCGCGACTGGGCCGTCGCCGCGATGAGGGCGGCGTTGATCTCTGCCATCGTGGGCAGTGAGCCCGTCGCACCGTGCCCTGCGGCCAGCCGGCGGACATTGGCGATCGACACGTTGAGGCTGCTGATCTGGCGCTGGCGCGTCGCCCCCGCCGTGGCCAGCGGACCGACGGCACGGTAGACGGCCAGGGCTCCCGCCCGGGTCGTCGCCAGTCCCTGTGCCACGTTGGTGCAGTTGCGCGCTGACGTCTGGTAGGCCGCGGTGCGCGTGACCTGGACTCCCTTGCGGCTCGTGGCCAGGCCCCCTGCCACACCGGAGCGCACCGCCGCCAGCGCGGGGTCGGACTTCAGGGCCCGGCTGTCAGCGGACAGCTTGTAGAGGGCTGCCGCCAGGGCTGCGTTCTGGGTGGGCGGCGCAGCCGCCGTGGTGGTCGGCGCTGCTGTGGTGGTCGTCGTGGCTGGCGCCGTCGTGGTTGTCGTCGACGGCGCGGCCGTTGTCGTCACTGGTGCTGCTTGTGCCGACTGCCCCCGCACGATGTCGCTGCCGGAAGAGCATCCCCCGAGCACTACGACCACCACGGCTGCCGCCGTCACCCCCGCATGTCTGATCACGTCACGGCTCCCCTCAAAACGCCTGCCCCAAGTCTCCCACCGAGGGCCTGCGGACAGCGTCCGTTTGAGAGAAGTACGAAATGTCCCTACGACGGAATGCGCATACGGGACATAAGGATTCGCGTACCTGTGAGATCACTCAATCCTGCTTCACACGGCGTAGCAGACGTCTAGTCTCGTGGGAGATCCACACCTGACGGGCCAACGGATCGAATCCGTGTTGGAGGGGGAAACGGATGAGCACACGAAGGGTGGCGGGAGACCTGCTCGCCCCTGTGCGCAGCCGGCTCGGGCGACGCCAGGGCATGCGGCCCGGCTACCTCGTCGTGGGCACCAAGAGGGGCGGCTCGAGCTCCATCGCGCGGTGGATCAGCCAGCACCCCGATGTGGCGCCCTGCCGGCTCAGCAAGGGCACCCACTACTTCGACGTGAACTTCCAGCGCGGCTGGGGCTGGTACCTCTCGTCGTTCGAGCCACCGTCACAGCGGTGGAGGCTGACCGGCGAGGCCAGCCCCTACTACATGTTCCATCCGCTCGCGCCTGAGCGCATCGCGGCTGCCCTGCCCGATGTGCGGCTCATCGTCAGCCTCCGTGAGCCAGTGGCCAGGGCGTGGTCGCACCACCAGTACGAGACCCAGCAGGGCTTTGAGAACCGGCCCTTCGAGGAGGCGATCACCCTCGAGCCGACGCGGCTCAAGGGTGAGGAGGAGCGGATGCGGAAGGACCCTCGCTACGAGAGCTACGCGCACCGCCACCACACCTACCTCCAGCGCGGTCAGTACGCCGAGCAGCTCGAGCGCCTCTACCGGCTGTTCTCGCCGGACCAGGTGCTCGTGATGCGCAGCGAGTCGATGTTCACCGACCCGCGCGGTGAGCTGCAGCGGGTGTGGAAGCACCTCGACCTTGCGTCCGTCGAGCTCAACGGACGCGATCACCTCAAGGCCACCCACGCTCCGCTCGACATCCCCCCGGCACTGCATGAGCGGCTCACGGAGTACTACCGCCCCTGGAACGAGCGTCTTGCTCAGCTCCCAGGTGTCACCTTCACGTGGAACTAACAAGAGACAAAGGACCGGGCATGGAAATCGTTGACTACCTCAGGGCCGCACGCCGCCGGCTGTGGCTCATCATCCTGCTGCCCGTGCTCAGCGCCATGGCCGCGGCGTCATTCATCCTCGTTCAGCCAACGATGTACGTGGCAACGGCGACGGTGGACCCGCCTGCTCTCGTCGGCGGCCCCACGGCGCAGTACACCGGCGCCCAGGGCGTCACCCAGTTCGTGGCGGCCTTCCAGGCGACGGCGGGCGGCCCCCTGGTCCGCAACGCTGTCGCTGCGCAGAACAAGGTCTCCACGGCGGACCTCACCGACGAGCTTGTCGTCGCGCAGCGCGGAGGCAGCCCCAGCGTCACCGTCACGTTCACCTCCAAGGACAAGACGAAGGTGGTGCCCGTCGTCCAGGCCGTCAGCGCCATGACCCTCAAGGCCATGTTCTCCACCCAGGTGGAATCGGCCCAGGCCAGGCTCGACCAGGCCACCGCTGATGTCGCCAAGGCCAGCGACGCCGTCGGCGCCTTCACCGCCGAGATCAAGATGGCCGACCCGCAGAAGGCCTACGAGGCGCAGCTGAACCGGGTCAACGCGCTGATCCAGCAGCAGGCCTCCATGCGGGCCGGTGGGAACGCGGTGGCGGCTGCGGCGATGTCCGCACCCATCGCCTCCGCCAACGCCGCCCTCGACCGGTTCGGCCCCATCCTCAACAAGTACAACTCCCTCACCGAGGCCCGCACAGCTGCCGTGGCCAACGTGAACCTGGCGCAGAACCAGCTCGCCCAGGCCGCTGGCCAGCTCGATGCGGCCAACCCGGCGAAGATCGTCTACACCGCCCCCGCGCGCACCGTCGACCAGACGGACACCCTGTGGCGGATCGTGGCCTCGGTGGCTGCGGCGGCCTTCGTGCTCGCCCTTCTCCTGGTGCTCATGCTCGAGGTCATGACCCGTGGGCGCACCGCCCAGCAGTCATCGGCGGCAGCGGTGGGCGACAGCGTCCGGACCGCTGAGTCGACCGGGTCCACCCGGTCCGCGAAGGCGATCGACGGAGCGCCGGCGAGCGTGCCTGCCAGAGCCCGCCGCTGACGCGCCCCAGTGACCAGCCTTACTACTGACAAGCCCGACTGACCAGCCCCACAGACAAGGCCCAGACCACGTGGACGACACGCAGGACGGCACCGCGACACCCCCGGCCACCGCCGCCGGGGGTGCCGAGGCGCCCATCTTCATCGTGGGCTGTCAGCGCTCCGGCACCACCATGCTGCGCCTGATCCTCGACTCGCACTCGAGGATCAGCTGCGGCCCGGAGACGCGCTTCCTGGAGGACATGGAGCGCATCGTGGGCAGCGACTGGAAGCGCCTGTCGCAGTATGGCTTCCCTCGCGAGGAGTGGCTGCGACGCATCGCGGGCTTCTTCGGCGGCATCCAGCACGACTACGCCGTCTCGCGGGGCAAGCAGCGCTGGGCCGACAAGAGTCCCCGCTACGCGATGAAGCTGGCCTTCATCATGGAGCTGTTCCCGGACGCGCAGGTCGTCCATGTGATCAGGGACGGCCGGGACGTGGCCGTCTCCCACCGCAAGCGCTTCGGCTACTGGTCATGCGTGAAGTCGGCGGTCAAGTGGCCCCGCTACATCGCCGAAGCCCGGGCCGCCGGGCGGGCGCTGCCACCGGGGCAGTACCACGAGCTGCGTTACGAGGACCTGGTCAGCGACCAGGAGGCCACCCTGCGCTCCCTGCTGGCCTTCCTGGGCGAGGAGTGGGAGCCGGAGATCCTCGACTTCGAGCGGCACAGCCACGACGTCCCAGACCGCTACCACCGGCAGGCGACGTCGCGCCGGGCGGACGAGGGCACCAGCGCACCGGTCTACCGCTCACGGGTCGGCTCCTACCGCAAGGAGCTCGACCCCGCGATGCGGCTGCTCTTCCGGATCACCTCGGGCAGGGCCCTGAAGCAGCTCGGCTACGCGTAGCCGCGGCCGCGCGGGCGGGTGTCAGGCTCTGGTCGAGGCGAGGTCGGGTCTCCATGGCCGGTGGGTCGACAGGTCGTCCAGGTCGTACCCGAAGGACGCGAGGTCCTCGCCGAAGCGTGCCTCGATGACCCGGCGCTGCCAGTGGCCCGGCCGCCACCAGCTCGCCCACTCGTCCCAGCACTGCTCGTACTGGCGGCTCGCGCTCGCGCTGAGCGTGCCAGTGGGGATGGGGGTGTCGAGCTGGAGGAAGGCAGAGATCCTGGCGCACTCACCCTCGGGGTCGGCCACGAGGTCCTCGTAGTGCACGACGTGCAGGCGCCGTAGGTGGGGCAGGTCCTGGAGGAAGACCCGGTGGGCGGTCACCCAGTGCTGCACCAGCGATGACACGCTCTGGAAGCGCCGCGGGTCGGAGGACAGCATCTTCCGCCACTTCTTGTTGGACAGCGCGACGACGACCGGGTGGCGGATGACAACGATCATCGAGGAGTCGGGGAACAGCGCCTGGAGGAAGCGGCCCATGACGAGGTTCGGTGGCGACTTCTCGACCAGGTAGCGGGCGCTGAGGTCCCAGTACGGGTCCCAGGCTTGCCGGAGGGCTACGGCGTTCTCCGGCGTCACCAGCGGCGAGGCCTCGGTCAGGTGCGACCGGGGGTCGAACGCGAACCGCCCGGACCCGCCGTAGACCTTGGCCTTCGGGTAGACCCGTTGAAGGTGCTGACCCTCGTCCTCGCGCACACCCGTGCCGCTGAGGCCGCTGATGTCGGGGTGGGTCGCCAGAGTCCGGGCCAGGGGGGTTGTCCCGCTGCGGTGCAGCCCTCCCACGAACAGGAGCCGGGGTTCGTCGGTCTCGTTCACTGTGCCTCCAGGAAGGTCTTGACGTCGCTCTTCAGCCGCACCTGTATGGGGGCAGTGCCCACAGTCACCCGACCAGTGCTGCCGGCGCCCGAGCTTCCCGCCGGAACCGCGCTCTGCCCCGGCTTCAGGATCAGCGTCGCCGGCTTGTCGGCCCAGACAAAGGCGGTCGTCGTGCCGTTCTTCTCGAATGCCACACCCGTGACCGCGCCTTGCGCCACCTTCACCGCCTTGGCGCCTCGCGCCGCCTCGACCATGGCCTGGAACAGCTTGCCGGACTCCCGGACGGCGCCGTCAGGCTCGAGGAGGCCGTAGCGCGGCTCGTCGGAGTTGCGGCCTCCCGGGTCGAACGCCAGCGGCAGCCAGACCGCCACCCGGGCACCCTCCGCCAGGACCAGGCTCATCGTCTTGAGCACCTCCTGGCTGCGCTCGGCGGTGTCGCTCTGCGTGTCCTTGAAGAAGCTGCCGACCTCCCATGCCTCGATCGGCGTCGATGCAGGGGTGGTGGCCCTCAGGAACGCGAAGAGCTCAGGCACCGACGTGTGCATCTCGTAGAAGTGGATCTGGCGGACGTCGACGACCTTGCGTCCCGCGAGGTCTTCCATGACCTTCAGGTAGGTCAGGTTGCGGGCGCCCTGCTCGGAGGCGAGGGCAGCCTCGAGCCCGGCGCGGTCCCGTGCCTCGGTGATCTGGTCGCCGCGCGTGCCGAAGCGCCGCTCGTAGTAGCGGTTGTAGGCCGCGATGGCGTCAGCCTCGCGGCCCGCCCGCAGGAGCCAGTCGGCGATCCCGTAGCCATAGGAGGTGCTGCTCAGGCCCGCGTCCACGACGAGGGCGTTCTTGTCAGCAGCGCGGATCTCCGCCGCCGCCGACTCTGCCAGCGTCACGAACTGCTCGGGGGTGCCGCCCCAGAAGCTCTTGGAGTTGATCTCGTTCTCGATGGCGTACTCGTGCACACCCATGGCGGAGTACCGGGTCACGGCACTGCGCACCCAGGCCCGGTAGGCGCCCATGTCCTGCGGCATGACCGACTCGGTCTTCTTCTTGGAGCCCCGCTGGTACTGGGCGTCGCCACCGCCGGTGGCCCAGCACCGGCCGACGCGCAGCTTGAGCATCAGGGTCACGCCGACCTGCTGGGTGCGCTGCGCGATCCGGTCGAGCGTGGACCAGTCGGGCGAGCCCTTCTGCCGCTCGACGTCGCACCAGACGACCTCGTAGTACGTGCGGCCGCCCGCCATGGTCTTGAGGAAGGGCTCGAACTCGGTGAACCTGCCCCAGTCCCACTTGGCGCCGAGCGCGACCGCCCCCGCGCTCCCCGGGGTGGTGCCCATGCCGCCCGACGTGCCCATGCCGCCCGACGTGCCGGTCCCGGGCGACGTCTCAGCGCTCGGCACCGTCGAGCGGCCTCCCCGCGGGCCCTGCCGGTCCCCGCCGCTGCACGCGGGTGCCACGAGGGCGAGCAGCAGGACCGCCACCCCCAGCCCCCGGCGACTACGCCGCCACCGGCTCCCTGGCCTCACCCTCATCGCGGCCTCACCCCTCACCGCGGCACCGCCGCCGCCGCGCGCAGCCGCTCGTGCAGCTCGCCCGCGAGGGCCGCCACCTGCGGGTCGACCTCGAGGGGATCGGTGCCGTGGCTCTCGCGCGGCACCACGTGCTCGCACAGCGCGGGCCGGTACGCCAGGCCCGTGAACGCGCACAGCCGCCGCATCTGCACCTCTGGCTCGGCCACGAAGTCGTCGTAGGACACCAGCAGGACGTCGTCCCGCCGGTCGAGACCGAGGTCGAAGTAGAGCTGGTTGCGCACGACCCAGAACAGCACTGCTGCCGTCTCGGGGGTCATCGCGGCAGTGTCGAAGGACCGCACGAGCTCGACCGACTGCGGCGGCAGGCGCTGGCCCTGCCAGATGGTCTCGCCCTCGCCAGCGGCGATGGTCCGCAGCGCCCGCAGGTTGGCGTCCCCGAACTTCGAAACCTCGGAGCGGGCGCGCGAGAGGGGTTCGCGGAAGACCCACAGCGCGCGTCCCGCCGGGACGCCCGCCAGGTCGAGGAGCTCGTCCACGCGGTGCGACTCGCACAGCGGCTTGATGAGCACCAGGGCGTGGCGGCTGGCCCTGACCGTCTGCGCGAGGACGGCGTCCGAGCGGAGGGTGAAACGGCGGAACACGGTGCGGTCGTTCTCGTTGCGGACCTCGACCTCAGGGGCGAGGTCGACACCGCGCATGAGCATGTTGGTCCCCGAGCGCTGCAGCCCGACGACGTACACGGGGACGGCGCTACCCGCTGGGAGCCCGTGGCGCCGGCGCCAGCGAGCCTTGCGCCAGGCCGTCTGCAGCCGCTCGCGCGGATCGAGGCGGTCC
The DNA here is from genome assembly GCA_036278335.1 of Pedococcus sp. GTDB lineage: Bacteria > Actinomycetota > Actinomycetes > Actinomycetales > Dermatophilaceae > Pedococcus_A. Next base: position 9,149 of record DASULG010000307.1, read on the forward strand.
TCCTCGACAAGGCGCGCGACGCCCTCGGTGCGCGCCCAGTGGATGTGCCGCCGGACCTTGCGCGAGTAGTACGCCAGCCATCCCGGCTCGTGGCCGGAAGCGGTGGGTGCGGCCATCAGACGACCGCGCTGAGGTCTCGCCCGTGCGCGGCGAGCACGCTCTCGAGCTCGGCAGCCCGGTCGGCGTCCGCGCCCACCGCGGACCTCAGGCTGGCCAGGTCGGGACAGGGCGCCGTGGTGTAACCACGCGCGATGAAGGCAAGGTATGCCGCGTCGCTGAGACCCAGCGCGCGGTGCAGCACCGCAGTGTTGTCGATGAGGGGCATGGGGCGGGGGTCCAGCCGGTACTGGCCCGGCTGGAGCATCCCGCCAGCGTGCAGCAGCAGGGCGAGCCGGTGGCCGCCGTCGCCCACGTGGACCGTCCGGTGGATGGCCGCTCCCGTGTCGCTGGGCTGGGTCCCCCTGCTCACGCGCAGGGTGACCGGTTTGCGTGGATCGAAGCCGTTCTGGGCGAAGGAGTGCCGCAGCGCCCTCGTGGCGAGCACGCGCTCCGCGAAGTTCTCCCGCAGTGCCGCGGGGTCGTCCAGGACCCACGGCCGGAACCTCGCCATCGCCACCTGGCGGAACCACACGGCATACGGCTGGGACTCGGCGGCAACGACCAGCGCGGCGTCCGGCTCCCCTGCGGGCCGGGTTGCGAGGAACTCGAGGAACTGGGCGCGGACCAGGACGTCGTAGCGCAGCGGGCTGATCAGCTCGGCGATGTCGATCGCCTTGTCGCCCATCCGTTTTGGCTTCCAGGTGACAGCTCGGCGCACGCTCCTGGCGACGGTTGCGCTGGCACGTCGTTTCACGGCTCCACCCTCTCGTCACACCGCCGTTCCCCTTCGGCGGTGCCCTTGCCGTCTAGTCGACCACGAACCCCGCAGCAGTGTCCGTGAAATGCCCCAATGTGCTGCGGGATCCCGGATTCCGGCCGCGCGGCAGAGCGCAATGTGATGCACTCACAGGACGTGGGTGCTGTGTCCTAGAGGGGAGAAAGCGACGTGCGCATCCTCCATGTCAACAAGTTCGTCTACCGGCGTGGCGGCGCCGAAGGCTACATGCTCGACGTGGCGGCGATGCAGCGGCAGGCCGGCCATGACGTCGAGCTGTTCGGCATGGAACACCCGCTGAACATCGAGGACCTCCCACTGCGCGACACCTTTCCCCCCAACGTCGAGCTCGAGCCCGCGCCCGGTGGCCTGGCAGGTGTCAGCGCCGGTGCCCGGATGGTCTGGTCGCTGAGCAGCTCGCGCGGCATGGCCCGCGCCCTCGAGCGGTTCCAGCCCGACGTGGTGCACTGCCACAACATCTACCACCAGCTCTCGCCGTCCATCCTCGCCCCGATCCGGCGGGCGGGCGTGCGCTGCGTGATGACCCTGCACGACTACAAGCTGGCCTGCCCGAGCTACCAGATGCTCGACCACGGGCAGCTGTGCGACGCCTGCGTCGAGGGCAGCCGGCTCAGCCCGGTCCGCCGACGCTGCAAGTCCGGCTCGTTGGGGGCGAGCGCGCTCCTGGCCTTCGAGTCAGCCGTCCACCACCGCCTCGGGGCCTATGACCCTGTCGACGTGTTCATCAGCCCGAGCAGGTTCCTGGCCGACGTCATGCGCCGCGCGGGGATCGCGCCCGAGCGGCTCAGCGTCATCAACCACTTCGTCGAGATGCCCGACTCCACGGGGCAGGCCGTGGAGCGAGACGGCTTCGTCGTCGCCGGGCGGCTCTCCCACGAGAAGGGCATCGACACCCTCATCCGGGCGGTGGCGCTCATGGTTCCGGGCGTCACCCTGCACGTGGCCGGCGACGGCCCGGAACGCTCAGCGCTCGAGGAGCTGGCAGCCCGCGTCGCGCCGGGCCGGGTCGTCTTCCACGGCCGCCTCGAGAAGGCAGCCCTGCAGGAGCTGGTCGGGTCCTGCACCGCTGCAGTCGTCCCCTCCCGGTGGCACGAGAACCAGCCGATGGCCATCCTTGAGTCCTACGCCGCGCAGGTGCCAGTCGTTGTCACCAACCTGGGCGGCATGCCCGAGCTCGTGCACGACGGCACCGACGGGCTCGTCGTCCCCCACGAGGACCCCGCTGCGCTGGCGAAGGCCCTGGAGACGCTGCGCAGCGACCCAGCCCGGGCGCTCGAGATGGGCAGGGCGGGCCGTGCGCGCCTGTCCCGGGAGTTCGACGTGGACCTGCACCTGCGGCGGCTCGAGGCGGCCTACCGCGGCGAGGGCGCGCCTGGGGGCGCTGCCGTGGTGTCCGCCGGTGAGGGCCTTCGATGAGCGCATCCCCGGGGCACCCGCCTGTACACGTCCTGTACGTGGCCGGGAGCGGCCGAAGCGGCACGACCGTCATCACCAGCCTGCTGGGCCAGCTGCCCGGCTGTTTCGCGGCGGGCGAGCTTCGCTATCTCTGGGAGCGCGGTGTCGGGCAGGACCACACCTGCGGGTGCGGGCGCCCCTTCAGCGAGTGCCCCGTCTGGACGGCCGTGATGAAGCGGGTCCGCGACGACGGCGTCCCGCTCGACGAGGCGGCGATCGGGAGACGGCTGCTGCGGCGCCTGCGCATCCTCAGGCTCCCCGTGCTGCTGCTCCGCCGGGCCGCGGGGCGTCCGCCTGTGCCGTTCCACGCCGACGACGGCCACATCGCCCGCCTCTACCGTGCGGTCGCCGACGAGACCGGCGCCTCCGTGGTGATCGACAGCTCGAAGCTGCCTCCCTATGGCCTGCTGCTCTCGCAGCTTCCTGGCATCACCCTGTCGGTCCTGCACGTCGTGCGCGACCCCCGCGCAACGGCGTGGTCCTGGCGCCGGGTCAAGGCGAGTCGGGACCGTGACGATGCGGGGCTGATGCACCGCCACGAGACCTGGAAGAGCTCCTCGCTCTGGACGCTGTGGAACCTGCTCTCGGCCTTCCTGTGGAGTGCGGACAGCCCACAGGTATGCCGGGTGCGCTACGAGGACTTCGTGCGCGCCCCCCAGGAGACGATGGCCGCGGTGGCGCGGATGATCGGCGCCGACCCCGACGACCTCCCGTTCGTCGGGCCCGACCGCGTCCACCTCAGCCCCACCCACTCTGTCGCGGGAAACCCGAACCGCCATGACACGGGAGTCGTGCAGGTGCGCGCCGATGTCGAGTGGCAGTCAGCCATGCCGGCGCGCGACCGGGCGCTGGTCTCGGCGCTGACACTTCCCGGCCTCGTGGTGTTCGGCTACCCGGTCCTGCCCCGCCGGCATACGCGGCCCCGTTCCGCCGGCCCGGCCTCGTCGATCTCTGAGAAGGGGACACACTGATGCTCGCACTCGTGACCGGAACCGGCCGCAGCGGCACGACGCTCGTGCAGGAGACACTGTCACGCCACCCCGCAACGGGGTTCATCTCCGGGCTCGACGACAAGCTGCCACGCCTGAACCTGCACGGCCGGGCCAACGGCCGCCTCTACCGCTTCGCCCCGCAGCGGCCGTCGAGCATGCGGGCGCTGGCGGAGAGCCGCCGGCTGATCGAGCGCGGCAGGCTGCGCGTCGCGCCCTCGGAGGGTTACCGCCTGATCGACCGCCAGGTCATGGGTGGGTTCTCGACCCCGTGCCGCGACCTGCTCGCCGAGGACATGACGCCGTACCTGGCGCCGCGCGTGCAGGACTTCTTCGCCAGCCGCGAGCGCGCCCAGGGCTGTGACGTCCTGGTGCAGCACCTGACCGGCTGGCCACGGGTCGGCTTCCTGCGAGCTGCCATCCCCGACCTGAGGGTGGTCAACGTCGTCCGCGACGGCCGCGCCGTGGCGAACTCCTGGCTGCAGATGGGCTGGTGGGACGGCTGGCAGGGACCGGACAAGTGGATCTACGGCCCGCTGCCCGCCGACCTGCGCCGGGAGTGGGAGGAGCACAACCGCTCGTTCCCGGTGCTGGCCGCGCTGGGCTGGAAGATGCTCATGGCCGCCTACGACGACGCCCGCGAGCTGACGCCTCCCGGCCAGTGGCTCGACGTGCGCTACGAGGACATCCTCGACCACCCCCAGGAGAGCTTCGCCGAGATGCTGGACTTCCTCGGCCTGCCGTGGGACCACGGCTTCCAGACGGGCTTCGAGCGTCACGAGATCAGCGCGGCGCGAGCAGACTCCTTCCGCACCGAGCTGGCCCCGGCCCAGCTGCAGGCTGTCGAGCAGGTGCTCTCCAAGACCCTGGCCCAGTGGGGCTACGACGCCACCTCCTGAGCCAGGGCCTCGAGCCCACCGGCTTCCCTCAGGGAGTCCCGGGGAAGAAGGCCAGGCCCTGCTGGGGCTCCCTCGCCGAGCCGGCGAAGGTGAAGTCGCCGCCGACCAGGAGCCCGCTGCTCGTCGCCGCGAAGGCCCAGACCCCCATCGCTGAGTCGAAGTCCGGGGCGTCCGGGAAGAGTGCCCCGTTGGCGCCGTTGAAGACGGCGTAGCGCTGACGGGCCACCAGGGGCCCACCCGGCGCGGTCTGGCAGGCAGCGCCGTGGGTGCCGTAGTAGAAGTGCCCGTTCACCTCGAGCGCCCCCTGCATGCCACCGTCGCACGAGGTGCGCCACAGCACGCCCGTCGTGTTGGTCGGCGTGGACAGGTTCACGGCATCCCACTGGTAGATGTCGTCGGGGCAGACCCCACCGCCGTACAGGCGCTGGCCGTCGTCGCTGAGGAAGAGGTGGTTGATCCACGGGCCGACCGTCGAGCACCCGCGCACCCCGCCCAGCTGCCGTGACCCCAGGGCGCCGGTCGACCCACTGACCACCGCCAGGCCACCCGCGACCGCCTTGCCGTTGACCGTGTCGAACGGGCCGCCGAGGAAGACCGTCGCTCCGTCGGGCGTGGGCGCGATGCCCTGCACCATGCCGTTGCGGCGCAGCGTGCCCGACGGGCCGTTGGTGTTGGCCACCCAGGCGGAGTCGACCGCCCCGGTGACGCCGTTGAGCTTGACGGCATGGCCCCGGGCCACCCCGCTGACCTTGGTGAACTGGCCGCCGGCGTACAGGGAGCCGGAGCTGAAGCCGAGAGCCAGCACGCTGCGGTTCATCTTCGGCGCGAAGTTGTCGAGGACCAGGCCACTCGAGGTGTCGACGGCCGCGATGAAGCTGCGGGCCTTGCCCTGGATCGCGGTGAAGTTGCCCGCGACGTAGAGCCGGGAGCCGTCGGTGCTGGTCGCCAGTGTCTCGACGTACTCGTTGGCATCAGCCTGGAAGGCCGGGTCCGCGGCCCCGGTCCTGGCGTCGAGCGCCGCCAGACCGCGGCGCACGAGACCGCCGACGCTGGTGAACTCACCGCCGAGGAACACCCCGTTCGAGGCGCCCGAGACGACCAGCGGCCGGTCCCCCGCGACCGGGTTCCACCCCGTCAGGGCCCCGGTGTCGACCGCAAAGGCGGCGGCGTTGTGCCGTTGCGCCGAACCACTGCTGCCGAAGCGTCCTCCGACGTACAGCACCCCTGCTGACACGCTCAGCGCTGAGACCTCGGGTGTGCAGGGCGGCAGGCCGTGCGCGTACTTCTTGTCGTGACGCAGCTGGCAGCCGCTGAGCGAGGCGTTGAGAGACCCGACGTCGCCGTTCGCGAGGAGCTGGGCCAGCCGGGCACGGCTGACGCCTGCGACGGTGGTGAAGAGCCCGCCCGCGTAGACGCGGCCGCTGGTGTCGGTCGCAAGCGCCTCCACCGTCGCGTTGGCCGCAGGCGCGAAGGACGTGAGCGCGCCCGTCGTGGTGGCGAAGGCCGCCAGCCGGCTGCGGGAGACATAGCCCGAGCCCCCTGAGGCGGTCGTGAAGTCGCCTCCGGCATAGAGGACGCCGGCGGTCGGGTCGACCGCCAGCGCGCGCACTGGACCGTTGGCGAGTCCGGCGAAGGTGGCGTCGGTGGCCCCGGTGGTCGCCGAGATGCGGGCAAGCCGCGACCGGCTCTGTCCGTTGAGGCTGGTGAAGTCACCCCCGACGTAGACCCCCGAGCCGCTCACCGCAAGCGCTCGGACGGGCTGGCTCGCCGAGGCCTTCCAGGCGCTCACCGAGGCGCCGGTCGCCCGGTCGACCATGGCCAGGTTCTGCGCCGGGAGGCTGTTGACGGCCGTGAAGGAGCCGCCGATGACCACGCCGGTCGGCGTGACCGCCAGGGCGTTGACCACGCCGTCGGTCTTGGGGGCCCAGGCGCTCACGGTGCCGTCGGCAGCGACGTGGGCCAGCGTGGGACGTCCGCGGGTGTCGACCTTGCGGAAGTCACCGCCGAGGTACCAGCCGCCCTGGCCGTCAGGGGCCGCGGCGCGCACGATGCCGTCGATCTCCGGGCTTGGTCCCATGGCGCCGCTGGTCGTGTTGACCCTGACTCCGTACCCCGTCGTCCGGCCGACGTAGTCGAAACCGCCCGCGAGGTAGACCCGGTTGCCCACGACCTTGATGTCCCCCACGCGGCCGTTCGTGCCCCACCAGCTCGCCGACGGCGTGTACGTCAGCGCGGGTGGGCCACTGGAGGTCAGGGCGGCTGCGGCGTCCTGGACGCCGGCCGTCACGGGCACCGCGAAACTGGCCGCCACGGCGATGGCGGCCCCGACGGCATACGAGGTCCTGTGCATCATGATGTCCCCCTCAGGATCATGGTTATCGGCTGCTGGGCAGCCCGACGTGGGCTACGAGGCAGCCCAGCGAGGTCTTTCGGCGTGCGTCCCGGACGATCCTCTGGTCGTGACGGCCCCGCTTTCGCCCCGCCGGCTGGTGGCCTGCAGGTAGAGCTGCTCGAGCAGGTCTGTGGCGGCATCCCACGAGTGCCGGGCCAGCACACCCTCGCGCCAGGCGCGCGACCGGGCGTCATGGGGCCGGGGGTGCTCCAGCATCTGGGTCAGTGCCCCGGCGAGCGCGTCCACGCTGTCGACCGGCACCATGCGGTGTCGGGCCGAGCCCTCTCCGAGGACCTCACGGTGCGGGGGGATGTCGGACACCAGCACGGGTGCGTCGTAGGCCGCGGCCTCGAGCAGCGTGAGCGGCAGGCCCTCGAGGGCCGATGGCTGCACGAACACGCCCGCGTGCTGGTACAGCGCTGCCAGCTCGTCGCCGAAGGCGAACCCCGTGAAGATGATGCGGCTGTCCTGCGCGGCCAGGTCGCGCAGACGGCGCGAGTAGTCATCGGAGAAGGACGAGTCGCCCACGATGGCGAGCTGGTGGTCGCCGGGCACCCGGCGGAAGGCCTCGATCAGCAGGTCGGCCCGCTTCTCCGGCACCAGCCGTCCGACGTGGAGCGCGTAGCGTCCCGGTTCCAGCCCGTGGCCCATAGGCAGCGCCTCTGCCGGCACCCGCGGCCCCTGCACCACTCCGTTGGGGATGTACTGCGTGCTGCGGCCGAACTGCGAGCGGTAGTGCTCCTGCAGGTCGCGCGAGACGACGACGACCCGGTCGGGAACCCGTCCGCTCATCCAGTGGGCCGATCCCAGCACTGTCTGGGCCGTCGTTCCCCACTTGGCGCGCTGGTGGTCCAGGCCATGCACGGTCAGGACGACCTTCGCCTGCGAGAGATAGCGCGGCAGCGGCGCCAGGAGCCCGGGCCCGATGCCGTGGTAGTGCACGATGTCTGCCCCCGCCACCACTGCCTTGGCTGTCGACGTCATGCTGTGCACGATGGCGTCGAGGTGCTTGGTAGCCACCGTCGCCGCCGGCACCAGCTGCATGCCGTGGTAGCGCCGGGACGGTATCGCCCCGTAGCTGCTGCGGCAGTAGACGGTGACGTAGTGACCGCGCTCGGCGAGGCGACGGCCGAGGTGCTCCACGTGGTGCTCGATGCCGCCGAACGTCGCCGGCAGGCCCTTCTGGCCCACCATGGCGATGTGCAGCGGCCTCCAGCCGGCAGGCACGCCTGCCCCGGTACCAGCCCCCCCGACCCCCTCACCTGTCATCGCGGGCTACTGGGCGAACTCGGAGATCATGCCGGCGGCCACGGTCTTGTTGGTCGCCTCGTCGACGAGAACGAAGCCCCCGGTCAGCCGGTTGCGGCTGTAGTCGTCGCACATCAGCGGCGTGGTCGTGCGCAGGTGGACACGCCCGATCTCGTTGAGCGCCAGGTGTTCTGCGCCCTCGTCGCGGTGCAGGGTGTTGACGTCGATCTTGTAGTTCAGGCCCTTGACCACGGTGCGGGTCGAGCGCGTCGTGTGCTTGATCGCGTACTTCCCGCCAACGCGCAGGTGGGAGCTCTCGTCCATCCAGCAGATCATCGCGTCGATGTCCTGGCTCACCTGGGGCCGGTTGGTCGGCCGGCAGATGAGGTCACCCCGGGAGACGTCGATGTCGTCCGCGAGCCGCACCGTCACCGACATCGGCGGGTAGGCCTCGTCGACCTCGCCGTCGGCCGTCTCGACGGAGGCGATGGTCGAGGTGAACCCCGACGGGAGGACCATGACCTCGTCGCCCTTCTTGAGCACGCCGCCCGCCACCTGCCCCGCATACCCGCGGTAGTCGTGCCAGTCATCGGACTGGGGGCGGATGACGTACTGGACCGGGAACCGGACGTCGATCAGGTTGCGGTCGCTGGCGATGTGCACGTTCTCCAGGTGGTGCAGCAGGCTGGGCCCCTCGTACCACGGCATGGCCTCGGAGCGGCTGACGATGTTGTCGCCCCTGAGCGCCGAGACCGGGATCGCCGACAGGTCGGGCACCCGCAGCTTGCTCGCGAAGGCCGCGAACTCCTCCCGGATCTCCTCGAAGACGTCCTGGGAGTAGCCGACCAGGTCCATCTTGTTGACGCAGAGCACGAGGTGCGGCACCTGGAGCAGCGTCGTCAGGAAGGCGTGCCGGCGGCTCTGCTCGAGGATCCCCTTCCGCGCGTCGACGAGCACCAGGGCGAGGTCGGCCGTGGACGCGCCGGTGACCATGTTGCGGGTGTACTGCACGTGCCCGGGCGTGTCCGCGATGATGAACTTCCGCTTGGGTGTGGCGAAGTAGCGGTAGGCCACGTCGATCGTGATGCCCTGCTCCCGCTCGGCGCGCAGCCCATCGGTGAGCAGCGCGAGGTTGACGTGCTCCTCGCCCCGCTCCCGGCTGGTGCGCTCCACGGCGGCGATCTGGTCGGCGAAGACGGTCTTGGTGTCGTACAGCAGCCGACCGATCAGCGTGCTCTTGCCATCGTCCACCGAGCCAGCCGTGGCGAACCTGAGAATGTCCATTTTAGAAATACCCCTCGCGCTTGCGGTCCTCCATTGAGGCCTCGCTGAACTTGTCGTCTCCCCGCGTGGCTCCCCGCTCGGTGATCCGGGTGGTAGCCACCTCGTCGATGACCTTCTCGACGGTGTCGGCGTCCGAGAGCACCGCTGCGGTCAGGCTCGCGTCGCCGACCGTGCGGTAGCGCACCCTCTGGGTGGACACCGTCTCGTCTCCGCGGGGGCGGATGAACTCGTTCACCGCGTAGAGCATCCCGTCGCGCTCGAGGACGTCGCGGTGGTGCGCGTAGTAGATGTCCGGCAGGTCGACTCCCTCGCGGGCGATGTACTGCCAGATGTCCAGCTCGGTCCAGTTCGAGAGCGGGAAGACCCTGATGCTCTCGCCCGGGTGGATGCGCCCGTTGTAGAGCTGCCACAGCTCGGGCCTCTGGTTCTTGGGATCCCACTGGCCGAAGTCGTCTCGGAAGGAGAAGACCCGCTCCTTGGCCCTGGCCTTGTCCTCATCGCGTCGGGCACCACCGAAGATCGCGCTGAAGCGGTACTTCTCCAGGGCGCTGAGCAGCACGGGGGTCTGGATGCGGTTGCGGGTCCCGTCCGGCGGCTCGACGACGGTGCCGTTGTCGATCGCCTCCTGGACGCTGGCGACGACGAGCTGGACCCCCAGCTCGCCGACGCGCCTGTCGCGGAACTGGAGCACCTCGGGGAAGTTGTGCCCGGTGTCGACGTGCATGACGGGGAACGGGATACGCGCCGGGTAGAACGCCTTCTCCGCCAGCTTCAGCATGACGATCGAGTCCTTGCCCCCGGAGAACAGCAGCACCGGGCGCTCGAACTCAGCGATGACCTCGCGGAAGATGTAGATCGCCTCCGCCTCGAGGATGTCGAGCTGGCTCAGCTGGTACGGCATGCCGTTGATGGCGTTCATCTCACTGCTTCCTGGTAGTCGGCCATCTCGGCCAGGGCGGTCAGGATCTGGGCAGCCAGCTCAGGCCGGCAGATGAGCAGGTCGGGCAGGAGCGGGTCCCGCCGGTTGTAGACGAGTGGTGAGCCGTCGATCCGGCTGGTGTGCAGGCCGGCCGCGCGGGCCACCGCGACAGGAGCGGCGGAGTCCCACTCGTACTGGCCACCCGCGTGCACATAGGCGTCGGTCGTGCCGTCGAGGACAGAGCACGCCTTGATCCCTGCGGAGCCCATCGGGACGAGCTCGGCCCCGAGGTGCTCGGCGAGCCGCGTGACGAACTCCGGGGGACGCGTCCGGCTCACGGCCAGCCTGATCGGGCCGGGCCGGCGCGGGACGAGCACTGGAGCCCTGTCCGTCCCCAGCGTCGAGCCCCGCGCCGGTCGGGCCACGGCACCCGCGGTCAGCTCGCCGCGCTCCCAGAGTGCGACGTGCACCGCCCAGTCGTCGCGCGGGACCTCCCCGAACTCCCGCGTGCCGTCGAGCGGGTCGACAATCCAGACGCGCTCGGCCAGCAGTCGGACCGGGTCGTCGGCGCCCTCCTCGCTCAGGACCGCGTCTCGCGGGCGCAGGGCCGCCAGCTGCTCGACCAGGAAGCGGTGCGAGCGCTGGTCGCCCTCGGCGCGCAGCGCGGCCGGGTCGGCCGGCGCCTCTGTCCCGCGCAGGTCCAGGAGAACCTCGCCTGCCGCGGTGGCCAGCCTGCTGGCGAGCCGGTGGTCGTCCAGGTCTTTCCTCAGGTCACTCATCAGTAGGCCCCCTGGCCCCTCAGGACGGCGCGGGCCGTGCGCGCAATGATCTGGAGGTCCAGCACCAGCGACCAGTTGTCGACGTACCACAGGTCCAGCCGCAGCGAGTCGTCCCAGGACAGGTCGCTGCGTCCGCTGACCTGCCACAGGCCGGTGAGCCCAGGCTTCACCCGCAGTCGACGCACGGCGTCGGGGGCGTAGCCGGCCACCTCCGACGGCAGCGGCGGACGCGGCCCGACGAGGGACATCTCGCCGCGGAGCACGTTGATCAGCTGGGGCAGCTCGTCAAGGGAGTACCGCCTCAGGATCCGGCCGATCCGGGTCACGCGTGGGTCGGACTTCATCTTGAAGAGCACGACGTTCCCGGCATCCGTGGCACCGCGCAGCTCGCCCAGGCGGGTCTCGGCATCCACGCACATCGTGCGGAACTTGAGCATCTGGAACTCCTCGCCGCGTGCCCCGACCCGGGTCTGGCGGAAGAGGGCCGGCCCCGGGGAGTCCAGCCGGACTGCGAGCGAGATCGCGGCGAGCACCGGGGCGGCACAGAGGAAGATGAGGATGGACAGCGCGCGGTCGACCATGGCCTTGACCAGCCGCCGGGCGCCCGACATCACGGGCCGCTCGACGTGGAGCAGGGAGACACCGGCCACGGGGCGGATCGACAGCCGAGGCCCTGCGACCTCGACGATGCCCGGCGCCACGACCAGGTCCACCCCACGCTCCTCGAGGGCCCACGAGAGCCTGCGCAGGGCGTTGTCCTCGAGGTCGAGGTGGTTCGAGACGGCCACGACCTCGGCGTTGAACAGGTCGACGGTGGACATGGCCTGCGCCGGGTAGCCGAACACCGGCACGCCCTCCACTGCCGACAGGCCGTCACCGCTCGTGTCGAGGCCGGAGACGCACGCCGCGACGATGTCCATGCCTTGCGCCGGCGCCCGGCGGATCTCACGGATGAGGCGGCCGATGGACTGGACGTCGCCGATGACGACGGTGGTCTCCACGTCGAGCCCGCGGGTCCGGCGGCGGTAGAGGGAGCGGCGCAGTGCGTGGCGCCCCAGCAGGCCGCCGATGAGCAGCGTGGGCAGGACGATGAGCACCGTGTACCGGGAGATCTTGATCGGGGCGGCGAACGAGACGAAGGCGACCAGGCAGAACAGGCTGACGGCCGCGCGGACCACCGCCCGGTACTCCTCCGTCGCGGTTCCGAGGAAGCGCTTCTCATACCCGTGGCACAGCGACAGGGCCGTGATCCAGCTGACCACGATCCCGACCGCGACGGCGAGCGCCCTCAGGGTGAGCAGGTTGTCGAAGGCCACCGCGGCCCCGCCGACGCCCGCCAGGGTGCCCGTGACGAGGTCCACCACCAGGGCGCGCCGACGGTACCGCACGTGCCAGCGCCGATGGCTGTCCAGCGGTCGACGGTCGGAGATGGCCGGCGCGGAAGTGAGCGAAGATGTTGTCTCGGTCTCCCCCGTGGTGCCGGCCCCCTGTCCGATCAAGAGCGTCTCCTGCTCTCTGCTCCAGGCCTTCTCAGTCATGTGACCCCCTCAGCTCCCAATGACCTTGTGGCTGACGGTAAACCCGGGTTAAGGCGTTGCACAGTGGATTGGAACGTATTGGTCATGAGCCGAACATGCTTGTGGGAGAACAAAATTCGTTGTCTAGACCGAACAGTCGAGGGTGGCTTACTGTGCGCGTCCTACGCCCTTTCGCGCAGCGCGGTCACCCCGATGTCGTAGACGAAAGCGGTCAAACCCGCAGAGGTCCCCGCACTTCGGCCCCGACAAATCGCGCAGTCCGGCGCTGCGTCATCAGATGGGCGTAGAGGGGGCGGTGAGCGAAAATAGTCAGTGACTAGTCACCGGTCCTGAGCGGCGGGGGCGAGCACCCCGAGAACGTGGAATAGGCGTGGAAAAAGCGTGGAAAAAGCGTTCAGACGGCGGGGCTGTGCCACCGCTGCTGCGCCGCGAGGAGCCCCTCGGCAACCAGCTGCTCGACGGCATCGGCGGCGTCGGCGACGAGGAACGGAAGCTCCTTGCGCTCGGCGACGGAGAAGTCGTGCAGGACGAAGTCTGCCGGCTCCATCCGCCCCGGCGGACGGCCGATGCCCACGCGCACGCGCAGGTAGTCCTTGGTGCCCAGGGCGGAGCTGACGGAGCGCAGGCCGTTGTGGCCGCCCTCACCGCCTCCCCGCTTGAGGCGCACAGCACCCGCGGGGATGTCCAGCTCGTCATGGATGACGACCAGCCGCTCGCTGTCGATGCCGAAGAACTGCATCAGCGCCTTGACGGGTCCACCGGACTCGTTCATGTAGCACGACGGGACCGCCAGCACCGCGCGCGGGCCGAGGGTCCCGCCGACCTGGGTCCCGAGCCACGTCTCGGCGACCGAGGCTCGTGCCTTGTGGGCCTTGAGGCGACCGCCCCCGTGCCGGGACGTGAGCTCGTCGATGACCATCGCGCCCACGTTGTGGCGGTTGCCGGCATACCGCGGTCCGGGGTTGCCGAGTCCGACCACGAGCCAGGTGTCCATGGGGTGCAAGTATGCCGAAGGGCCCGGTCCGTGATGGACCGGGCCCTTCGTGGTTCGCGCCCTCAGGGCGCGGCAGCTCAGGCCTGCTCGCCCTCGGCCTTCTCGCCGGCCCCGCCCTCGG
>DASULG010000308.1:0-4597 GCA_036278335.1 Pedococcus sp.
CCGCAGCCGCAGCGAGGTGTGGGTCGCCGGGGTCAAGGTGGCCACCCAGACCCCGCCGGTGCGCTCGGGGCGCCGGGTGGTGTTCCTGACGCTCGATGACTCCACCGGGCCGGTGGATGCCACCTTCTTCGAGGATGTCCAGGGCCCCTATGCGGAGGTGGTGTTCCACTCCTGGATGCTGCTGGTCCGCGGGGTGGTGCGCCGCACCGGCGCCCGGGGCCTCTCACTGCGGGCGACGGGCGCCTGGGAGCTCTCCCGACTCTGGGAGGCCTGGACCACCGGGGGCCTCGCCGCCGTCCTGGCCGCGATCGAGCAGGGCGAGGCGAGCGCCCAGGCCCAGGCCCAGGCGGCGGAGGAGGCGGCTGCCGCCGCGCTGGAGGCCGGCGGCCAGCCGGGAGGCAGGCGGGTGCTGGTGCATGCCTCCGGGTTCAAGCAGTCCCCGTACGCCGACACCCGCCCTGCAGGGGGCGACGTGCGTGGTGCGCGCGGGCTGGCGCAGGGGCAGAGCGTGCCCGAGGAGTTCGTGCCGCCGCGCAAGCTGTGGCACTCAAGCCCGGGAAGCTCAGGGCACTAGGGTGGGACCCGTTCTGCAGCGGCGAGCCCGGCAGCCCGCCGCGGGCCACCGACGAAGGAGCCAGTTTTGGCCGACGAGCAACGACGCGGACGCCGCGGCGGCGTCGAGACCTCGCTGCGCACCTCGGCGGTCTGGGCCTCTGTGCACGACCTCGCCACCCGACGCGAGCGCGAGCTCGGCAGGCCCCTGCGCGTCCTCGACCTCGGCGGGGGCACCGGCGGTCTCGCCGTGCCGCTGGCTGAGCGGGGCCACCACGTCACCGTGGTCGACCCGAGCCCGGATGCTCTGGCCTCCCTGTCCCGGCGCAGCGCCGAGTCCGGGGTCGCCGAGCGCATCACCGCGGTGCAGGGCGACGCCGACACCCTTGCCGACATCCTGGGTGGCGACCTCGTCGACCTCGTGTGCTGCCACGGCACTCTCGAGGTCGTCGACGACCCCCCGGCCACGCTCGCCTCGCTCGCCGCGGTGCTCGCTCCCGACGGCTACCTCAGCCTCGTCGCCGCCCAGCGGCTCGCCGTCGTGCTGGCCCGGGTTCTTGCCGGGCAGTTCGCCCAGGCACGAGAGGCTCTGGTCAGCGCTGATGGCCGGTGGGGGCCGGGCGACCCGCTGCCGCGGCGGTTCGATGCCCATGCGCTCACCGAGATGGTCACCGCCGCCGGTTTCACCGTCCGCGACTCCCACGGTGTGCGCCTCTTCAGCGACCTCGTGCCCTCGGCCCTCGTCGACTCCGAGGCCGACCGCCTGGCCCTGCTCCAGCTCGAGCAGGAGGCCAGCAGGCACCCCGACTTCGGCTTTCTCGGGCAGCTCGGTGCGTCCCTGCACCTCCTGGCCAGCCGCGGCTGACGCGCTGGCCCCGACTGGCGCCCTGTCGCCGGCCGCGGTCACTGCGCCGGCCGCCGCGGTCACTGCGCCGGGCGCGGTCACTGCGCCGGGCGCGGTCACTGCGCTGGGCGCACCGGGGTCACCGATCGAGGCGGCTGCGCCGGGCGCGCGCGCCCTCGTGGGAGGCCGACCATGAGCCGCCGGCAGTTCGCCCTGCCGGAGCGCACCGCCGACGCCCCTCCGGACGACACCGGCTGCACTGTCCTGCACGTCGACATGGACGCCTTCTACGCGTCGGCGACCCTGCTCAGCCACCCCGACCTGGTGGGCACTCCCGTCATCATCGGCGGGGGCAACCGCGGCGTGGTGCTCTCGGCAACCTATGAGGCTCGCCGCTTCGGGGTCGCCTCCGCCATGCCCATGGCGCGGGCCCGGCGGCTGTGCCCGCAGGCGACGGTGCTCCCGCCCGACCACCGCCTCTACAGCCGGATCTCCGACGCGGTCATGGCCACCTTCGCCTCGATCACCCCCGTGGTGGAGCCCCTCTCGCTCGACGAGGCCTTCCTCGACGTGGGCGGTGCCGTGCGGCGCCTGGGCTCCCCGGCAGCCATCGGCCAGCTCCTCCGCGACACCGTGGCCGACGAGCAGGGCATCACCTGCTCGGTCGGCGTGGCACCCTCCAAGTTCGTCGCCAAGCTCGCCTCGGGCCTGGCCAAGCCCGACGGCATGGTCATCGTGCCCGAGGCGGAGGTTGTCAGCTTCGTCCAGCAGCTGCCCGTCGGGGCCCTGTGGGGGGTCGGCGACCGCACCGAGGAGACCCTGCTGCGGCTGGGCCTGCGCACCGTCGCCGACATCGCCCACACCCCCCTCGCCACCCTGAAGCGGGCCATGGGGGAGGCCGCCGGGGCGCACCTGCACGACCTCGCGTGGGGGCGCGACCCCCGCGGGGTGGAGCCCGTGCGCCGCGAGCGGAGCATCGGCTCCGACGAGACGTTCTCCCACGACGTGGACGACCCGGCATACATCCACCGGCAGCTGCTCAAGCTGAGCGACCGCACCGCGGCGCGGGTGCGCGCAGCCGGGCTCATGGGCCGCACGGTCTCGATCAAGGTGCGTTTCTCCGACTTCACCACGATCACCCGCTCCAAGACCCTGCGCGACCCCACCGACATCAGCCGTGACATCTACGACACCGCCCGGGTCCTCTACGACGGCCTCGGGCTGCAGCGGGCTCGCATCCGGCTGGTCGGCGTCCGGGTCGAGCAGCTCGTCGACTCCGACGGAGCACCCATCCAGGGGACCCTCGACGAGCCCGACCACGGGTGGCGCGAGGCCGACCGCGCAGTCGACCGGGCCAGCGCGAGATTCGGGGCGGGAAGCGTGCGGCCAGCCAGCCTGATCGGGGATCGTGGAACGGGTTTCCCAACTCCCCGGGGAGACATATCCTGAACTCGAACGCAGGCTGCTGACTGGCAACGATGACGGTTTCACCCGCAGCGGAGGATCCGGCCCGCTCGTGCGTTAGAGACGATGGGATAGTCAGGCAATACCCCCAGGAGGTCACGGTGCCGCTGTCAGAGCACGAACAGCAGCTGCTCGAGCAGATGGAGCAGGCTCTGTATGCCGAGGACCCCAAGTTCGCGTCGCAGATGCAGGGCGCCGGGGCCCGGGCCGCCGCCCGCCGCCGCATGATCATCGGCGGCGTCGGTGTCCTGGTGGGCCTGGCCCTCGTGCTCATCGGCGTCAGCACGACGATGTGGGTCGGAGCGGCCGGCTTCGCCTTGATGGTCGCGGCCGTGCTGTTCGCGCTCACCCCGCCGAGGCGCTCCA
Organism: Pedococcus sp.; assembly: GCA_036278335.1. GTDB lineage: Bacteria > Actinomycetota > Actinomycetes > Actinomycetales > Dermatophilaceae > Pedococcus_A. The sequence continues at coordinate 3,227 of DASULG010000308.1, forward strand.
AGCCCGCCCTGGGCGCGGTTCAGGCCGATGGCAGTGTGCGTCGCCAAGGCAGCCGTCCGAAGACGCGCGGGGCGAAGGGCACACGGGGGCACGCGACGTTCATGCAGCGCCTCGAGCAGCGCTGGGACCGCCGCCGCGACCAGTGGTGAGGCGCGAAGGCGCGACCACTGGTGAGGCAGGACCGTCCGGTCAGCGGTTGAGCAGTACCCCCGCCACCCAGGTGGTGGCGATGGCCAGGCCGGCGATCAGCTCGATGCCCATGCTGAGGAAGACCGCCCTCAGGGCGGTCTTCGTGGATTCCCAGGCGGCTGCCGCATTGCGCGAGCGGCCGTGCTCGACCAGGTAGATGCCCAGGACGAAGCCCAGCGGGCCGCCCACCACCGGGATGACGAAGAACCCGACGACCCCGAGCGCCACCGCGAGGAGCAGCGTCGAGCTGCGCACCCCAGCCTGGCGCATCCGCCGTCCTGGCAGAAGGTACTGGAAGGTGATGCCCGCCGCGTAGAAGACCGCAGCGATGGCGAACACCGTCCACGACAGGGGGGAGGAGACCTCCCAGGCCCAGAGCAGGACGGCCCCGAGGACCAGCACGAGGCCGGGCAACACGGGCAGCACGATGCCCGTGAGACCGACCAGGATCAGGACAGCCGGGACCCAGATCTCAGTGGGCATGGGCGGCGGACGCGCCTACCGCCCGTCTTCGGGTGAGACCGCAGGCGTGTCGATGAGCCGGTCGGACTCGTCGTGGATCTCAGCGTGGTTGCGCAGCTTGGGCAGGTGCTCGCGGCCGTGGTGGGCGCAGAACAGCAGTTCCCCACCAGCGTTAAGGCGGGCGCGCACGTAGGCCTGGGCGCCGCAGCGGTCGCAGCGGTCAGCCGCGGTCAGGAGGGGTGCCAGTGCAGTGGTCACGTCAGCCTTCTCTCATCAGTGGGACCGCAGTTTTCGGGGGGCGGACCCGGGTACTTCTTTGACGTACAGCACCGCGTCGGCGTTGAGCCCGATGCGGAGCCCTTTACCTTCACGGCGATGGTTGCAACAGTCAAGCACGGGTAAACCTTCCCACCGTGCATTGGCCCACGATGTGGGTCATGTCATGTCGGCCTGTTCGGGGGAGTGGGCCCACCCGAACAGGTGACCAGGCCGGTGTCCGGACCCGCTGGGGCCTCGGACACCCGTGATTCGTCGTCGGAGCGACGCCGGTTTGGCCCGCCGGGGCGGCAGGCAGGGTCCCATTGCACCACGGCGTGGCAACCCTGGAGGCGTTCGGTGCCCTCGGGTATGCCGCGTGCCTGCGCAGCGCGGGCAGCGCGCCGGGATAACCTGCGGGCACCGGCCGGCGACCTGTGGCCCGCAACCAGCCACGGCCGCCCC
>DASULG010000309.1:0-13409 GCA_036278335.1 Pedococcus sp.
GGAATAGAGGCGGGGCAGGATCTCCGTACCCGGGAACTCGCCGCCGAACAGTGACGTGGCCACCCACGAGCCGACGAGGGGTATGGACAGCACGATGGCCGACGCGATCCGCAGCCCCGTCCCGGAGAGCGCGTCGTCGGGCAGCGAGTAGCCCGCGAAGCCCTCGACCAGCGCGAGCATGGACAGCTGGGCGCCGATCAGCCAGTTGATCTCGCGCGGCTTGCGGAAGGCGCCGGTGAAGAAGACGCGCAGCATGTGGACCGAGATCGCCACGATGAACAGCAGCGCCGCCCAGTGGTGGATCTGCCGGATGATCAGGCCGCCACGGATGTCGAAGGAGATGTCCAGCGTCGAGGCATAGGCCTCGGACATCATCATGCCCCGCAGCGGGATGTAGGAGCCGTCGTAGGCCACCTGCCCCGCGCTCGGCACGAACCAGAAGGTCAGGAACACACCCGTGAGCAGGCAGATCACCATGGAGTACATGGCGACCTCACCCAGCATGAAGGACCAGTGGTCGGGGAACACCTTCTTCATGAGGTAGCCGACGCCCTTGGCGGCGCCGGTCCGCTCGTCGACCCACCCGGCGACGCCGCCGACCGCTTTCAGTCCGGGGCTGACCGGGGCCTCAGGCTTCGGGTCGTTGGCGCGCAGGCGGTCTGCGCCCGATGCGGTGTGTCCGGCGGTGCTCATCCACGCTCCCAGAAGCTCGGGCCGACTGCCTCGCGGAACGGAGCGTCGGCCACCAGGTATCCCTCGTCGTCAACAGTGATCTTCAGCTGTGGCAGCGGGCGCTTGGCCGGGCCGAAGATGACCTTGCAGTCCCGTGTCACGTCGAAGGTGGACTGGTGACACGGGCACAGCAGGTGGTGTGTCTGCTGCTCGTACAGGCCGACCGGGCAGCCCACGTGCGTGCAGATCTTGGAGTACGCGACGATGCCCTCAAAGCCCCAGTCGCGCTCCTTGGCGACCTGGATGAGCTCGGGCTCCAGCCTCAGGAGGAGGACGGCGGCTTTGGCCTTGTCCTCGAGGACGTGCTTGGAGTCCTTGATGGACTCGGGCAGCACGTGGAACACCGAGCCGAGCGTGACATCGGTGGCCTTGATCGGCGTGTGCTCGGGGTCGCGCACCAGGCGGTCGCCCTTCTTCCACGGCGTCGTGGACAGCCCGTCCTTGGGGAGCGGGCCCATGCTGCCGGCGACCTGGAGGACCATGGGAAGGGCGAAGAGGCCGAGCGCCCCGCCGAGGCTGTACTTGATCAGCGGACGGCGGTCGAGCTGCGCCTCTGTGCCGCCGTTGAGCATCGTGCTGACGAAGCCGCGGCGGGCCTCCGCGTCCGAGCGCAGCGGGTGGCGCTCCTCGACGACCTCGGTGTCGGGCATGAGGGTCTTGGCCCAGTGGACCGCCCCGATGCCGATGCCGAGCATGCCCAGGGCGAGCGAGAGACCGAGGACGACGTTGGACACGTTGGCCTTGCCGATGCCGGGCAGGAAGACCTGCGCCTCCATCGGGATCGCGAAGTACGCCACCAGGAAGACCAGGGTGCCGAGCATGGAGATCCCGAAGAACGCGGCGACCTGCTTCTCGGCGCGCTTGGCGGCGAGCTCGTCGAGGTCGGCGGCACGGGGGATGTGCGGCGGCATGCCCGGGTTCTCGAACCGCACGGGGAGGTGACCCGTGCCCTCGATGTGGCCCTGGTCGAGCCGCACCGCGGTGCTTCCAAAGCCTGCGGAGCCCTGGTCGGCGAGCTCGTCGCCGTGCTCAGTGCCGTGTTCGTTCATCGTGTGGTCGATCCTGTCGGTTCGCAGTGGACGCGTGCGGTGGACATCAGGCGGATTTCTGCCCGAGCCAGACGGCAAAGCCGATCATGATCCCGAGACCGAAGACCCAGACGAAGAGTCCCTCGGACACGGGTCCCATGTTACCGAGCGCCATTCCACCGGGGTTCTCCTGCTTGTCGATGCTGTGCAGGAAGGCGACGATGTCGTTCTTGCCCTCGGGGCTGATGTTGGTGTCGTTGAAGACGGGCATGGACTGCGGGCCCGTCACCATCGCCTCGTAGACGTGCTTGCCCTCGATGTTGCGCAGCGACGGGGCGTACTTGCCGCGGGTCAGCGCGCCGCCGGAGCCGGCGAAGTTGTGGCACATGGCGCAGTTGACGCGGAACAGCTCACCGCCACGGGCGACATTGGCGTTCGTGCCCGAGGTGTACTGCTCGTCCGGGATGGGGGGCCCGGGGGCAAGGGAGGCCACATAGGCGGCCATCGCGGCGATCTGCTCGTCGGTGAACTTGACGTCCTTCTTGCGGGGCGCCTGCACGCCGGGCATCGCCAGCGGCATACGGCCGGTGCCCACCTGGAAGTCGACCGCTGCGGCGCCGACGCCGGCGAGGCTGGGGCCGCTGGGGGTGCCCTCGGCTCCGAGACCGTGACAGGTGGAGCAGTTGGCCTGGAAGAGCTTCTTGCCCTCCTGGACCTGGTCGGCGCTGACGGTGGAGGCCGAGGCCGCCTTCGGTGCCAGCGCGGCATAGGCCGCTCCGGTCACCATGAGCCCTGCCAAGAGGAGAAGGGCGATGGCGGCCGGGTGCCGGCGGCGGGCGGCCAGTGCGTTCACAGTGCGCTCCTGAGCGTGTGCTGTCGTCGGGGGATTCGGGGCAGAGGGGTGGTCTGGATGGGGCTCACCGCAGCAGGTAGATGGTCGCGAACAGCGCGATCCACACGACATCGACGAAGTGCCAGTAGTACGAGGTCACGACCGCGCCCGCGGCCTGGTTGTGGCTGTACGTGCGGGTGGTGAAGGTTCGGCCGATGATGAGCAGGAAGGCCAGCAGACCGCCGGTCACGTGTAGGGCGTGGAAGCCGGTGGTGAGGTAGAAGACCGAGCCGTAGGCGTCCGCGGAGATGGTGACGCCCTCGCTGACCAGCTGGGAGTACTCGAGGACCTGCCCGGACACGAAGATGGCACCGAAGATGTACGTCAGGACGTACCACTCGCGCATGCCCCACGAGCTGACCTGCCACAGGCGCGTGCCCGCGCGGTGGGACTTGCCGTGCTCAGCCGCGTGGACGCCGAGCTGGCACCACACCGAGGAGATCACCAGGACCAGGGTGTTGGCCGCGGCGAACGGGACGTTGAGCATGGTCGTGCGCTCGTTCCACAGGTCCGGCTCGACGCCGCGGATCGTGAAGTACATCGCGAACAGACCCGCGAAGAACATGAGCTCGCTCGCGAGCCACACGATCGTCCCCACCGAGACCATGTTGGGCCTGGTGACCGGTCCGTGACCGGGAATGGTGCCTGTCGGGACGGGGGAGCCTGAGTGCAATGCCGATGCTGTCGCCACGTGCGCCATTATTGCCACATTCTCCTCGCGGCACACCGGCGACCCCCCGAAGGGTGTGGCTCTCGGGCGGGCGAGGGGGCACCGCTACGATCGTTGCATGACCGCTCCGCACGCGCCCGCAGCCTCGACCCCCGCCGCTGCAGGCTCCTCGGCCCACCAGATCTCGGTGCTGCTCTACAGCGATGACATCACCACCCGTGACGCCGTGCGCGTCAACATCGGGCGTCGCCCTGCCCGCGACGTCGAGGTGGCCAGCTGGCGCGAGTGCGCGACCGCAGCCGCGGTGATCGAGGCCGTGGAGGGGGGCGGGTTCGACGTCCTCATCCTCGACGGCGAGGCTGCTCCCATGGGCGGTCTTGGCCTGTGCCGCCAGCTCAAGAGCGAGATCTTCAACTGCCCGCCCATCCTGGTGCTCACCGGCCGGCCGCAGGATGGCTGGCTCGCCACGTGGTCGCTGGCCGACCTCGCCGTCCCGCACCCGCTCGACCCGATCGCGCTGTCCGCCGCCGTGGCCGAGCTCGGGCGTCGCGGGCACGCCGCGACGGCCTGACGCGGTGCGCACGCCCGGGCCCCACACCTGGCCGGACCTGCTCACCTCGCTGCTCGCCGGCCAGGACCTGAGTACGGAGGCCGCTGCCTGGGCGATGGAGGAGATCATGTCCGGGGAGGCGTCTCCGGTGCAGCAGGCCGGCTTCCTCGTCGCGCTGCGGGCCAAGGGCGAGAGCGTCGACGAGCTGCGGGGTCTCGCCGACGTGATGCTGGCGCACGCCAAGACCATCGAGGTGCCCGAGCCCAGCCTCGACATCGTCGGCACCGGTGGCGACCGCTCCCACACCGTGAACATCTCCACGATGGCCTCGGTGGTGATTGCCGGGAGCGGCATCCGTGTGGTCAAGCACGGGAACCGGGCTGCCTCCTCGTCGTCCGGCTCCGCCGACGTGCTCGAGGCCCTGGGCGTCAACCTGAGCCTGAGCCCGGAGCAGGTGGTCAGCGTCGCCGAGCTCTCCGGCATCACCTTCTGCTTCGCCCAGAACTTCCACCCCTCGATGCGCCATGCCGCCGTCGCCCGTCGCGACCTGGGCATCGGCACGGCCTTCAACGTCCTGGGCCCGCTCACCAACCCGGCCCGACCGACGTATGCCGCCGTGGGCGTCGCCGACGCGAGGATGGCGCCGCTGATGGCCGGCGTGTTCGCCGGGCGCGGCAAGGATGCTGCGGTCTTCCGCGGCGACGACGGCCTCGATGAGCTGACGATCAGCACGACCTCACACGTCTGGTGGGTGCGTGACGGCGCGGTCCGCGAGTACCAGCTGGACCCGCGCGACCTCGGCCTCGACCTGCACCCGATCGAGACGCTCCGGGGGGCGGACGCCACGCACAACGCCGAGGTGGCGCGACGGGTGCTGAAGGGCGAACGCTCGCCGGTGCGTGATGCCGTCGTCCTCAACGCCGGGATCGCCCTGGCCCTGACCGTCCCGGACCGCGGCACGAGTCACCAGGAGTTCCTCGAGGGGGTCCGGGCGGGCATGGACCGGGCCGAGGCTGCGCTGGACTCTGGTGCCTCCGAACGGCTGCTGAAGTCCTGGTCTGAGGCGACCAACCGCGACGACCTCTGAGCTTCTCGCTGACCTCTGCCAGAGCCGGCGGCGTCAGCGCAGCCCGGCCAGCCAGTGGGCCACGCGGTGGGCGTCGGCGCGCCGCTTCTCGTAGCGAGCACCCAGGGCGAGGAGCAGGGCGCCGGTCAGGCCCAGCGTCAGCCAGCGAGGCGCCCCGATGGCGTAGGGAGCGAGCTGGCTCACCGCCACGACTGCCGCGGCGGCGGCCCCGATGACCACTGGCGCCTGCGAGCGCAGCGCCACGCCCAGCGCGAGGACGACGGCGGCGGCCACGAGCGTCAGCATCGGGCGCAAGAGGCTCTCGTCGTCCAGCGAGGCGAACGCCGAGGGCAGGAGGGCGATTGCTGCGGCAGGGCCGACGCTCAGCCACGACGGCAGCGGAGCCGCCTTGCGCAGCCAGAGGCCGCCAGCCAGGGACAGGGCGGCGACCGGGAGCGTGAAGGCCTCCAGCGTCTCCACCCCCGCGTCTGCCAGAAGAGTCCACACGGCGCCACTCCACGCGAGCACCGTGAGCACGACCACGGGCCGCCGCCTCGGGAGCACGGCATACGCCGTCGCGGCCAGGCCCTCGGCCGCGAGCAGGCCCGCCACGGCATACGACCAGCCCTCCGCCTGGGCCGAGAGCTGAGCCACTGCAGCGACGGCCACGGCCGCTCCGCCGAGCACCGGTTCCTCGTCGTGGCCGCGACGCTCCGCTGCCACCGCTGCCGTGGCGAGCGCGGCAAGGGCGAGTGCCGCCACGCGTGCCTCGCTGGCGAAGAGACCGCCGGCGAGTCCGACGCTGGCCGAGCCGGCGAGGGCCGCGACACCAGCGGCGACGGCACGCGCCCTTGGCCTGGCCACGGCGATGACGCCTGCGGTGATGGCCACCGCAGCCAGCGTGACGCTCCCTGCCGGCTCGGAGTCCCAGCGGACGGCGGTCACCACGGTGCCGACGAGGGCCAGGCCGCCGAGGCTCTCTGCCCAGGAGGCTGTCAGGGTGGCGCCCAGGGGAGCCAGCCACACCACAGCGCAGACGCCTCCGGCGAGGAGGCAGGCGGTGAAGGCGGCCACGACCGGGCCCGCCTGCCACCCCGGTGCCGTCACAGCGGCGGGCGCCGCGATGGTCACCGCGGCGGCCAGGGCGCCGAGCGGCAGCCACCGGGGCTCGAGCGCCTGGGCGCGCCACTGGGCGCTGACCGCGGCGCCCGTGGGGGAGGAGATTGTGCGGCGTCGGGCTAGCACCAGACGGATCAGGCCGAACCCCCCGGCGGCGATGACCGCCAGGACGGCGATCGCCCCGACCTCCGAGGCGGTCAGCCCGTCGTCGGTGACTCCCTCCTCGAAGGCACCGATCAGGGCGCTCACCAGCGAGACGAGAAGCCAGAAGACAGCGGGCACCACCGCGTCGGAGCGCACCCGGCCAAGTCGCCGGGGCAGCCCCATGGCGCAGGCGAAGACCACCGCGCCCACGAGTGCCACGGCGGCGAGCTCCGCCGTCGTCTCGTCGGCCCAGGCGAGCACTGCTGCCCAGGAGACGGATGCCGCGAGGAGGCTGACGACGGCGAAGGCGCGGATCCGGGTGTCGGCGGCGTGCAGCGCGGCCAGGACAACAGCCACGGCGAGCCCGGTGAGCGCCGTGTAGGTGCGCAGGTCGACGTCCTCGAGGCTGCCGAGTCCCAGCGACCGGGCCGCGGAGACGTCGAGCAGGAGCAGGCCGCCAGTCAGCGTGGCCAAGGCCTCGGCGCTGCTCCCGAGGTGATGACGGGACAGGCGCATGGCCCCGTAGGCGGTGACGCCGGTCAGGATGGCCATGGCCAGCACCTGCCCGAGGACGCCGATGCGGTCCCAGGCGACGGCGATGAAGACCAGCGCGGCCACGAGCACCAGCAGGACGCCCACGCCCAGGAGCACCTGCTGTCCGCTCCAGCGCGGCCGGTGCCCGCGTCCGGGCTGGGGCGGCACGGTCTGGCCCGGCGGGCCTGCCTCCCGAGCTCCTGCCTCTGGGGTCAGGGCCGCAGCCGGCCCCCGGCGCAGGGTCGCCAGCAGGCTGGCGCGCTCGCGGGTCAGGGTTGCCAGGCTCTGGTCGACCTCCCAGAGGCGCGCGGCGACCGGGCCGGTCAGCGGCAGGTGACAGGCCGGGCACTCGCTGGCCCCGCCGGCGGGAAGGGGGATCTGGCACGAGGGACAGGGCACAGCGGGCATGTGAACCTCCAGGACTGCGGGCACGTCGCCCTCAGGCCCGAGTGTGCCGCCGCGTCAACGCCCTGACATGGGGCTTTGTACTCAGAAGTCCTGAGAAGTCGGCGGTTGCCGAGCGGCTGCCCTGGCACGTGCCAGTGGCTGTCCAGCGGCAGTGCGGCTCCCTCAGCGGCTCGCGCGCGAGGCTGCCAGCCCTACTCGTCGTCGAGGCCGAGGCTGAAGGCCGCCTCGAGGTCGTGCTTGGAGTACGTGCGGAAGGCGATGTGCGTGGAGGTGCCGAGGACGCCCTCGACCTTGTTGAGGCGGTCGGCGATCACGTCGGCGAGGTCCTCGTGGGCCCGGACGCGCACCATCGCGATGAGGTCGACGTCGCCGGCGACCGAGTAGACCTCGCTGACCCCGTCGAGCTCGGCGATGGCCTGAGCCACCTCAGGGATGCGGTCGACTTCGGCGTTGATCAGGACGATGGCGGAGATCACGGGAGTCAATGTATCCACATTGCTCAGGAGGCGGCGACGAAGCCGGCGGTCCCGTGCCGGGAGACGGCCTGGGGCTCGAGCTCGGCCCGGGCGGCGGCGGCGCCTCCCACCGGGCAGGTCCACTGGCCGTCGAGGTCGACGATCCGCACCCCGGGGGCCTCCAGCCAGCGCAGGATCTTCTCGGCCTCCTCCGCTGTCGCAGCGGGCGCCGGCGTCGGGGCGGCCGTGACCGCCTCGGCGGTCTCGCGCAGCGCGTGGACGTAGGGCATGGGGTCGGCGCCCCGCGGAGCGATACTGCTGCCGGCCAGCCGCCCATGTCGCACGCAGACGAGCTCCCAGCCGCCGGCAGCCGCCGGACGCGCGGCCACGATCTGCGCGCTCGCCGCCAGGGGAGCGATCCGCTGGGTGCGCGCCATCCCCCTGACAAGCGCGAGCAGCCGGTCGCGCACGAGGCCGGCGTCCTCGAACCGCTCCCGCTCCGCGAGCTCGACCATCCGCGATCGCAGGGCGGCGACCACGTGGCGGCTGTCGCCGGCCAGCGCGGTGACCGCCTCGCCGACCACCGCGGCATACTGCTCCACGGTCTGCGCCCCGGTGCACGGGGCGCCGCAGCGCCCCATGTCGGCAAGGGCGCAGGCACTGACGGGCTTGGAAGGGGAGAGCCTTTGGACGCACTGGCGCAGCGGGATCACCTCGTGGACCGCGGCGATGGCGGCCTCAGCGGCGGAGCGGCCGGAGAAGGGGCCGATGTAGCGGGCTCCGTCGGGCCGCACCTCGCGCACCATGCTCAGCCGCGGGAAGGCCTCGACCGTGAGCTTGACCCACAGGGCGCGCTCGGGAGACTTGGAGCGGCGGTTGTACCGCGGCTTGTGCTGGGCGATGAGGCGCAGCTCGCGGACCTCTGCCTCCAGCGTGGTCGCGCACACGATCGGGGTGACGCTCTCGGCGAGCCGGACCATCTCGGCCATGCGGGAGCGCTGCTCGGAGGCTGTGAAGTAGCTGCCCACGCGGGTGCGGATGTTGACCGACGTGCCGACGTAGAGCACCCGCCCCTGGCCGTCCTTGAACATGTAGACGCCCGGGGCCGATGGCAGGTCGCGGGCGAGATAGCGCTTGCGCCGGGTCGCCGGCGCCACCCGCGAGGTGTAGCTGCTGAGCTCCTCTAGCGTGTGCACCCCCAGGCCGCCCACCCGCCCGATGAGGGCGTGCAGGACGTCGACGGTGGCGCGGGCATCGTGCAGGGCCCGGTGGTCGGGCGTCGTCGGCGAGCCGAAGAGGGCCGCCAGGGTCGAGAGCTTGTGGTTGCGCGCCTCGTCGCGCGGCACGAGCTGGCGCGCGAGGGTCACGGTGTCGAGGACCTCGAAACCGGGCCAGGGGTTGCCGGTCTTGGCCGCGGCCGCCTTGAGGAAGGAGATGTCGAACCCGGCGTTGTGGGCCACCAGCACCGAGCCGCGGGCGAACTCGAGGAAAGCAGGCAGGGCGGCCTCGATGCGGGGCGCGTCGGCGACCATGGCATCGGTGATGCCCGTCAGGACCTGGATGAACGCCGGGATGGGGACATGGGGGTTGACCAGGGTCTGGAACTCGCCGAGCAGCTCGCCGCCGCGAACCCGCACGGCGCCGATCTCGGTGATGTGCGACTCGGCGGCACTCCCACCGGTGGTCTCGAGGTCGACGACGACGAACGTGACACCGGCGAGAGCGGTGCCCAGGTCGTCGAACGTGCCCTGGACCATCTGCATGGGCCAGACCGTATGCCGCACCGGTGACAGCCCAGCGAAGGCGCGCCCTCGGCGACCAGCGCCGGGGACCGGATGCGCTGCGGGAGGACCGGTTGTCGGTGCCTGCTCCTACGGTGGCACCAGCCAAGTAGGAAGGGGTGATCACAGTGATCATCGACTGCACGACCTGCCCGGTCCGGGAGCTGCACTGTGGTGACTGTATGGTCTCTGCGCTTCTGGAGCCGCCGACCGCTGACCTGCCCCTGGACTCCGCCGAGCGGTCCGCCCTGACGCTGTTCGTCGCGTCAGGGCTGGTCGCTGCCGAGGACGCCGCCGAGCTGCGTGCGCGACGCGAGCCCTGGGCGCGAGTGCGCGCCGTCGGCTGAGCGAGACAGCCGCTCGCGGCGCTCGCAGTGGCACGCCGGGCCGCTCGGCGCACGCGTGGCGGGCGCGTGACGGGCGCGCGGCGGGCGCGCGGCGCTGACGCTGGCGGCGGAACCGCCTCAGACCAGACCCGCGGGCTGCCTACGATGGCCCGGTGTTGACCACCGGCCGCCGGCGCCGGGGAGCTCTCGTCGCGGGGGTCCTCGGCCTCGTGGTCCTGTCCGGCTGCGCTGGGGGGCCTGCCGCCACCGCCACCGACACAGCCGCCGACTCCGCGACCGGCTCGGCAAGCCGGCAGAATGCCGCCCGGCCCGACGCCGTCGCCCCCGCCGTCGCCCGCGAACAGGGGCTCGCGTCCCTGCTGAGCGCCCGCGCCGCCGCCGTCCGGGCCCACGACCGGGCCCGTTTCAGCGCCACCCTCGACGACCCGCGGTCCGGTTTCGGGCTGCGCCAGCTCGAGCTCTTCGACAGCCTGGCGCTGCTGCCCCTGGGCACCTTCGACTACGGCACCCCTGAGCCGGCGCCGGCGCTCAGCGCCGAGCGCGCCAGCCAGGTGGGCCCCCAGGCCTGGGTCGCCCGGGTCCGCGGGCGCTACTCCCTGAAGGGCTACGACCGCGTCCCGAGGTCCTACGAGACGTACCTGACCGTGGTGCGCCGGGGTGAGGCCTGGAAGCTGGCCGACGACTCCGACGGGGGCACCCAGCCGCAGCTGTGGGACCTGCCCAACCTCGTCGTGGTGCGCACCGCGACCACGCTCGTGGTGGGCAGCGGCCCGAGGAGCCGGCTGCAGGAGTACCTCCGGCTCGGCGAGCAGGCCGTCGAGCGGGTCTCCGGCGTGTGGACCCGCCCGTGGGGGTCGCGGCTCGTGGTCGTGGTGCCGCCCTCGGCCGAGGCGATGGCGTCCCAGCTCGGCCAGCAGAAAGCCAGCGTGGACCAGGTGGCCGCCGTCACCGACGGCACGATGGGCGTCGACGGCCGTGCCGGCGCAGACCGGGTCGTCGTCAATCCCGAGGCCTTCGCCCGGCTGCAGCCGAACGGGCGACGGGTCGTGATCACCCACGAGACCACCCACGTGGCCATCCGGGCCAGCACGACCCGGGCAGTCCCGCTCTGGCTGTCAGAGGGCATGGCCGACTACGTCGGGTACAGCGGCCTCGGGCTGCCGCGCGCCAGGGTGGCGAGCGCCCTGCTGTCCCGGGTGCGCTCCGGCGCTGGGCCCCGCGCTCTCCCGGCAGAGGCGGACTTCGACCCCTCCACCACGACCATCGCGCCCCACTACAACGCGGCCTGGCTCGCCGTCAGCCTCATCGCCGACCGGTACGGCCAGGGCCGCCTCGTGCGCCTCTACCTCGACGCCGGCACGGCCGCGGACCCCCACGCAGCCCCCGGCGACCCCGAGACCAACACCCGTGCCGCCTTCCGGGCCGTGCTGGGCACCAGCGAGCAGACCTTCACCCGCGACTGGCTGAGCTACCTCGACCAGCTCGCCCACCAGTGAGCGGCGGCCGTCCTCGCCTGCGCCCGGTGGCTGCGGGCGCCGTCCTCGCCTCGACGCTGCTGGTCCTGGCCGTGGCGCTCCTGACGCCGTGGCAGCCGCTCCCCGCCGGTGCGCCAACCGTTCGGCCCGACCTGGCAACGGCCTTCACCCCCGCCCAGGTCGCGCGCGCCGCCGACTACCGCTCCGCCATCGGGCCCTGGCCCTACCTCAGCCTGCTGGCGACCATTGCGGCGGCCTGGGGCCTCTGGGTGCTGGCCGGGCGGGTGCGCTGGCGCGGGCCGCGGCCCCTGGTGACCCTGGAGGCCGTCGCCGCAAGCACCCTGGTCATGGTGGTCGTGGGTCTGCCGGCCGGGATCCACGCCGAGCGCGTGCGACGCGACTTCGGTCTGTCGACCAACACCTGGCCGGGGTGGGCGCGCGACCAGGCCGTGGGGTGGGCGATCAGCGCGGGCCTGCTCGGGCTCGTCATCGTCGTGGGCCTGTGGCTGGTGCGGCGGTTTCCCAGGCGCTGGCCATGGGTGGTCGCCGGCACTGCCGCCGCCCTCACGGTTGTCGGGTCGCTGGCCTACCCGCTCGTCGTCGAGCCGGCCTTCAACTCCTTCCGCCCGCTGGCGCCCGGTCCCTTCCAGCAGGCTGTGGTCGCGCTCGGCGAGGCCGACGGGCTGGGCCGGGTCGACGTGCTCGTCTCGGACGCCTCGATCCGCACGACCGGGGAGAACGCGCACGTCTCCGGCCTCGGGGCCACCCACCGCGTCGTGCTCGACGACACCACGCTCCGGCGGGCCCAGCGCGACCCCCGGGCCGTGCTCAGCGTCGTGGCACACGAGTTCGGCCACGTCGTGGCGCACGACGTCGCCCGCGGCACGACCATCGGCGTCCTCGGGGCCGTGGCGGGGGTCCTGGCAGGCTCGTGGCTGCTGCTGCGCCGGGCGAGCGGGGGCGCTGTGCTGGCGCCCGACCGGGTGGCGACGGCCCGCGCGGCGGCGTTCGCGGTGGCGGTCGCCGTGACCCTCCCGTACGTTGCGGCGCCGGTGACCAACCTGGTGAGCCGGCGCGTCGAGGCCGCCGCTGACGTGCACTCCCTGGCGCTGACCCGCGACTCAGCCGGCTTCGTGCGCATGCAGCAGGGCCTGGCAAGGGCCAACCTGAGCCTGCTGGAGCCGAACTGGTGGCAGACGGCGCTCTTCGCCACCCATCCCGACCCGGTCTGGCGGATCGCCCTGGCCCGTGCGTGGGAGCGCTCCCCGGGCGCCGGGGTCAGCGCTCGCTGAGTGGGCGGGGCTGGACCGCCAGGGAGAGCCCCACCATCGCCCCGACGAGCCAGAACTGGTTGTAGAAGGCCTGCTTGTTGACGAGGTTGGCGACCAGCAAGACGAGGGCCAGCCAGCGCAGCAGCTCGGCGAGGCCCGGCTGCCGTCGCCAGACCAGCGCGACCACGGCCGCCAGTGTCCCCAGCACCACCAGCCCGGTGACCCAGAACGGCAGCGTCACCCCGAAGGTGTTCAGGGCCAGCAGGTAGAGGGTGTTGGCGAAGCGGATGGGGTGGAACGAGACCAGCAGGGTGATGGTGTCGTGGACGAAGTCCGCGGGACCGGCAAGGAACCACGGCGCGATGAGCAGGCCCGTCAGGGCGCCGGTGGCCACCGCCCGGCGCGCGCCGAAGGGCCGCCACACGAGGAGCACCGGCAGCAGCAGGGCCAGGTGCTGCTTGCTGGCACAGGCCAGGGCCAGCGGCAGGATCGCCCACCAGGCCCTGCCCCGGTCGACCAGGACCGCCCACCAGACGATTCCGGCCAGCAGCAACGGCTCGGTCCAGGCCTGGTCCACCTGGGTCAGCGTCCCCGGGGCGAGGAACACCAGGGCCAGCACGGCGGCACCGCGCCAGGCGGCAGCAGGCCCCGTATGCCGTGAGCCCACCGCCGTTGCCTCGGAGCTTTCAGCGCCGCCGCCACTGCCCCCACTGCCGCCGCCGCTGCCGCCGCCGCGGCGGCGGGAGAGGGGCCGGACAAGCGCGGTCGCGCCCGTGCCGTGGGCCAGCGCCCACACCCCGACAGCAGCGACCAGCCCCCACACGAGGAGCGCCCAGCGGACGTCGCCGGCCAGCCACCGACCGGGCGCCAACAGCACGGCCGTCCAGGGCAGGTACGTGAAGGCGTCCTTGATGCCGGGAGACCCGGTCCAGGTCAC
>DASULG010000310.1:0-2932 GCA_036278335.1 Pedococcus sp.
ACGGGGAACACGTTGAGCGCGTCGATCTCTGCCCGACGAGCCGCCAGGGCGGCTCGGGTGACGACGGCCCACCTGCGGGCGTCGGCAGCAGAGAGGCGTTCCAGCACGCTGGCAGGCTAGTGCCCTGCGCCCCGTTTTGGCCGCAGCCCCCGGTCTCGGCTACTCTTGTCCGGTTCCCATGGGCCTGACCTCGATCGAGGCTGCCCGAGGAGCCACCCAAGTTTGTTCGCATCGAAATCAGGAGATCACCCGTGGCTGCCAACTGCGATGTCTGCGGCAAGGGACCGGGCTTCGGTCACAACATCTCGCACTCGCACCGCCGCACCAAGCGTCGCTGGAACCCCAACATCCAGCGCGTGAAGGCTCTGGTGGGCGCCGCGGGCGTGACCCCGAAGCGTCTCAATGTCTGCACCTCGTGCCTGAAGGCTGGCAAGGTCAAGCGCTGACCCAGCCTCCCGGCATACCGGCGAAGCCGATCTCCCTCTGGGAGGTCGGCTTCAGTCGTCTCCCGGCTCGTCACCCGCGAAGTGGTCCCAGCCGCGCGGGCGCTGGGCCCGGCCGTCGAGGCTGATCCCCTCCCCCTCCCGCACCGTGCCCAGGGCACGCCAACCGGGCGGCAGAACGGCAGAGGGGAACGTCGCGAGCAGGCTGTGCTCCTCCCCGCCGGCCAGGACGCAGTCCAGGGCCGCCGCCTCGCCGAGCAGCGGCGCCAACGCTGCCACGTCGGCGGCGATGGCGGCGCCCTCGAGGTCGAGGCACACGCCGCTCGCCCGGGCGATCCGGCCGCCGTCGCGCAGCAGGCCGTCGCTGACGTCGAGCATGGCGCTCGCCCCTGCGACCGCGGCCTGGGGGCCTGCGGCCAGAGGTGCGGTGGGGCGCCGGTGGTGGTCCAGGCAGAGCTGCCGTATGCCGCCCTGCTCGCCGTGAGCGGCCCGGTTGCCGTCCGTGGCCCGGTCGCCGCCCGCCTCCAGCAGGCGCAGTCCCGCGGCCGAGCGGCCGAGCGTGCCGCGCACGGCGACCGTGTGCCCGGGCCGGGCACCGCTGCGCAGCACCGGGGCCCGCCCCTGGAGGTCCCCCAGGGCCGTGATCGAGACGAGCAGCACCCCCGGGGGCGCGGACGAGAGGTCGCCACCCGCGACCGCGACCCCGGCCAGCGCCGCGCCCTCGCCCACGGCCTTGGCGAAGTCCCGCGCCCACGCCACTGGCGTGGCCGGGTCGGCGACGAGGGTGATCAGCACCGACGTGCCGACGGCACCCATGGCGGCGAGGTCCGCCAGGTTCTGGGTCAGCAGCTTCGCCCCCACGTCCGAGGCGCTGGACCAGTGGTCGAGCCAGTCCCGTCCCCGCACCATCGCGTCGGTGGTGGCGACCACCGGCCCGGAAGCGGCGACGACGGCCGCGTCGTCCCCCGGCCCCACGAGCAGGCCCGGCTGCGGTGTGAAGAACGGGAAGATCGACCCCAGCAGACCCTCCTCCGACACCCCGCCGAGGGTCTGGGCCGGTGTGATCATGACTTCACCTTCCTGGCGAGACGGGCGGTCCACCGAGACGGTAGCGTCTGGGTGGCCGGGGCACCGTCCCGGCTGGTTCACGCGGGGCTCCAGCTCCGGCAAACCTGACTAGTGAGGTGTCTCGTGGTGGTGCAGGCCTACATCCTGATCCAGACCGAAGTCGGCAAGGCGGCGACCGTGGCGGAGTCCATCGCCCAGATCCCCGGCGTGGTGCTGGCGGAGGACGTCACCGGTCCGTACGACGTGATCGCCCGCGTCGAGGCCAACTCCGTCGACGAGCTCGGCAAGCTCGTCATCGCCAAGATCCAGGACGTCTCAGGCATCACGCGCACGCTGACCTGCACCGTCGTCCACGTCTGAGCACGTCGCTCGCACAGCTGGAGCACGTCTGAGACTCATGGTCGCTGCACGGCTGCGCGCTGTGCGCACCCAGGCCACCGGCATCCTCGCCCTCGGGGTTGCCGGTGGCCTGCTTTGTGCCTGCTCCTCCGGGGTGGAGGCAACAGCCCCGCCACAGGCCGGCACGCCCGCCTGCGCCAAGGCAGCCGAGGCCTGGCCGAGCACCGTCCACGGCCAGGAACGCGTCGAGACCTCCGCTGCCAGCCCCGCCGTCGCCGCCTGGGGCGATCCCGCCGTGATCGCGCGGTGCGGCCTTGCGCCGCTCGGCCCCACGACGGAGGAGTGCCTCAGGGTCGACGACATCGACTGGGTCGTGCGGAAGCTGAGCGACGGCGCGGCCTTCACGACCTTCGGGCGCGACCCGGCGATCGAGGTCCTCGTGCCGAAGGCGTACAGCCCGGAGCCCCTGCTGCTGCCGGACTTCGGGGCCGCTGCCCGCGCCCTGCCGGCCAACGGCCGCACCTGCAACTAGGGTCTAGCGCAGCCCGATCGGGCGTGCGAGCGCGAGCTGGATGAGCTCGTCGATGAGCTGCGGGTACTCCAGTCCCGAGGCCGCCCACATCTGCGGGTACATCGAGTGCGGCGTGAAGCCGGGCATGGTGTTGATCTCGTTGACGATGACGTCGCCGGTATCGGTGTAGAAGCAGTCCACGCGTGCCAGTCCCTCGCAGCCGAGGGCCTCGAAGGCGGCGGCCGCAAGACGGCGCACCTCATCGGCGATGTGGTCCGGCACCTTGGCCGGGCAGCTGAGCGTGACGCCCTGCTCCTCGAGGTACTTGGCCTCGAAGTCGTAGAAGTCGTGGCCGCCCTCGCGGTCGACCTCGATCTCGCCGACCTGTGAGGTCCGCGGGGGCTCGTTGTCGCGCCCCTGCAGCACCGCGCACTCGATCTCGCGGCCCACGATCGCGGCCTCCACGATGACCTTGCGGTCGTGCTCGCGGGCCGTCTCGACAGCCGCCTCCAGGTCCTCGGGGGTCGCCACCCGGGTGATGCCCATGCTCGAGCCGGCCCGGGCCGGCTTG
>DASULG010000311.1:0-11891 GCA_036278335.1 Pedococcus sp.
GAGGGCCGAGCGCACCATGTCGGGTTCGGAGGAGTCGAGGACGACCAGGTCGACGCCGGCGGTCGCACAGATGACCTCCGGGGCCAGCGAGGACCCGCCCATGCCACACAGGACGACGCGGTCCACGCCCTCGGAGCGGTAGTGCTCCCGCAGCGCGGCGACCTCGCCGACCAGCGGCCGTGACGTGCGCGGCAGGCCAACCCAGGACAACCGGACCGCTGCCTCCGACTCGGCGTCGGGACCCCAGAGGGTCGCGTCCTGCTCGAACAGCCTGCTGGCGAACCGCTCCTCGACCAGCGCCGGCACGTGGGCGGCGATGGCGTCTGCGGCGGGACCCGAGGCGACTACCCCCAGGGCGCTCACGCGGTGACCTTGTCGAGCTCGGCGCGCACGCCCTGCAGGAGCTCCTCCCACGAGGCCACGAACTTCTGCACGCCCTCGCGCTCGAGCTGCGCGGTCACGTCCGCATAGGAGATGCCCAGGCGCTCGAGGGCGTCGAGCAGCTCGCCCGCCTCCTGGTAGCTCCCGGTGATGGTGTCGCCCTGGATCTTTCCGTGGTCCAGCACCGCCTCGAGGGTCTTCTCGGGCATGGTGTTGACCGTGTTGGGGGCCACGAGCTCGGTCACGTAGAGGGTGTCCGGGTAGTCGGGGTTCTTCACGCCGGTGGAGGCCCAGAGCGGTCGCTGCACGTGCGCGCCGTCGTCGGCGAGGTTCTTCCACCGCGGGGTGGAGAAGACCTCCTCGTAGGCCTGGTAGGCGAGGCGCGCGTTGGCCACAGCGGCCTGGCCCTTGAGGGAGAGGGCGTCCTCGGTGCCGATGGCCTCGAGGCGCTTGTCGACCTCGGTGTCCACGCGCGAGACGAAGAACGAGGCGACCGAGTCGATCCGGCTCAGGTCCAGACCGGCCTCACGAGCCTGCTCGAGGCCGGTGAGGAAGGCGTTCATCACGCCCCGGTAGCGGTCGAGGGAGAAGATCAGCGTGACGTTGACGCTGATGCCCTGGGAGAGCACCTGCGAGATCGCGGGCAGGCCCTCCACCGTGGCGGGGATCTTGATGAAGACGTTGGGGCGGTCGACGGCGGCCCACAGAGCCTTCGCCTGCTGCACGGTCGCGGCGGTCTCGTGCGCCAGGCGCGGGTCGACCTCGATGGAGACACGGCCGTCCACGCCGTCGGTGGCCTCGTGGACGGGTCGCAGGATGTCGCACGCGTTGCGCACGTCCTCGGTGGTCATGGCGAAGGCGGCGTCTTCGACGGTCTTGCCCTCCGCGCCGAGCCGGGACACCTGCTCGTCGTACGCACTGCCCTCGGAGAGGGCGAGCTGGAAGATCGAGGGGTTCGTCGTCACGCCCACGATGCCCTTGGTGTCGATGAGCTCCTGCAGGTTGCCGCTCTGGATGCGCTGGCGGGAGAGGTCGTCGAGCCAGACGGAGACGCCGTTGTCGGCGAGCGCCTTGAGTGCTGTGTTGTCAGTCATGGTCAGTCAGTTCCCTTCGCGGCCTTGATCGACCGCTTGGCAGCGGTGACGACGGCCTGGGTGGTGAATCCGAATTCCTTGAACAGGGTCTTGAAGTCGGCCGAGGCGCCGTAGTGGTCGATGCCGATCACCTCTCCGGCGTCGCCGACGATCTCGCGCCACCCGTGGGGGGAGCCGGCCTCGACGCTCACCCGGGCCCGGACCGCGCGGGGCAGGACCTTCTCGCGGTAGGCAGCGCTCTGGCTGGCGAACCACTCGCGGCAGGGCATCGAGACGACCCTGGTGGAGATGCCCTGCTTCTCGAGGGTCTCGCGCGCCTCGACGGCGAGCTGCACCTCCGAGCCGGTGGCGACGAGGATGACGTCCGGCGTGGGACCCGAGCCCTCGGCCATGATGTAGCCGCCCTTGGCCACGCCACTGGTCTTGGCGAACACCTTGCGGTCGTAGACGGGCACGGCCTGGCGGGTCAGGGCGAGCGCCGCCGGACGGTCGCGGTGCCTCAGCAGCGCGCCCCAGGCGGCAGCGGTCTCGTTGGCGTCTGCCGGGCGGATCACGTCGAGCCCGGGGATGGTGCGCAGCGCGGCCAGGTGCTCGATGGGCTGGTGGGTGGGACCGTCCTCGCCGAGGCCGATGGAGTCGTGCGTCCACACGAAGGTCACGGGCAGCTGCTGGATGGCCGCGAGACGCACTGCCGGGCGCATGTAGTCGGAGAACACGAGGAAGGTGCCGCCGTAGGGCCGGGTCAGGCCCTCGAGCGCGATGCCGTTGAGGATCATCCCCATGCCGTGCTCGCGCACCCCGAAGTGCAGGGTGCGCCCGTAGGGGCCGCCCTTCCACTCCCGGGTCTGCTTGCCCTTGGGGATGAAGGACTCCGCGCCCTCCATGGTCGTGTTGTTGGACTCGGCCAGGTCGGCCGAGCCGCCCCACAGCTCTGGCATGACCGGGGCGAGCGCCGCCAGCACCTTGCCCGACGCCGCGCGGGTCGCCAGGCCCTTCTCCATGTCGGCGGGGAAGTTCGGCAGGGCCTTGTCCAGGCCCTGCGGCAGCTCACCGGCCACCAGACGGTCCAGGAGCGTGGCGCCGTCTGCGTTGGCCTTGCGCCACGCGGCATACCGCTTGTCCCAGGCCTGGTGGGCGGCCTTGCCGCGCGCCTTGGCCTTGCGGGTGTGCGCGAGGACGGCGCGGTCGACCTCGAAGGACTTCTTGGGGTTGAAGCCCAGGAGCTCCTTGGTGGCCGCGACCTCCTCGTCGCCGAGGGCGGAGCCGTGCGACTTGCCGGTGTCCTGCTTGGTCGGGGCGGGCCAGGCGATGATCGTGTGCAGCCGGATGAACGTGGGCCTCGGGCTGCGCTTGCTGCGCTCCAGCGCCGTCAGGAGGGCGTCGGCGTCCTCGACGTACTCGGCCCCGTCACCGTTCTTGCGCCAGTCGACGTCGACGACCTCCCAGCCGTAGGCCTCGTAGCGCTTGGCCACGTCCTCGGAGAACGAGATGTCCGTGTCGTCCTCGATGGAGATCTGGTTGGCGTCGTAGATCACCGTGATGTTGCCGAGCTCCTGGTGGCCGGCGAGCGCGCTGGCCTCGTGCGAGACACCCTCCATGATGTCGCCGTCGGAGGCGAACACCCAGATGTGGTGGTCGAACGGGCTCTCGCCCGGCGCGGCGTCGGGGTCGAGCAGACCGCGCTGACGGCGCTGGGCGAAGGCCATGCCCACGGCGGAGGCCAGGCCCGAGCCGAGCGGGCCGGTCGTGATCTCGATCCCGTCGGTGTGGTGGACCTCGGGGTGGCCGGGGGTCAGAGAGCCCCACGTGCGCAGCGACTTGAGGTCCTCGAGCTCGAGGCCGTAGCCCGACAGGTAGAGCTGGATGTACTGGGTCAGGCTGGAGTGGCCGCAGGAGAGCACGAACCGGTCGCGGCCCAGCCAGTGCGGGTCGGACGGGTCGTGCGTCATGACCTGCTGGAAGAGCAGGTATGCCGCGGGAGCCAGGCTCATGGCCGTGCCGGGGTGGCCGTTGCCCACCTTCTGCACCGCGTCGGCCGCCAGGACCCGGACGGTGTCGACCGCGCGGACGTCGAGGTCGGTCCAGCCCGCCTTCCTCGCCACCGGCATGGGGAGGGACGCGTCGCGCCCCCGGGTGGCCGCAGGCTTGGCAGCGAGTTTGGTGGTCACGGGCACATGTCTCCTTCTGAAGGGGCACGACAACAGGGACGAGCCTAATGCCGTGCGTGACCTGCGTCGCAGCCAGTCCCGTCCACGGGGCGTCTGCGGCGGCGGGATAGACTGGCCGCCGATCTCCGCACATTTCCGCACTTCCGCAACATCGCAAAGGACGCCGTGACCGCTCTCGATCCGTCGGCCCGGATCTCCGCGTCCCCGACCCGCGGCTGGAAGCGCACCGTCAGTGCCTACGTCGCGCTGACCAAGCCCCGCATCATCGAGCTGCTGCTCGTCACGACAGTGCCGGTCATGTTCCTGGCCGAGCGCGGCATACCGTCCCTGTGGCTCATCGTCGCCACCCTCGTCGGCGGCACCCTGAGCGCGGGCGCCGCCAACACGTTCAACTGTGTCTACGACCGCGACATCGACGCGGAGATGCACCGCACCAGCAACCGGCCCATGGTCACCGGGGAGATCAGCCCCCGCAACGGCCTGGTCTTCGGGGCGGTGCTGACGGCGCTGTCGACGGTGTGGTTCGCCGCTGTGGTCAACGCGCTCTCGGCGGCCCTCTCACTCGGGGCGATCGTCATGTATGCCGTGGGCTACACGATGATCCTCAAGCGGCGGACCGCGCAGAACATCGTCTGGGGTGGCGCGGCCGGGTGCATGCCGGTGCTCATCGGCTG
This sequence comes from Pedococcus sp., assembly GCA_036278335.1. Classification (GTDB taxonomy): domain Bacteria; phylum Actinomycetota; class Actinomycetes; order Actinomycetales; family Dermatophilaceae; genus Pedococcus_A. The sequence continues at coordinate 4,318 of DASULG010000311.1, forward strand.
GGCGGCGGTGACCAACCGCGTGAGCTGGTCGGCCGTGATCCTGTTCATGGTCATCTTCTTCTGGACGCCGCCGCACTACTGGCCGCTGTCGATGCGGTTCAAGGACGACTACGCCGCTGCGCACGTGCCGATGCTCCCCGTGGTGGAGAAGTTCGTCGTCGTGGCGCGACAGATCGTGGCCTACTCGTGGGCCATGGTGGCGGCGTCCCTGCTGCTGGTGCCCGTGGCCGACATGGGCTGGGTCTACCTCGTCACGGCCGTCGTGACCGGGGCGCTGTTCATCGCCGAGGCGCACCGCCTCCAGCGGGCCGCCAAGGCGGGGGAGGGCCCGTCGGTGCTGCGGCCGATGCGGCTGTTCCACTTCTCGATCAGCTACGTGGCGATCCTCTTCCTCGGCGTCGCGGTCGACCCCCTGGTCCACCTCCCCCTGCGCTGACCGCGGCGGGCCTGCGACGGCAGGCCGGGACGGCAGAGCGCGTCAGCTGTCGGCGATCGGGCGCAGGGTGGCGACACCGTCGCCCGCGCGCAGCCGGACGACGCCCGCGGTGAGGGCGACGACGAGCAACGAGGCCAGCAGCATGTGCGCCAGCACCAGCACCTCCGGCAGCCCGGTGAGGTACTGGGTGTAGCCGACGAGGCCCTGGGCCAGGGTGACCATCAGCACCGCTGACCAGGCCTGTGCCGGTCGCTGGGTCGTCCCGGTGAGACGCGCGGCGACCCAGACCGCGACGACCAGCCCGACGAAGAGCATGACGGCGTCGGCGTGCAGCCACGAGATGGTGCGCGGGTCGAACCCCAGGCGGGCGGGCTGGTCGGCGTCCCCCGAGTGCGGGCCCGAGCCGGTCACGACCGTGCCGAGCAGCAGCACCACCGCAGCGACGGCGCAGGCGAGCCCGGCCAGGCGCGCGACCAGCGGGTGGACGGCGAGCGGCCGCGGACCGGGCGCCTCCTGGGCCCGGAAGACCATGAACGCCGAGGTGGCGACCAGCACCATCGACACGAGGAAGTGGCCGGCCACGGTGGCGGGGTTCAACCCGGTCCGCACGGTGATGCCGCCGAGGACGGCCTGGGTGACCACGCCACCCAGCACGCCCCAGGCCGGGACCAGGAGGTCTCGACGGTTCCCCGCCCACTTCCACACGGCATACAGCACCAGCAGCGCGGCGAAGCCGACGGCGCCCGTGAGGGTGCGGTTGCCGAACTCGATGTAGCGGTGGAAGCCCTCGGCCTGCTCGCGCACCGGCACGTAGCTGCCCGGCACACACTGGGGCCAGGTGGGGCAGCCGAGCCCACTCCCGGTCAGCCGCACCAGGCCACCGGTCACCACGATGAGCACCTCCAGGACCAGGTTGGCCATGAGGATGCGGCCCAGCCAGGGGCTCAGGCCGGTGGTGGGGTTGGCGGGAGCAGTGGTGGGTGGTGCCGAGGTCACGTCACGAGCGTACGCAGCGCCGCCGACCCCCTCTTCGCCGGGCTCCGACGGGCCAAGCACGTTGCGCGCCGAGCGCCGTCAGTCGCTCCAGCGGAACAGCCGCGAGGCCAGCACGCTGGCGACCGCAGCCCACAGCAGCATCACCAGCCACTCGCCCACCCGGGCGTTGCCATGCAGCAACGCCGCCCGGAGGCTGTCACCGAGGGCCCCCGAGGGCAGCAGCTCGGCGAGGTGGCTCAGGCCCGGCGGGAGGCGCGAGGAGGCGACGACCACCCCGCCCAGCGCCAGCAGCACCACCCAGGCCAGGTTCGCCAGGGCGAGCACCCCCTCGGCTCGCACGGTCCCGCCCAGGAGCAGCGCGAGGGCGACGAACGCCCAGGTGCCGAGCAGCGTGGCGACCAGGGCCGCGGGTATGCCGCGCCAGGTCGGCTCCCAGCCCAGGGCCAGCCCGAGGCCGCCGATGACGGCGAACTGGAGTGCCACCACGCACAGCACCGCGATGGCCTTGGCCGCCAGCAGCCCGACCCGCCCCAGCGGGGTGCTCCCGAGCAGCCGGAGCACGCCGTAGCGGCGGTCGAAGCCCGTGGCGATGGCGACGCCGGTGAAGGCCGAGGAGATGACACACAGCGCCAGCACCCCCGGCACGGCAAGGTCGATGCGGCGGCCCTGGCCGAGCGGCACGAAGGAGGTCATCGTGAGTCCCAGCAGCACCATGGCGGGGATGATGAGGGCCACCAGCAGCTGCTCGCCGTTGCGGAGCATGGCCAGCGTCTCGTAGCGCGCCTGGGCCAGGACCCGGCGGCCCGTCGTTGCCGCCCGCGGACCCGCGAGGGCGCTCATGACCGGCTCCTGTAGGTCAGCCCGAAGTAGACGTCTTCGAGGGATCGCCCGTCGGTGATGTGAGCGAGCGTCCCCTCCGCCACCACCCGCCCCGAGGCGACGATGACGATCTGGTCGGCGATGCGTTCCGCCTCCTCGAACGAGTGCGTCGTCATCACCACTGCGGCGCCCTCGTCGGCAACGGACCGGACCAGCTCCCAGACGTCGAGACGCGCGTGCGGGTCGAGTCCGGCGCTGGGCTCGTCGAGGAAGACCACATCGGGTGCCCCGACCAGCGCGGCCGCGAGTGCGACGCGCTGGCGCTGGCCCCCGGACAGGCGCCGCACCGGCGTCGTCGCGAAGCGGTCGATCCCGAGCTGGACGGCGAGGTCGTCGACGGGTCTCGGCGCGGCATACAGCTGGGAGAGGTGCCGCAGCAGCGCGACCGGACGCGCGGCATTGGGCAGGCCGCCGTCCTGGAGCATCACACCGACGCGGGCCCGGTGCTCGGCGGGGGAGTGCCACGGGTCGGCGCCCAGCACCCGCACCGTCCCCGAGTCCTGGCGGCGCAGGCCCTCGCAGCACTCGACCATCGTCGTCTTGCCGGCGCCGTTGGGCCCGAGGACAGCCGTGACCTGCCCTGAGTGCGCCTGCCAGGTGGCTCCGTCGAGGGCCACGACGGGTCCGAACTGCTTGCGGAGGTCGGTCACGTCGACTGCTGCGGGCACGCCGTGAGTCTAGGTGGGGTGCCTCCGGTGCCCCTGAGGGGGCTGGCCCGTGCTGAGGGGGACTTAGGTCGCGGCGGGCCGCTGGCGTGCGTTCCGGAGTGGGCACTTTCCCCATGTGCGGGCCCACCTCAGACGCGCAGTGTTGAGGCATCCCCGAAGGAGAACCAGATGAACGTCATCGCACACCCCCTGACCGTCGCAGCCGAGCTGAGCTGGAAGCGCGAGAGCCTCTCCGGAGCCTCGCTGCGGCCGCAGCGCAAGCACCGCCGACTGCACTGGCCGCACTGGCGCCCCAGCCAGCCACGCCGCACGACCGGAACGCTGCGGCCGGCCTGAGCCGGCCGCCCGCCCGGCCCCGCCCGGCAGCACACCGCTTCCCGGGCACCACGAGACCTACCCCGACCACACACACCCAGAAGGAGACGCCATGTTGAGCATCTACGCAGACCCGGAGTACATCGCAGCGGAGGTTGCCTACCGCCGCGAGAGGCTGACCGGGGGAGCCGGAGAGGTGGGCTCGAGCCGCGGGTTCGGCCGCCGATGGACCGAGCGGCTGCAGGTGAGCCTGCACCACCGCCACGTCGCCCGCGCGAGGACGGCCTGAGCAGCGGCACCGGCTCGGCACGCCGATGACGCTCACCCTGACCCCGACTGGCCGCCAGCAGGTCCCGCTGTCAGTGCACTCCGACATAATTTGCGGCGTGCCACTGGATGCCCCTGCTGGCGGCCTCTTCGTGGGCCGCGACGAGGACTGCGAACGGCTGGCCCGGCTGCTCGGGCTCGACGCCGCCGCGGACAGCCCCGGCATGGTCGTGCTCTCTGGAGACGCAGGCATCGGCAAGACGCGTCTGCTCTCCGAGCTGTCCGCCCGGGCCCGGCAGCAGGGCTGGCAGGTGCTGCTCGGCCACTGCCTGGGCGAGGCCGGCAGCTCGCTTCCCTACCTGCCCTTCACCGAGATGCTGGGGCGGCTCGAGGTCACCCGGCCCGAGGACGTCGACGCGGTCGTCGCCACGCACCCCCACCTCGCGCGGCTGTTCCCCGGTCGTCGCCGGCCCGGCACGGGCGACACGCCCGGCGCCCTCGACCGGGCCGAGCTGGTCGAGGCGGTCCACGCCGCCCTCGAGGACCTCTCGCAGCAGGGCCCTCTGCTGGTCGTGGTCGAGGACGTGCACTGGGCAGACCAGTCCTCGCGCGACCTGCTCACGCTGCTGTTCACGAGGGGGTTCAGCGGCCCGGTGTCCCTGGTGGCGTCCTACCGCAGCGACGACCTGCACCGCCGGCACCCGCTGCGGGCGACCCTCGCGCACTGGTCGCGGCTGGCCTCGGTGCACCGCGTCGACCTCGCCCCGCTGGCCGACCGCCACGTCCGCGAGCTGGTTCAGGGCCTCATCGATGGCGCGCTGGGGGAGGCGGAGGTCCAGGCCGTCGTCGAGCGCGCCGAGGGCAACGCCTTCTTCGCAGAGGAGCTCGCCGCGGCCAGCTCGCTGGGGCGTCCGGGCACGGCCGGCGACCTCTCCCGGCTCCTCCTGGTCCGCGTCGAGCAGCTCGACCCCCCCGCCCAGCACGTGGTGCGGATGGCATCGGCTGCGGGACGGCAGGTCTCCCACCGCCTGCTGTCCTCCATCAGCGACCTGCCTCCGGGGGAGCTCGACGTCGCCATCCGCGACGCCGTCGAGCACCACGTCCTCGTGCCGACGGAGACCGGCGGCTACGCCTTCCGGCACGCGCTGCTGGCCGAGACCGTCTACGACGACCTCCTCCCGGGCGAGCGCGTGCGCGCCCACGAGCGGTACGCCACCGAGCTGGCCGCCGACCCCTCGCTCGGCACCTGGGCAGACCTGGCCCGTCATGCGCTGGCGGCCGGGCGTCGCGACGAGGCCCTCAGCGCCAGCGTCCGCGCCGGCGACGCCGCAATGGCGGTGGGCGGGCCCGAAGAGGCGTTCCGGCACTTCCTGCAGGCTCTGGCCCTGCTGCCCGACGACCACGCGCAGAGCGACGCCGTCACCCTCAGGGCCGCAGCGGCGGCCACCGCCGTGGGGCAGGTCCACAAGGCGCTCGAGATCCTCCAGGACCGGATCGAGCGACGCCCCCGGGCCGCGGAGCCCGAGGGCCGCGCCGAGCTCCTGGCAGCCCTGGCCACGACCGCACGGATCACGGAGAGCCCCCTCGACACCCTCGCGCTGACCAAGGAGGCGCTCGGGCTGGTGGGCTCCGAGCAGCCGAGCGCGCTGCGGGCGCGGATCCTCGGGGCCCACATGCAGGCGCTGGCCGACCGGGGTCGCGATGACGAGGCCATCCGGACCGCGGACGAGGCGGTCGCCATGGCGGAGAAGGCGGGGCTGCGCGACATCGCCGACGAGATGCGGGTCGTCGTGGCACAGATCAAGGAGCGCACCGTCGACCCCGACGAGTCGCGGCTGATCCTCGAGCGGATCATCGCGGACCCGGACGTGCGGGGCACCCCGGCAGAGGTCCGGGCCCTGCACCACCTCGGCTCCCTCCACCACCGGGCGGGCCGGCTCGCCGAGGCCGTCACGACGTACCGCCTCGGGTCCGCCCGGGCACGCGCCACGGGACGCGAGTGGTCGCCGTACGGGCTCGAGTGCCGGCTGCTCGCCGGCATCGCCGCCTACGAGCTCGGCGACTGGGACCAGGCCGACGAGGTCCTCGACCTCGAGGGCGAGGACATTCCCCAGCCGGCCGCTGCCCAGCTCGTCGCCGCCGCCCTCTACGTCGCTGCGGGGAGGGGAGAGGCCGCCGCGCTGAGCCGGATTCCCGAGCTGCGGGCCTGGTGGGAGGTCGAGGGCCTGGTCGCCGTGCTGAGTGCGAGCGCTGGGATCGACCTCAATGGAAACTCCGGCGACCTCGCCGCGGCGATCTCGCTGCACGACGATGCCGTCGAGCTGCTGACCCGGCTGTGGAGGCCAGGGTTCCAGGCCCAGCTGCGCTTCGGCGCGCTCCTGGTCGGCCAGCTGGCCACCCACGCCGCGATTGCACCCGAGTCCGCGCGCCAGGCCCTCGTGAAGCGCGGCGAGGCGGCGGCGCGCATCGCCGGCGAGGTGTGGGAGGAGTCCTTGGCCCACGGTCACGGTGGCCCCGAGTCCCGGGCCTGGGCGGCGCGGGCCCGCGCAGAGCTGCTTCGGCTGCGGTGGCTGGCGGGTGCCGGCGACGCCGACCTCGCCGCCATGACCGGGGCCTGGGCTGAGGCGGTGCAGCGTTTCGACGAGTACGGCCACGCCTTCGAGGCGGCCCGCTCGCGGGCCCGGCTCGCGGCCGTGCTTGCGGCCTCCGGTGACAGCAGCCAGGCGCGGGAAACCGCGCAGTCGGCTGCGGAGGTTGCGGGTCGGCTCCGGGCCGCGCCACTGGCGGCCGAGCTGGAGCCCCTGCTCGGCCCGCCCGCGCGGCCGGCGACAGCGGCCGCCGGCGAGCACCTGACGCCCCGGGAGCGCGAGATCCTCGGTCTGGTCGCCCTGGGCCGGAGCAACAAGCAGATCGGCTCCCAGCTCTTCATCAGCGCCAAGACCGCCAGCGTGCACGTCTCCAACATCATGGCCAAGCTCGGCGCCGCGGGGCGCGGTGAGGCGGTGGCGGTGGCCCGTCAGCGCGGCCTGCTCGACTGAGGCGGGCGCGCCCGGGTCCGGCTGGGCGCCGGCTGGGCGCCGGTCGGGCGCCGGTCGGGTGCCGGTCGAGTGCCGGACCCCGGACGGTTCCGGAGGGGTAAGGCATGCCTTCCTTTCCCTTGCGGCGGGCAATTACGTAACATGAGTGTTGTGTTTATCGCCGCCGACACCCGTGAGGACCCTGCGGTCATCCCGCACGTCCTCGAGTCGCGCACGCGCGACCGGGTCCTGCAGGTGATCAGTGAGCGCGGGCCGATCGCCGCCGGGGCGCTGGCCGAGGGCCTGGGGCTGACGGCTGCGGCCGTCCGCCGCCACCTCGACAACCTCGTCGAGCTCGGCCTCATCGAGAGCCGCGAGGCCACCGTGGGCCACCGGGGACGGGGTCGCCCTGCGCGGGCCTACGTCGTCAGCGAGGCCGGCCACCAGGCGCTCGAGTCCGACTACGACCACCTCGCCACCGAGGCGCTGCGCTTCCTGGCCGACGAGGCGGGCGACGACGCGGTGACCCGGTTCGTGCAGCGGCGCATCAAGGCGCTGGAGGAGCGGTATGCCGCCGAGCTCGCGGACGCGGGCCAGGACCGGCAGGCCCGCACGGCCGCGCTGGTGCGCGCCCTCACCCGCGACGGCTTCGCCGCCTCGGCCCGCCCCGTGGGCGGACCCGGCAGCGCAAGCCCGCTCACCGGCATACAGCTCTGCCAGGGGCACTGCCCCGTGCAGCACGCGGCCCGGGAGTTTCCCCAGTTCTGTGACGCTGAGACCGATGCGTTCTCCCGGCTGCTGGGCGTCCACGTCCAGCGGCTGGCCACGCTCGCCCACGGCGACCACGTGTGCACCACCTTCATCCCCACGCCGCTGACGCCTTCGACGGTGTCCTCGGCTGCCCCGTCCAGCACCTCCGCTGAAACCACGAAAGGGTCAACGCGATGAGTACCCACATCGAAGATCTGAACCCAGGTCTGAAGGACCTCGGTCGCT
>DASULG010000312.1:0-6420 GCA_036278335.1 Pedococcus sp.
GACTACCCCAAGATGCCGGGCGAACCGCCGAGGGTGCAGCCGAGCAAGCGCCGGGCAGACCGCGAGGACAGCGACTACCTCGGCCCCAAGGCGGAGCGGGATGCCGTGTGGGGCCTGCCGCTCGTGCCGCCCCTGTCCCCGATGCTGGCCAAGTCGGTCAAGACCATGCCCGAGGGCGAGGTGCTGTTCGAGCCCAAGTGGGACGGCTTCCGCTCGATCGTCTTCCGCTCCGGAGACCTCGTCGAGATCGGCAGCCGCAACGAGAAGCCCATGACCCGCTACTTCCCGGAGGTCGTCGAGGCGGTCAAGGAGAGCCTGCCGGAGAAGTGCGTCGTCGACGGGGAGATCGTCGTCATCGGCCCGGGCGGCGACCGTCTCGACTTCGACCTGCTGCAGCAGCGCATCCACCCTGCCGCCAGCCGGGTGCGCAAGCTGTCGCAGGAGACGCCGGCGCACTTCGTCGCCTTCGACCTCCTCGCGCTGGGGGACCAGGACCTGCGTGAGCGGCCCTTCGCCGAGCGCCGGGCGCTGCTCGAGAAGGCCCTCGCCGGGGCCAAGCCTCCGGTCCACCTCACCCCAGCCACGCGCGACCGCGCCGTCGCCCAGGACTGGTTCGAGCAGTTCGAGGGGGCGGGTCTGGACGGCGTGGTCGCCAAGCCGCTCGACGGGACCTACCAGCCGGACAAGCGGGTGATGTTCAAGGTCAAGCACGAGCGCACCGCGGACTGCGTTGTCGCCGGCTACCGGACCCACAAGAGCGGGCCGGACGCGATCGGGTCCCTGCTCCTCGGGCTCTACAACGGCGACGAGCTCATGAGCGTCGGGGTCATCGGGGCCTTCCCGATGGCTCGCAGGCGCGAGCTCTTCGAGGAGCTCCAGCCGCTCGTGACCGACTTCGACAGCCACCCGTGGGCGTGGGCGAGGCAGGAGGAGGGCACCCGCACGCCGCGCAACGCCGAGCAGAGCCGCTGGGCCGCGGGCAAGGACCTCTCCTTCACCCCGCTGCGCCCCGAGCGGGTCGTCGAGGTCCGCTACGACCACATGGAGGGCGTCCGCTTCCGGCACACCGCCCAGTTCGTGCGCTGGCGTCCCGACCGCGACCCGCGGTCCTGCACCTATGAGCAGCTCGACGAGCCGGTCAGCTTCGACCTGGCCGACGTCCTGGGCAGCGGCCGGTAGGGCGGGGGCTGCTGATGGCTGAGCGCTGGGACACCGGACGTCGCGAGCTCGTGCGCCGGGCCGCGATCGGCGCGGCCATCACGGGCGGCTCGGTCACCGCCCTCGGCGCCCTGTCGTCGGTGAGCGCCGCCGCCTACTTCGCCCGGCGCGTGCTCACGCCCGACCGGCAGCGGCCCGACGACACCGAGATCCGGGAGGTCAGCGAGCGCAGCGTCACCCTCGGCCTGACCGCCGACACCGTCGTCCCGGGCCGCTACGGGCTCTGGCTCGACGAGGCTCGCGGCCACTGCAGGGTGGGGGACGTCCTCCACGTCGACGAGGAGCAGGGGCTGGTCCGTCGGGAGCTGCTCGGTGTCGACCACGGCCACCTTGCCCCTGGGTTCGGGCGCTGGAACCAGTACTACTTCGGCTCCGGCCCGGAGCAGTCGCTCGGCCTGCCCACCCGGCACGTCGAGGTGCTCACCGAGCTCGGGCCCATGCCCGCCTGGGTCATCGAGGCGCAGCACCGCACGACGCGATGGGCCATCCTCGTCCACGGGCGGGGAGCGCGCCGGGAGGAAGGCCTGCGTGCGGTGAAACCGTTGCGGGACAGCGGGATCAGCGTCCTGATCCCCTCCTACCGCAACGACGCCGGCGCGCCCAGGGGCCCCGACGGCCGCTACAACCTGGGGCTGTCCGAGTGGCGCGACATCGAGGACGCTGCCCTGTATGCCGTGCAGCAGGGAGCCCGCGAGCTGATCCTGGTCGGCTGGTCCATGGGCGGCGCCATCGTGCTGCAGACCCTCGACCGGTCGTGGCTCACCGGCCACGTCAGCCACGTCGTGCTCGACGCCCCCGTCATCGACTGGAACGACGTGCTCGCCCACCACGCACGACAGCACGGGGTGCCGGCGCCGGTGGGCAGCCTCAGCCGCACGCTCATGGGCAAGCGGTGGGCGCGCCGGCTGGTCGGGGTGCACGACGCGGTCGACGTGGCCCAGACCAACTGGGTCGCCCGCGCCGACGAGCTGCGCCACCGCATGCTGCTCATCCACTCCGTCGACGACGAGTTCGTGCCCGTCGGCCCCTCGGAGCAGCTGGCCGAGGCCCGGCCGGACCTCGTGTGGTTCGAGCCGTGGAAGACCGCTCGCCACACCAAGGAGTGGAACACCGACCCGGAGCGGTGGGAGACGGCGGTCAGCGAGTTCGTCTCGCTCTAGCCGGCCCTACCCACGGCCCGGCCCTACCGCACGACCCGCCCCTACCGCAGGACGCGCCAGCGGCCCATCACGGTGCCCTCCGCCTCCACCATCGCCATCGGGGCCAGCGCCACATCGAGGGCGGCGCCCCTGACGATGCGCGGGCCGTCGCCCCCGACCACGCGCGGTGACCAGCTCAGGTCGAGCTCGTCCACCACGCCCTGCTCCAGCATCGCGCCCAGCAGGCTGGGGCCGCCCTCGGTCAGGATCCGTGTCAGGCCCCGGGACTCCAGCGCCGCCCGGGCCGCGACGAGGTCAACGGCCGACTCGCCACAGACCAGGACCGCCTCCTCGCCCAGCTTCTCGCGAGCCTCTGCGAGGGCCTCCGGTGGCGCGTCCGCGCGGGTGATCAGCAACGCCGGGCCACGGCCGGGTGCGGGCGCGAGGAGCGCACCCGGCATACGGGCGCTGTTGCTGACGACGGCGAGCGGCAGCGCCCCACCGTCCGCCTCGCCCAGCCGCTGGTACCCCTCGGTGCGCACGGTGCCCGCGCCCACGACGACCACGTCGCTCAGCCGCCGCAGCAGGTGGAAGACCACGCCGTCGGCCTCGGTGTTGATCGAGCCCGAGCGGCCGTTGGCGCCGGTGGCCGCGCCGTCGAGCGTGGAGACGAAGTTGACGCGCAGCCAGGGCCTGGCAGGAGCGGCGTACACCTCGGCCAGGGCGCCCTCGTCGAGCACCTCGCCGGGGCTGTGTGAGCGGGACTCATCGAGGAGCAGGCGCATGGCCGCAGTGTGCCACTCACTACGCTGCGGGTGTGTCCCCGTCGATCACCACGCGCGAACCCCGCCTCGACCGCGACCGGCTGATCCGCGAGCTCGTGCCCCCGCCGCGCTTCGACGCGGAGCGGTTCTCCACCTACCGGCCTGACCCGGCCCAGCCCAGCCAGGCGGCCGCTGTGCAGCGCCTGGAGGAGTATGCCGCGGGGCTGGGGGCGGCGGCCCGGAACGGCGCGGGGGGCGGTGGGGGCGGCCGGTGGTGGCGTCGCGGGGGCACCAAGCAGGAGGTGCCCAAGGGCGTCTACCTCGATGGGGGCTTCGGCGTGGGCAAGACCCACCTGCTGGCGAGCCTGTGGCACGAGGCGCCCGGGCCGAAGGCGTTCGGCACCTTCGTCGAGCTCACGAACCTCGTCGGGGCGCTCGGCTTCGCCCAGACCGTTGAGGCGCTGCAGGGGCACCGGCTGGTGTGCATCGACGAGTTCGAGCTCGACGACCCCGGCGACACGGTGCTCATGTCCACCCTCCTGACGCGGCTGTCAGAGGCAGGCGTGGCCCTGGCCGCGACCTCCAACACGCTGCCGGGCGCCCTGGGCGAGGGCCGGTTCGCGGCGGAGGACTTCCTGCGCGAGATCCAGGCGCTCTCGGCGCGCTTCGACGTGCTGACCGTCGACGGCGAGGACTACCGGCACCGCGGCCTGGCGCCCAGCCCGCCGCCGCTGACCGACGAGGAGGTCGCCGCCCGAGTCGAGGAGGCGGGCGGCCTGTGCGACCACTTCATCGACGTCACCCGCCACCTGGCGACGGTGCACCCCAGCCGCTACCGGGCACTGCTCGACGGCGTGACCGCAGTGGGCTGGCAGCATGTGCGACCGGTGTCCGACCAGATGGTCGCGCTGCGCCTGGTTGTCCTCGCGGACAGGCTCTACGACGCGGACATCGCGGTCTTCGCCAGCGGCCACCCTCTCGGCGAGCTCTTCACCCCCGAGCTGATGCGCGGCGGCTACCGCAAGAAGTACTTCCGGGCGGTCTCCCGGCTGACCGCCATGGCGCGCGAGGGCATCGGGGAAGTCGCGCACGGGCAGGGCTGATGCCACGATGCCTTCATGGCGATGAAGTCGAAGAAGACAACGAAGTCCAAAGGCAGCGCGGGCAACGCGGCGAAGGACCTGAAGTCGGTCCCTGCCGCCGCAGCCAAACCGATTGAGGCGGCGTCCTTTTCGGAGGCCCTGCGCGTGGGCGGCGGCGTCAACCTCTTCGAGGTCGACGCCAGGTCGACGCCGGCATTCGACGGCGGCAAGGCTGCCGGCCAGAAGGCTCTGGCAGCCCTCGCGGGGCAGAACAGCGAGCTGCAGGAGCGGCTCTACGCCGAGTCCAAGATGGGCGGGCGGCGCTCGCTCCTCCTCGTGGTGCAGGGCATGGACACCTCAGGCAAGGGCGGCATCATGCGTCATGTCGTCGGCGAGATGGACCCGCAGGGCGTGAGCTACACGGCGTTCAAGGCGCCGAGCGCCGAGGAGCGCAAACACCCTTTCCTGTGGCGGATCCGCCGGGCGCTTCCCGCCCCGGGACAGATCGGGGTGTTCGACCGCTCGCACTATGAGGACGTGCTCATCGCACGGGTCCATGAGCTCGTCCCACGGTCGACGTGGTCGCGACGGTACGAGCAGATCAACGCCTTCGAGCGGTCTGTCGTGGAGTCCGGCACGACGATCGTCAAGGTCATGCTGCACATCTCGTCGGACGAGCAGAAGGCCCGGCTCATGGAGCGGCTGGACCGGCCCGAGAAGAACTGGAAGTTCAACCCCGGCGACGTCGACGAGCGGATGCTGTGGCCCAGCTACCAGGAGGCCTACCAGACTGCGCTCGAGAAGTGCTCCACACCCGAGGCGCCCTGGTTCGTGGTTCCCGCCGACCGCAAGTGGTACGCGCGGCTGGCGGTGCAGAACCTCGTCCTCGAGCACCTGCGCGCGATGGACCCGCGCTGGCCGGCCGCTGACTACGACGTCGCGACGGAGAAGGGCCGCCTCGCCGCCACGTGAATGCCGGGCCCTGCAGCGGTTGCCGACTCCGGAAGCGGTGGCAGGATCGAGCCGGAGGTGGACGATGACACATGACCGCATCGCTGACATCTGGGGGCCCACGACACCGTATGCCGCGGGGGAGCCGTGGCCGGCGCGAGTCGACACCTTCCTCGTCGAGGGGACCGAAGCGAGCGACGTGGACAGGTGGGTGCAGTCCGCCTGCCTGCTCTGCAGCAACGGGTGCGGGGTCGACATCGCCGTCTCCGGCGGCAGGATGGTCGGGGTCCGCGGTCGTGAGACCGACCGGGTCAGCCGCGGCCGGCTCGGGCCGAAGGGCCTGTTCGGCTGGCAGGGACAGCAGCACGACCGCCTCACCCGGCCGCTGGTGCGCCGCGGGGGTCGGTTGGTCGAGACGAGCTGGGACGAGGCCATGGGGCTGGTGGTCGAGCGGTCCCGGGCGCTGCTGGACTCGAAGGGCGCTCTGTCACATGGCTTCTACACCAGTGGCCAGCTCATGCTGGAGGAGTACTACACCCTGGCGGTGATCGGCAAGGCCGGCATCGGCACGCCGCACATGGACGGCAACACCCGCCTCTGCACGGCCACGGCGGCTGCGGCGCTCAAGGAGAGCTTCGGGACCGACGGCCAGCCGGGCTCCTACACCGACCTCGATGTCTGCGATGCGGTCTTCCACTACGGGCACAACGTCGCCGAGACCCAGACCGTGCTGTGGGCGCGGATGCTGGACCGTCTCGAGGCGCCCGACCCGCCACTGCACGTGTGCGTGGACCCGCGCCGCACCAAGGTGGCCGAGCGCTCCGACGTGCACCTCGCAGTCCGGCCCGGGACCAACCAGGCGGTCATGAACGGCCTGGTCCGCGAGCTGATCCACCGGGACTGGGTCGACCACGGCTACGTCGCGGCGCACACGCACGGCTTCGACGACCTGGCGGAGGCGGTCGAGCCCTACACGCCCCAGAAGGTCGCTGAGATCTGCCAGGTGTCGGCGCGCGACGTCGAGCGCGCGGCGGAGATCTTCGGGACGAGCGAGCGGGTGGTGTCGACAGTCCTTCAGGGCTTCTACCAGTCGCACCAGGCCACCGCGGCGTCGGTCCAGGTCAACAACATGCACCTGCTGCGCGGCATGATCGGTCGTCCTGGCGCGGGCATCCTGCAGATGAACGGCCAGCCGACCGCGCAGAACAACCGTGAGACCGGCGTGGACGGCGACCTGTCGGGGTTTCGCAACTGGGAGAACGAGCA
>DASULG010000313.1:0-8663 GCA_036278335.1 Pedococcus sp.
CTGACCGCGTCGGCCGGGACGACCGCCTCGGAGTCCTCGATCAGGTCGCCGAACTCGCTGTCGCCGTCCTCGCCGAGCGGGGTGTGCAGCGAGATCGGCTCACGCCCGTACTTCTGGACCTCGACGACCTTCTCGGGGGTCATGTCGAGCTCCTTGGCGAGCTCCTCTGGCGTGGGCTCGCGGCCGAGGTCCTGCAGCATCTGGCGCTGGACGCGGGCGAGCTTGTTGATGACCTCGACCATGTGCACGGGGATGCGGATGGTACGGGCCTGGTCGGCCATGGCGCGGGTGATCGCCTGGCGGATCCACCACGTCGCGTACGTCGAGAACTTGTAGCCCTTGGTGTAGTCGAACTTCTCGACCGCACGGATCAGACCGAGGTTGCCCTCCTGGATCAGGTCGAGGAAGAGCATGCCGCGGCCGGTGTAGCGCTTGGCGAGGGAGACCACGAGGCGCAGGTTGGCCTCGAGCAGGTGGTTCTTGGCCTTCTTGCCGTCCTGGGCGATCCACCAGAGCTCGCGCTTGAGCTTCATGTCGATCTTCTCGCCGGAGTTCAGCTTCTCCTCGGCGAACAGGCCGGCCTCGATGCGCTTGGCGAGCTCGACCTCCTGCTCGGCGTTGAGGAGGGCCACCTTGCCGATCTGCTTCAGGTAGTCCTTGACCGGGTCGGCCGTCGCGCCGGCGGTGACGACCTGCTGGACGGGGGCGTCGTCCTCGTCGTCGTCGCGCAGGACGAACCCGCCCTCTTCCCCGGCCTCCTCGCTGGCGGCCTTGGGCACCACGGTGCCGTCCTCGTCGGTGTCCTCCTCGATGACGACGTCGACCAGCTCGGCCTCGACGACCTCGGTGGGCTCGACGTCGGCGTCCTCGGCGGGCTCGGCCGCGGCATCGGTGGCCGTGGCGGCAGCCGCCTTAGCGGCAGTCTTCTTGGCCGCCGTCTTCTTGGCTGCCGTCTTCTTCACCGGAGGCGCGGCTGCAGCCGAGGCCTCGGCCGCGGTCGTGGCCTTCTTGGCGGCGGCCTTCTTGGCCGGAGCGGCAGCCGACGCGGCCGCGGTCTTCTTGGTTGCCGGCTCCGCACCGTCAGCCGTGACGGCACCCTTCTTGACGGGGGCCGTCTTGGTGGCCGCAGCGGTCTTCTTCGTCGTTGCCGACGTGGTGCGGCGGGTGGAGGAGGTGGCGGCCACCGCACGGGAGGCTGTTGCGGGGTCCAGGATGACCGTGATGCCCTGCTCCTCGAGGGAGCGCAGCACAGCCTTCATCCGCTTCGGCGGCACCTCGGCGCCGACGAGGGCGGTGCGCAGCTGCTCGCTGTCCACCGACCCGTGGGTGCTTCCAAGCCGCACCAGCTCCTGCAGGGCAGGGTGGGAGAACTCCTGTGGAAGCGGTCGGGTCGGGCTCTCGGAGGCCTTCTGGGACACGGGCGACACGGACTACCTTTCGTCGCGGACACGCTCAGCGCACGCTGTTGCCGACGCGCTGGGGGACACGTCTTCAACAACAACAACGGGGGTGGAAGTATTCACGGGACCGGGCCTGGCGTCTGCTGGCCGGTCCTCGTAGATGACATTGTAAAACGACAGGGGCGCGGAACCTGCATCGGCGCCCCCAGCAGAGTGCAACAGACTGCCCCGGGCGGCCCGCTTGGGGACCTCACCCGGGGCAGTCTTGGGGTCAGGCTCCGGCCTTGACGGCCAGCACCGGGCACGAGGCGTCGAGCAGGATGCGCTGGGCGTTCGAGCCAAGGATGAGCTTGCCCACGGGCGTGCGGCGTCGGAGCCCGATGACGATGAAGTCGGCCCCGACCTCGTCAGCCACCGCGATGAGGTCCTCGGCCGGCTCGTTTCCGCGCACCAGGTGGCGGACCTCGTGCTCGATGCCGACCTGGTCCAGCTCGCCCTGGACACGCTTCAGCTCGGCCTCGAAGCGCTCGGCCTCCTTGCCGTCGTAGTCCTTGCCTCCCCGGCTGGAGTTGATGACGATCAGCTTCGTCTTCCGGAGCAGGGACTCGTCAGCAGCGCGACGAAGAGCTGCGCGACCTTCTTTCGTAGGCACATAACCCACAACGATGGCCACTAGAACCTCCTTGTTCGACAGCCGGGCAGCATCTGCCCGGTGCGCTGACGCTACCCGATATCCCTCGCCTTGGCCGGGTGCCCCACGACCCGCCGGAGAATGCGCCCGACCTGCTCGGTCTCGATCAGGAAGCCGTCATGGCCGTAGGGGGAGGTGATGGTGTGGTGCTCGGCGCTCGGGGCTGCTGCGGCGATCTCCTCGGACAGCCGCGGTGGGTACAGCCGGTCCGAGTCGACGCTGGCCACGACGACCCGGGCGGTGGCCCGGCTGAGGGCGGCGCGCACGCCACCTCGGCCACGGCCGATGTCGTGGGAGTTCATCGCCTCCGTCAGCACGACGTAGGAGTTGGCGTCGAAGCGGCCGCGGATCTTGCCGGCGTGGTGGTCGAGATAGCTCTCCACGGCGTAGCGGCCACCGCCCCCGAGGGGGTCCTCGGCACCCTGGGGCACCCGGCCGAAGCGGTCATGCAGCTCCAGCTCGCTGCGGTAGGTGATGTGGGCGATGCGGCGGGCGATCCCGAGCCCGTCATCGGGCCCGCTGCCCTGCTCGTAGTAGTCGCCGCCGCGGAACCCCGGGTCGCTGCGGATCGCCAGCAGCTGGGACTGGCACCAGGCAATCTGCTCGGCCGTCGCGTAGGCGGTCGAGGCCAGCACGACCGCGGTGTCGACGCGGCCGGGATGGGTGACCGCCCACTCCAGGGCGCGCATCCCGCCCATGGACCCGCCGAGAACCGCCTGCCAGCGCTCGATGCCGAGGTGGTCCGAGAGCAGGGCCTCGACCTGAACCTGGTCACGGATCGTCACGAAGGGGAAGCGGCTCCCCCAGGGCCTGCCGTCGGGGGCCCTCGACGACGGGCCGGTGGTGCCCTGGCAGCCGCCCAGCACGTTCGCGGCCACCACGAAGTGGGTGTCGGTGTCGAACGGGCAGCCCGGGCCGATGAGGCCGTCCCACCAGCCGGGGGTCGGGTGCCCGGGCCCCGAGGGGCCGTTGACGTGGCTGTCGCCGGTCAGGGCGTGCTCCACCAGGACTGCGTTGTCGCGGGCCTCGTTGAGGGTCCCCCAGGTCTCGTAGGCGACGGTGACGTCCGGCAGCCTGCCCCCGGCCTCGAGCTCGACGGCCCCCACCGACGCGAAGCGCCGATCGCCCACAGGGTCGCCCTCGCGCCAGGCTCCAACGGAGAGCCGGGGGGTCGACGTGGTCGTCATCAGGAGTCTCCTGGGCATCGCGCTTGCCGTGCCCGGTCCGGCACGGCCCGGTCATCACCCGGGGCACCCCACCGCGAGGAGGGTTGCCGCCCAGCAAGCCGGGGCTGTGCGCTGGAACTCATGACCTTGCGGGACAGCATAAAACCTCTCCCGGCGCCGCACCGCTGCTGTCCGGCCTGTGGACGACGATCAGGCGCTCGCCCGGGGCCGGATCGCCAGGTCGACCATGCGCTCGAGCAGACCGGCCAGCCGGTAGCCGGGCTCGGCGGCCAGGGCCCGTTCCAAGGCTGCTCGCGCCAGGGCGCCGTCGCCGAGGCACCAGGCGAAGTTCGCGAGCACCGTCAGCATGGGCGCGGCCTCGCGAGCGGGCAGCATGCGGCACAGCTGCAGGAGCCGGGCCTGCATCCGGCGGCCCGCGACCACCGAGGCGGACGTCGGGGGCGAGGAGGCCCAGGCGGGGTGCGGCAGGCTCGTGCGGAGCTGGTCGAGCAGGTCTGGGTCGAGCGAGTCCAGGGGCAGCGTGCCGGGACAGAGCCAGGCGATCACGCCGTCGCGCAGGGCGAGGTCGCGCAGCGAGAGCGCGAGAGCCGCCACCTCGTCGGCACCCAGGTCCGCACCCACATCGCGCAGCTCGCCCGCGACGTCGCAGACCGACGCCCACCCGGCCAGCCAGCGCAGCCGTCGCACGGCCTGCGCCCGACCGTCCACGAGGGTCAGCGCGGTGGCCTGTGGCCTGCGTCCCTCGGCGGTCGCTCTGGTCAGCGCCACGTCGACCTCCTCGGACCGTCCCTCATCGGGCTGCAGCTGGCGGGTCAGCGCGTCGCGGTCGGCCACGGGCGCCATCTCGAGGGCAACGAACTCAGCGACCACCGGCACGTCCGCCGGCTCCGTCATCGGTGTGCCCTCAGCCGGGCAGCAGCCCCCCTCGCAGTCCGGGGCAAACCACCGCTCGCCGCGCACGATCAGGCGGTCCACGACCTCCAGGCCGAGACCCGCGCAGGCCTCCGCGAGGGCGTCGAGCACCGGCAGGGACTCGCCCGCCGTGGACTCGTAGCCCACCAGGAGGACCGCGTCGGCCTCCTCCCGGGCCAGCGCGGGGAGCAGAGCGGCAACGGCCTCGGACGCATAGTCGACGGGAGGAAGGTCCAGGCGCTGCACCAGACCGACGGCGCGGTTAGAGAGGGTCACCACCACCACGGCGTCGCCGGGGTGGTAGCCGAGCTGGTACGGCAGGGCGGCGAGGATGTCAGCGGGCCCACGGAGCCGGATCGGGTTCATGCCGCCACGGTGCACGCCGACGGGCCTTGCCTCCCAGTGCGGCTCGGCGACCTGTGCACGGCGGGACGCGCGGCGACCCGCCTGTGCAGAAGTCGGGGACGCGGTCTTCGGTCCCGCAGCCACCCGCGGATCGGCGAGCGCCGATGAAGGTGTGCGGTGAGGAGCGTGCGACGGTCAGCTACAGCCCGTCAGCCGACGACGTGGCCCGGCACGGTGTCCGCCGGCGCCGGACGGCCCCGGCGCACGCCCTCCGGTCCGCGCTCCCACGCCAGGAACGACTCCGTCTCGTTGACCAGGGCGGCCGCGATCCAGCTCACGACCAGGGCGTCGTCGGCGAAGCCGAAGATGGACAGGAAGGCCTCAGGGACCAGGTCGAAGGGCGACAGCACGTACGCGGCAGCAGCCGCAATCATGAACAGCCGGCTGGCGGTGGTGCCGCGGTACTCACCGCGGACGGTCGCGCGCACCAGACGGGGCAGCGCCGCGAGCCGTTCCCCAAGTCCCGGCGATCCGGGCCGAACAGCGGTACGCAGGGCAACGGCGAGCGTGCGGAACACGCCCAGACGCGACTTGGCCATGGTTCTCTCCGATCTGCCGGCAGGGAGCCGGACACAGTGCCAACGACTGGGTGGGACGCGCCATTCCCGAAGACGGTTCCCCCATGGGTTCCGACAAGTCCGGTATGCCGCCCGCGCACCCCAGCCGCACGGCATACCGGGGCGGCGCGAGCGCCCTTGGGCCCGTCAGTGCGAGCGGGCCCTGCGGGGGAACTCGTGGCGCGCCTGGTCCGCGATGCGCTTGAGGAGGTAGGCGTCGAGGCCGGCGCCCACGACACCGCCGACGACCGGCAGGGCCTTGCCCATCCTCACGAGCGCCTTCTTGCCCATCTGGCTGATCAGGCGGAACGCGACCGCCTTGTTGACCACCATCAGGGCCGGACCGGGGAGCCGCTGGGCCGCCAGGTTGGACAGGCGGCCCGTCGCCGACACACCGGCCTTCTGGAGCAGGTCGTCGGAGTCGGCGCCCACGAGGGTCAGGAGCACCGCGGCCCGGATCTCTGGCTGGCGGAGGTCGTAGCCCCGAGCCGAGGCGACGGCCGCCACCATGCGCGTCGCCACAAGGTAGAACTCCACGACGTTCGCCGGCAGCGCCACCGGCAGCGTGATGAACCCGCCAAGACCTGTGGCGAAACCCCCCGCGGCCGCGAGCTTGAGATGCGAGGAGACCACCGCGTCGACGGCCTGCTCGACATCGGCGTGGCCCGACAGCGCCACGTCGGCGACCTGTTGCGCGGAGTGGAACGGGCCCTTGCCGTCGATCCCCGTGTCGAGGATGCCCTCGATCAGCCGGACCACGCTGTTGCCGAAGGCGCCGTGGTCCTCGGGCCCTGCGCTCGCCTGTTCCAGCGCCGTGCGGCTCTTCGCCGCGATGTCGGTGCTGTCCTTGCCCATGTCCAGAATGCCCACAGTCGCCCTCTCTGATGACGGTCTGCTCATCCTGCCATGGGTGCCCCAGACCTGCCGGTCTATCGTGGTCGTATGGCCGATCCGCAGACGTCTGAAGCCCGTTTCGCCGCGTACACGCACCCCGAGCGCCTCGTGTCCACCGACTGGCTCGCGGCCCAGCTGGACGGCGGAAACCCTCAGGGGGTCGTCGTGCTGGAGTCCGACGAGGACGTCCTCCTCTACGACACCGGGCACATACCCGGCGCACTGAAGCTCGACTGGCACCAGGACCTCAACGACCAGCTGACCCGCGACTACGTCGACGGCGAGCAGTTCGCAAAGGTCATGTCGGCGCGCGGCGTCGGCCGCGACACGCCCGTCGTCATCTACGGCGACAAGAACAACTGGTGGGCCGCCTACGCGCTGTGGGTCATGACCCTCTTCGGCCACGAGGACGTGCGGCTGCTCGACGGCGGCCGCACCAAGTGGATCGAGGAGGGCCGGCCCCTCACCAAGGAGGTCCCCAGCCCCGCGCCTGCCGACTACCCCGTTGTCGAGCGCAACGACGCCCCCATCCGGGCCTTCAAGGACGAGGTGCTCGCGCACCTCGGTGAGCAGCTCGTGGACGTCCGCTCCCCCGGCGAGTACTCCGGCGAGCTCCTCCACATGCCCGACTACCCGCAGGAGGGCGCCATGCGCGGTGGCCACATCCCCGGGGCGAAGTCGGTGCCGTGGGCCCGTGCCGCGAACGAGGACGGCACGTTCAAGTCGCGCGCCGACCTCGAGGCCATCTACCTCGAGGAACAGGGCCTGAAGCCCTCCGAGCCGACAGTGGCCTACTGCCGCATCGGCGAGCGGTCCTCGCACACCTGGTTCGTGCTGACCCACCTGCTCGGGTTCGACAACGTGCGCAACTACGACGGCTCGTGGACCGAGTGGGGCAACGCCGTGCGCGTCCCGGTCGCGAGGTAGTCGCCATGCCCCCTGTCGAGACCGCCGACCTGCCCAAGGCCCTGGCCGAGATCGCCCAGGACTTCACCGAGCTCACCGTGCCAGAGCGCCTCCAGCTGCTCCTCGAGTTCAGTGAGGAGCTGCCGCAGCTCCCGTCGAGGTATGCCGACGCGCCGGAGAAGATGGAGCAGGTGCACGAGTGCCAGTCGCCGGTCTTCCTCGTGGTTGAGGTCGACGAGGCGTCCTCGCCCGACCCTGCGAAGCGCGTTGTCTCCCTGTTCTTCTCGGCGCCGCAGGAGGCACCCACGACGCGCGGCTTCGCCGGCATCCTGCGCGAGGGACTGGACCAGCTGACGGTGGAGGAGGTCCTCGCCGTCCCCGAGGACGCGCCCTACCGGTTCGGCCTGGCCGAGGCGGTCTCCCCGCTGCGGCTGCGCGGGATGGTCGGGATGCTCGGCCGCATCAAGCGCCAGACGGCGCTGAAGTCCAGGGTCTGAGTCTGGCGCTCGCCTAGGGTGTGCCCATGGGGCGGTCGGGGGGACGGATCTCGGGGTACTGGCACCTCGTCCCGCTCACCTTTCTCGCCGTCTCCCTCGTGATGTTGGGGCTGGCGGCCAACGGCCTGTGGGCCTCCTATGCCCAGGACCCGGCGCCCGTCGCACCCGGCGACCGGGTGACCGTCAGCAGCAGCGGGCTGTCGCTGCTGCGAGACGAGGGTGAGACGGCCCTCGCCGTGTGTGAGCTGCGCTCGGACGGCCTCGTGGTGCCCCTCGAGGAGCTCGCCGGGGGCCACGTGCGCCTCAGCACGGGCGGGTTCCAGGAGGTGGCCGCCACCGCGGGCCGGGTGCCGGCGGGCACCTACACCTTGGCCTGCGCCAGCGGCGGGCAGGGACTGTATGCCGCGCGGCGGCTGGTCTTCGGCGACGCCGGCGTGGTGGGCGCTCTGGGACTGGTGCCGCTGGCCCTCGCCCTTGGCGTGGGGACCCTCGTCGTCGTGGGGCGCGCGAGAGCGCCGAGGACCCCGGCGCCGCCCCTGTCACCGTTCACGGCTTCAATGAGGTCATGAGCGCTTCGCTGCCCGCCGGCGACCCCACCGCCGGCGAGCGCGTGGCCGTGGTTGTCGATCCCGCGCTTGCGGACCCGACCCACGAGTCCGGCGCCCTTGCGGCTGTGGTCGGACCGGGCATCAGCGCCTGCGTCCGGCTCGAGCAGCTGGCCGAGCTGGTGGGCGAGATCGAGGCCACTCGCAGCCCGCGGTGGACGTGGTGGGCAGCGGGCCATGACGCGCTGCCGCTGGTGGCAGCCCGGGTACCACTCGCCCGCTGCTGGGACATCGCCGAGGCGCACCGGGTGGCTGTCGGCGGGTGGGACGCCTCGCCCCAGCTCGCGTGGGCCACCGCCCAGGGCCTGGGCACCGGCGCGCTCCCGAAGGCCTCGGCTGGCGACCTGTTCGACTTCGACAGCCCCGAGGACCGCGCGGCAGATCCCAGCTCGCCGCTGCGCACCGACGGCTACCTGCGCCCGGATGTGGGCTCGCCGGCGTGGCCGGTGGACGAGGCACGCCTGCTCGCCTGGGCACACGCGGCCCTGGACTGCGCCGGCCGGCAGGAGGCCCTGCTCGCCAGCGCGAGCGAACGCGCCGTGGCCACCGCCCACTCCGAGTCCGCCGCGGCCCTGCTGTGTGTGGAGCTCGCGCGCGACGGCCTGCCGG
>DASULG010000314.1:0-7884 GCA_036278335.1 Pedococcus sp.
GCGGTGGACGGTACGACGAGACTGACGAACGTCGACGTGGTGGCGCGGGCAGGCGGGGACCAGCGGGCGACCATGGCGGAGCTGCCGGTGACCAGCGATGGCCGGATTGACGTCGACCTCGTGAAGGGAGCCGTCAACAACCCCTTCATCAACGCCATCGAAGTCATCCAGACCTCGGCGGGGCCGACCATCACGGCAGCACCCGACGCGGATGCCATCTCCGTGGCCTCGTTCGACGGCGCGAGCGTCACCGCGGACGCTGCTGCCGGGTGGGGCGAGGACTGGCACCGGGTTCGCGGAGCCTTCGTCGTGGGCGACACCCTCTTCTACGGGTGGGACAACGGGACCCTGCGCTCGCGCAGCGTTCTGGGCCAGAGCTTCGGGCCGCCGGAGGAGGTCAACCCCTACTTCGACCCCGAGTGGAGCACGGTGGCGACCGGCTCGACCTCTGGTGTGCAGTACTACCGGGGCGTGCTGCCGGCCTTCTACCTCAGCGAGGTGGAGAGCGTCGGCTCCCTCTTCTACGCCGACGGGAGGATCTACTTCACCCTCGAGGGCAAGCCGACCATGTACTCCCGGTACTTCAGCCCCGACTCGGGGACGGTGGGATCGGAGGTGTTCACCGTGGCGGACGGCCGTGACTGGTCGAACACCGCGGGGGCGTTCCTGAGCGGGTCGGCCCTGTACTACGCCGACCGCACGGATGGCTCGCTGAGGAGCATCGCCTGGAACGGCTCCATGGCCGAGGGGAGCCCGAGTGTGGTTGACACGTCACGCAACTGGGCATCGCGGGCCATGTTCGTCGTCAGCGCACCCAGCGCGGACGCCAGCATCACCTACCGGGGAGCCGCGTCTGCCCTGGTGAAGTCGAACACGCCCGGCGTCACCATCCCGGCAACCATTCGGTCCGGGGACACGCTGCTCCTCTTCGCCACCGTCAACAGCACGGCCGCAACCGTCGCCGCACCAGCGGGATGGCAGACGGCCGGGGTGCAGGACAACGGCGTGGGCGGCATCAAGACCATGCTGTTCACCAAGCGCGCGCTGGGAACCGATGCGGGAACCAAGGTTTCCGTCACCCTGGACTCCTCGATCAAGACGTCCCTGACCGTGGCGGCCTACCAGGGGGCGGACCCCCTGGAGGTGTCCGCGTCCTTTGCGGGAGACGCCAACACAGCCACCCATGTCGCACCCTCCTCGGAGGCCGCGGCGAGGGCCTGGTCGGTCGGCTACTTCGCGGACAAGTCATCGGTCGACCCCGGAACCCAGGCCTGGACGGCGCCCTCGGGGATGACCGCCCGGACCATGGTGAAGGCCGACGCCGCCCCGTCGGTGTCATCGATGCTGGCGGACACCGGGGCGGGCATGGCGGCAGGGCCGACCGAGACCTGGACGGCGACTGCTGACAGCGTCAGTGCCCGCGGGAACGCCTGGAACGTCATCCTCGTCCCAGCGGGCTGACCACGACGGAGCGGGGAGGTCACCCGGCGCGACCTCCCCGCTGACCCGTCGTTGCCGCGCGCCGAGCGCGGTCAGGCCTGAGCGTGCTGCGCGGCCAGTGACCCCAGGCCGTGCCAGACCCCGGACATCACGAGGTCGGTGGCGTCCTGCGCGCTCACCTCGGGCCGGCCCAGGCGCCACACCGCGACGCGCTCGCAGGCGCCGACGACCAGCTCGGAGTACCCCTCGAGCAGCACGCGGGGCACGGCCGCCAGCCCCGGCACCTGCAGGAGGGTCTGCGTCACGACCTCGGACTGCTGG
The DNA here is from genome assembly GCA_036278335.1 of Pedococcus sp. Taxonomy (GTDB): domain Bacteria; phylum Actinomycetota; class Actinomycetes; order Actinomycetales; family Dermatophilaceae; genus Pedococcus_A. The sequence goes on from DASULG010000314.1 coordinate 1,762, forward strand.
GTGCGGATGCCCTCGATGTCGCCGCTGGCGGAGGCGGCCACTGCCCCCTCCTGCTGGATGAGGGCGAAGGCTGAGGCGTGCTCGTCGATGAAGTCGAAGAAGGCCCGGATGCCGCTCTCGAAGTAGGTCTCCAGGGAGGCGCCCTCGTCGATGCCCTGCCAAGCCGCCACGGTGGCATCGCGCAGCTGGGTGCGCGCCTTGTCGATGCAGGCCGAGAGCAGGCCCTCCTTGGACCCGAAGTACTCGTAGATGAGCGGTTTCGTGACGCCGACCCGCTCGGCGACCTCCTCCATCGTCGTGGCCTGGTACCCACGCTCGGCGAAGACCGCCTCGGCGACGGCGAGGATCTGCTCCTCGCGCTGAGCCCGGGGCATGCGGGTGCCGCGCGGGCTGGGGGAGGTGCCGGGTCGCTGCGGGGAGCGCGCGGTGCCGGGGCTGCTTGCCACGGGCCGAACTCTACCTCTACCCCCGGTAACTTACCGGTGGTAAGTTGCTGCCCCATGAGCGTCCCCCACCATCGCGTGGTCATCGTGGGCACCGGCTTCTCGGGGCTGGGCATGGCGATCCGCCTCGCCCAGCGCGGCGAGAGTGACTACGTGGTCCTCGAGAAGGCCGACGACGTGGGTGGCACCTGGCGGGACAACCGCTACCCCGGGTGCGCGTGCGACGTCCCCTCGCGGCTGTACTCCTTCTCCTTCGACCAGAAGCCGGACTGGACCCGCGACTTCGCCACGGCCGACGAGATCTGGGCCTACCTGCGCGACGTCGCAGACCGCCACGGGGTGCGCGAGCGGATCGAGTTCGGCGCGGACCTGACCAGCGCGGCATACAGCGAGCGGCACCGGCGGTGGGAGGTCGCCACCGCGGACGGGCGCCAGTGGACGGCCGATGCACTCGTCCTCGGGGTCGGGGCCCTGCACGAGCCCAGGCTGCCCGACATCCCGGGCCTGGAGGAGTTCGGCGGTCCCGTCTTCCATTCCGCGCGATGGCCCGAGCAGGACGGGCTCGACGGCAAGCGGGTCGCGGTTGTCGGCACCGGCGCGAGCTCGGTCCAGATCGTCCCCGCCCTGGCGCCGCGCACCGAGCGGCTCACCGTCTTCCAGCGCACCCCCGCCTGGATCCTGCCCAAGCACGACAGGGTCTGGAGCGAGCGCCGCAAGCAGATGTTCGCCTCCTACCCGGCCCTCCAGCGGGCGGTGCGCTGGCGCACCTACTGGGAGCTCGAGGCGCGGGCGCCGGTCTTCACCCGTTTTCCCACGCTGGCCCGCCTCGCGCAGCGTTACGCCCTCCGCCAGCTGCGGCAGGTGGTCAGCGACCCCCTGGTGCGTCGCCAGCTCACCCCGGACTACACCATCGGGTGCAAGCGGATCCTGCTCTCCAACGACTACTGGCCGGCCTTCGAGCGCGACGACGTGCAGCTGGTGACCGAACCCATCGCCCGCGTCGAGCCCGGCGCGGTGGTGACGGCCGACGGCACGAGGCACGAGGTCGACGCCCTCGTCCTGGGCACGGGCTTCGACCTCGGCGGGTCGTTCGAGCGCATCGACCTCCGCGGGCGTGGAGGGCAGTCCCTCTCCGACGCCTGGTCCGCCGGGATGCACACCCACCTCGGCATCACCGTCGCGGGCTTCCCCGAGCTCTACCTCCTGCTCGGTCCCAACACCGGGCTCGGCCACAACTCGGTCGTCCTCATGATCGAGCTCGCCACCCGCTACGTCCTGGAGTGTCTCGACCGTGCCCGGTCGGGAGCCCGTGACACGAGCGCCCGGGCGCAGGCGCGGTTCACCGCCGAGATGCTCCGGCGCAGCCGGCACACGGTCTGGGCCTCGGGCTGCAGGAGCTGGTACCTCGACCGGTTCGGCCACAACACCGCGATCTGGCCCGGCTCGACCGTGGCCTACTGGTGGCGCACCCGCCGAGTCGACGACAGTGTCTTCGAGCCGCTGGCCGCCCCGGCGGCAGCCCCGGACCCAGCGGCAGCCCCCGCCCCGGCGGCAGCCCCCGCCCCGGCGGCGGCCCCCACCCCTGAGCCCGTCCCCTCGAGCGCCTCCGCGGCGCCGACCAGCTGAAGGGAAACCCCATGGCACGCAGCAGTTTCGAGCCCCGCGTCTCCATCGTGACGGGAGCAGGGTCCGGCATCGGCCGGGCGATCGCCGCCGAGCTCGTCGCCCGCGGCAGCCACGTGGTCATCGCCGACCTCGACCCCGCCAAGGCTCAGGCGGTGGCTGGTGAGCTGGGGGCCACGGCCTCGGCAGCCGCGGTCGACGTCGCCGACGCCGACGCCGTGCGCGCGCTCGTCCGCGACACCGTGGACGCGCACGGCCGCCTCGATGTCATGGTCAACAACGCCGGCGTCGCGATCGGCGGCCTGCTCGAGGAGCTCGACGAGCGGCACTGGCAGCGGGCCATCGACGTGAACCTGCGGGGCGTGGTCAACGGCGTCAGCGCGGCATACCCGGTGATGTGCGCGCAGCGCTCCGGACACATCCTCAACACCGCCTCCCTCGCCGGTCTCATCCCGGCCCCGGCGATGCTTCCCTACACGACGACCAAGCACGCGGTCGTGGGCCTGTCGACCGCGCTGCGCGCCGAGGCCGCGAGCCGCGGCGTGCGGGTCAGCGTGCTCTGCCCGGCATTCGTCGACACCCCGCTGCTCGACGAGGTGTATGCCGCGCCCGCGTCCATCGAGGGCGGCAGCGTCCGGGGGCAGGTCCGGATGATGCAGCCGCGGATGCTCACTCCTGAGGCCGTGGCGGCTCGCGCGGTGAGCGGCCTGGCGGCGAACCGCGCGGTCATCCCGGTCGGGTGGCTCGCCCACGCGCTGTGGCGGCTCAACCGCTACGCACCGCCACTGGCCCGGGGCCTGGTGCGGGTCCAGGTGAGCGCTCACCGCAGCCTCAACGGCCGCCGCGACAAGGCCTCCCGGAGCCGGGTCTAGCCCGTCGCCGGCGTCGCGGCCCCGGCCTCGAGAGGAGGAGAGGGGTTACCGTGCGGATATGAGCACGGCCGCCGTCCGGCCGCTGGGTCCGGAGGCAGCGCGCACGGCCCTTGTCGCGATGGCCGGAGCGCTGCTCGCGGCTGCCCTGGTCCTCCTGTCCGCCGGCGCGCCCTCGCTGACCACCACCGAGCCGGAGCCGGCCCCGACACCGACGACCGTGCCCACGCCCGGCCGCGAGCCGCCGCCAGTGCCCACCGCCCGCCACGTCGCCCCTAGGCTTGCGCCGTCCCCGTAGCCCAACCGGCAGAGGCAGGCGACTTAAAATCGCTGTGTTGCGGGTTCGACTCCCGTCGGGGACACCAGCGCTGGGGAACAAATGACCCCTCCCGAGCAATTACTGTGGTGAGCGGCCCGGTCACGGGCCGTCCAAGCCCCCAAGGAGGGACTGCACATGGCCAGTAACCCGGTGTTCAGCCGGATCGAGCGGGAGACCGAGCGCGGTTATGCCGGATTCGGCGACCGGGGACCCCAGCCCCCGCCGCCTGCATCAGGGTGGCCGAGCAGCGGTCAGATGACCGACCGCCAGCTGCAGGACCTCTACGAGCGGCCCACGGCCAGCGCTGTCCAGACCGGTCGCCTGACCCTCGACGACGTCGTGATGAAGACCGCCGGCCTTTTCGCCATCGTCCTCGTCTTCGCGACGATCGGGTGGACGCTGGCGCCGACGGAGCTCGGCGGCATCCTCATGCTGGGCGGGATCGCGGCCACGCTGGTGCTCGGCCTCGTGATCGCCTTCAAGAAGACGATCAGCGTGCCCCTCATCGTGGCGTACGCCGTGGTCGAGGGACTGTTCGTCGGCGCCATCAGCAACTACTACAGCCTGGCGTTCGACCCCCCGACCCTGGAGGACCCCTTCAAGGGCATCGTCGCGCAGGCCGTCCTGGCCACGCTGTCCGTCTTCGGCGGGATGCTGCTGGCCTACAAGACCGGGCTGATCAAGGTCACCGAAAAGTTCCGCCGCATCGTGACGATGGCGATCATCGGCTACGCGATCTTCGCGCTGGTCAACCTCGGCTACGCGCTGATCACGCACTCGGCGTTCGGCATCGGCGGCTCTGGGGCGCTGGGCATGGGCATCTCGCTGTTCGCCATCGGCCTCGCGTCGATGTCGCTGGCACTGGACTTCGACTCGATCGACCGCGCCATCGCCGCAGGCGCACCGCAACGCTACTCATGGCTGCTCGCCCACGGCCTCATCGTGACGCTGGTCTGGCTCTACCTCGAGATCCTGCGCCTGCTCGGGCGCATGCGCAGCAACTGACCGTGGCCCCTGCGACCTCCCCGGTTCCGCAGGGGGTCTCGGACGAGCTCCGGCGCGTGGTCCGGCGGTGGCAGCAGCTGCCGCTGGACCACGCGCTTTCGTGTATGCCGGCGCTGCGGCGCGTCCTCGCCGCGCTCACCAGCGAGAGCGTGCCCGACCTGGGGCCCGCCGCGGCGATGGACCAGCTCACCGTGCTGGTTTACGACGCGTGCGCGGCCGGCCTGTCCAACGGCCTGGAGTCCCGGCTGGCAGCCCTCCGCCGCGACCTGACCTGACCGCCATGACCGACCGCGCCACCGCGCGGGGTCAGGCTCAGCCGCGCAGGTGTGCGACGTTGTGCCAGCCCGGGTCGGTGGTCACCTGGACGCGGATCCTGCCCTGCTCCCAGGCGTTCACCGCCGCGCGCATCTGCTCCACCGCCGGAGTCGTGGAGTCGACGTAGATGTGCAGCACCCGCATACCGCGGTGCGACTGGTGCGCCACGACGCGACCGCTGTCGCCGATGCGGTCTGCGAGGTGGTCCTCGAGGGCGCGCAGCGCCTCCAGCGACCCCGGACCGGGGTAGCCGCGCTCGGTGAGCTCGGTGTACGGCACCAGCACCGCCACGTGGGTGTCGAGGTGCGGGGCGGTGACCGGCGACAGCGGCACCTGCGCCAGCGCCATGACGGGCCCGTCCTCGCCATCAGCCTCGAGCACCATCCACTGCGGCGTGCCGTCGTCGCTGGTGTGCTCCTCCGTCAGGTCACGCAGGACCGAGCGCAGCCCCCCGAGGCCGAACCCCTCGAGCGGCGGTTCCGTGGACGCGGTGATCTCACCCACCCATGCCTCAACATCGTTCTCGCCCAAGGCTGCGTCGAGTGCCAGGAAGGCGATCTGGTCGCGCACCTGCTGCTCGAGCGCGGCGAAGGCGGGGTGGTACACGAGCACGTCGAGATGGGTGCCCTCCCGGCGAGCGCCGACCCGGATGTCAGCGAAGGACAGCTCCAGGTCCGAGATGCTGAGCACGATGCCCTCGAGGTCCGCTGCCGGCGGCCGGGCGGAGGCGTACTCCCAGCCACGGTCCACCTCGGGCGCTGCGCGCAGCCAGCGGTGGGCCAGCGGCCGCAGCTCGGGGTCGCCCTCGGGGCTGACGACCAGCACGTGCTCCGCCGCGGAGCCTGCGGCGAGCTCCCACGCTAGACCCTGGTGCACCTCTGACACGGCCTGGGACAGGCGCGCAGCGATCCGCTCCGGATCCCGCTCGGCCAGCGCCGCTGTGACAGCCTCACGGCCCTCCTCCTCCCACCACGCCCAGAAGCGCGCGACGGCCCCGGTCGGCACGTCCGGCCGAGCATCGCGGTGGAAGAGTCGCATGCAGGCAATCGTGTCTGAGGCAGGCACGACGCAGGGCGGCTTTCCCGGAAAATGGCCCGGGAGAGCCGCCCTGCGGTCGGAGCTCAGATGAGGCGGTCGGCGCTCAGCTGAGGCGCTCGTAGATGATGGCCATGCCCTGGCCACCGCCGACGCACATCGTCTCGAGGCCGAACTGGCCGTCGCGGGCCTCCAGCCCGTTGAGGAGCGTGGTCATGATGCGCGTGCCGGTGGACCCGAAGGGGTGGCCCAGGGCGATCGCCCCGCCGTGGACGTTGAGCTTGTCGAGGTCCATGCCGAGGTCGTCGGCGCTCGGGAGCACCTGCGCGGCGAACGCCTCGTTGATCTCGTAGAGGTCCATGTCGCCGATCGTCATGCCGGCCCGTGCCAGCGCCTGCCGGCTCGCCTCGATCGGGCCGAGGCCCATGATCTCCGGGTTCAGGCCGCTCACGCCCGAGCTCACGACCCGGCCGAGCGGCGTGACGCCGAGCTCCTCCGCCTTGGTGTCGCTCAT
>DASULG010000315.1:0-7670 GCA_036278335.1 Pedococcus sp.
ATCGAGGACGGCGAGTTCATGGTGCTCGTCGGGCCGTCCGGGTCCGGGAAGTCCACCGCACTGCGGATGCTGGCCGGCCTCGAAGAGGTCAACGAGGGCAAGATCTACATCGGCGAACGGGACGTCACCTTCCGCCCGCCGAAGGACCGCGACATCGCGATGGTGTTCCAGAACTACGCGCTCTACCCGCACATGTCCGTCGCGGACAACATGGGCTTCGCCCTCAAGATCGCCGGCATCAACAAGCAGGAGATCCGGCAGCGGGTCGACGAGGCCGCCAAGATCCTCGACCTGGAGCAGTACCTCGAGCGCAAGCCCAAGGCCCTCTCGGGCGGCCAGCGCCAGCGCGTCGCCATGGGCCGGGCCATCGTCCGCCAGCCGCAGGTGTTCCTCATGGACGAGCCGCTGTCGAACCTCGACGCCAAGCTCCGGGTCCAGACCCGCACCCAGATCGCCTCACTGCAGCGCCGCCTCGGCGTCACCACGGTCTACGTCACCCACGACCAGATCGAGGCCATGACGATGGGCGACCGTGTCGCGGTCCTCAAGGACGGTCTGCTGCAGCAGTGCGACACGCCGCGCCGGATGTACGACCACCCCAACAACGTCTTCGTCGCCGGCTTCATCGGCTCCCCGGCCATGAACCTGCTCGACGTCTCTGTAGTTGACGGCGGTGTGAAGGTGGGCAACAGCACCGTGCCGATCGCCCGCGCCGACCTCGGCAAGGCCACGGGCAAGTCGGTCACCGTCGGTGTGCGGCCCGAGGACCTCACCCTGGTGACCGAGGGCAAGGGCATCCCGGTCGTCGTCGACGTCGTCGAGGAGCTCGGCGCCGACGCCTACATCTACGGCACGGCGCAGGTCCACCAGCACCGCGACTCCGACGACCAGGCCGACTCCCCGGAGCGCCCGTTCATTGCCCGTGTCGACGGCCGGCGCCCCCCGGAGAAGGGCTCGACGGTCTACCTCGCACCGGCGGAGGGCCACATCCACATGTTCGACGCGGAGAACGGCCAGCGCCTCGGCGACTGACCTTTGTCCCACCTGCAACACCCTGCACACAAGGGCGGCCTCCCCGCGCGGGAGGCCGCCCTCGTGGCTGTTTTGGCACCCTCATGTGGCAGGGTGTCTGCGGCCGACCCACTACCAAAGGCGAGACACGTGGAGCACGACGACGCATTCCGAGTCGCTGGCGACAGCGCACTTCAGTCCTGCACGCTGGAGTCACTGACCAGCGCGGTGAACTACCACGCGTGGCTCACTGACCTCGTGCGGCCCTACCTGGGCGAGCACCCGATCGAGATCGGCAGCGGCCTCGGTGACTATGCCCGGACCTGGCTCGACACCGGCACCCCCGAGATCACGGTGACCGACCGCGACCCGAGCCGCTTCGACCTGCTCGAGCGCCGGTTCGGCGACGACCCCCGCGTGCACGTGCGCGACGTCGACGTGCTGGCCCCGGAGGACGCGAACCACAGCGCTCTGGTGGCCATCAACGTCCTCGAGCACATCGAGCATGACGTCGACGCGCTGGCCTCGGCCCACCGGCTGCTGGGCCCGAGTGGCGGCGCTGTCGTCATGCTCGTCCCCGCGTTCAACTTCGCCATGAGCCGCTTCGACCGGCAGGTGGGGCACTACCGCCGCTACACGGTGCCGACCCTGCGCACCGCCTACGAACGGGCCGGACTCGAGGTGGAGCGGATTCACTACATCAACGCCCCTGGCCTGCTCGCCTGGTTCGTGGGCATGCGGCTCATGCGGATGACGCCGCAGGACGGGCCGACCGTGCGCCTCTGGGACAACGCCGTCGTCCCCGTGGCGCGGGCGCTCGAGAACCGGGTCCGTGCGCCGTTCGGCCAGAGCGTCTTCGCGGTGGGCCGAGTCCGTGGCTGAGCTCGAGCTGACCGTCGTCCTCCCGTGCCTCAACGAGGCCGAGACGCTCGTGACCGTCATCGAGAAGGCGCAGAAGGGCCTGGCGTCGCTCGGCATCGCCGGCGAGGTCGTCGTCGCCGACAACGGCAGCACCGACGGCTCCCAGGACCTCGCGCGGGCGGCCGGGGCCAGGGTCGTCGACGTCCCCGTGCGCGGCTACGGCGCTGCCCTCCAGGCCGGCATCGCGGCCGCACAGGGCCGCTTCATCATCATGGGCGACGCCGATGACAGCTACGCCCTCGAGGACCTCGGGCCGTTCGTCGACGCCCTGCGCGGCGGGGCCGACCTCGTCATGGGAAACCGCTTCGCCGGCGGAATCGCGCCGGGCGCCATGCCGTGGCTGCACCGCTACCTCGGCAACCCCGTGCTGTCCTTCCTCGGACGGCTGTTCTTCCGCATCCCCATCCACGACTTCCACTGCGGGATGCGAGGGTTCAGCCGCGAGGCCATCCGCTCCCTCGACCTGCAGACCACCGGCATGGAGTTCGCCAGTGAGATGGTGGTCCGCGCCGCGCTGTCGAACCTGCGCATCGTCGAGGTACCCACCATCCTGCGCCCGGACGGCCGCTCGCGGGCGCCCCACCTGCGGACCTGGCGGGACGGCTGGCGCCACCTGAAGTTCCTCCTCGCCTTCAGCCCCCGCTGGCTCTTCCTCTACCCTTCGCTGGTGCTCCTCGGCCTGGGCACCCTGGGCATGGTTCTGCTGTATGTCGAGCCCGTCCGGATCGGCCGGCTGACCTTCGACGTCCAGACCATGGTCGTGGCAGCCACCGCCGTGGTCGTCGGCGTCCAGGGCCTCGGTCTGGCGCTCGTGGCCCGCGCCTTCGCGGCCGGGCTGCGTCTGATGCCGCCGAGCGTCCGGCTGGAGCGCATGCTCGACCGCTTCGCGATGGAGAACGGCCTCGTCGCGGGGGCCCTGCTCTCGCTCCTGGGGTGCGTGTTCTTCGTCGGAGCCGTCAGGCACTGGGGGGATGCCGGCTTCGGCGAGCTGAGCCACGCCGACATCCGCACGCCGCTGTCGGGACTCGTCCTGGCGGTCACCGGCGCCCAGCTCATCCTGGTCTCCTTCATGCTCAGCCTGGCGCGGATGGCACGCCGCTGAACGCAGCGAGACCCTGAAGCGCAGCGAGACCGCTGCGACGGCAGGGACCGGCGGACCCGGCCGGGTCGTCGGAGGGCTGGCGCCGGCTGAGTCGCGTCAGCCCTTGCGGACGAAGACGGCGAAGCCGCCGGGCAGACCGCGGTACGCCGCGAACTGCGGCTCGGCGAGCGCCCGGGGCGAGAACTCGATGTTGCGCCAGAGCAGCTTGCCCTGCTTCTCCTGCAGGACCAGCACGTCGACCGGACCGAAGTCGGTGTGGGCCAGCGCCGCGGCGAGTCGGGCCGGGTCGTCGATGGCGGCGATCTTCCGCAGACCCCGCTCACGGGTGTCCCACAGGGTCAGGGCGTTGCTGGACTCCCGCGCCGGGGGCAGGTAGTTGCGCAGGTCACGGAACGAGAAGACCCGCTGGTCGGCGCTCAGGACGACGGGATCGGCGCCCTTGCCCAGCTCGTCGTCGATGTCGCGGTAGACCTGGGCGGCGGGGAACAGCGGGGCCATCCTGCCGAAGGGATAGCGCGGCTTGGTGCCGTTCGGCAGGTACTCCGCGTGCGCGGCCGTGGACAGGCTCGTCACGCTGCTGGCCTTGGCACCGTTGGCATCGAGGTACCCGGCGGGCATGACCAGCCAGGACCCGGCGTAGGCGCTCGCCCCGATCACCCCGACGAGAGCCGCCACGGCAGCCACGCCCACCAGGCGCGGCGGCGTGGCCAGCCGGGTGAGCACCACCGGCCCCAGCAGGCGCGCCGCCTCCCACAACGTGAGCACCCCGGCCGCGGCGGCCATGAACCGCATGAGGTACGGGACGTAGAGCAGCATGAACGAGTGGCCGCCGTCCACGAACCGGAGCAGCATGACGGCCTTGACGGCCAGCACACCGGCCGCGAGCAGGCCCATCGGCCGGGCCCACCAGGCCCGTCGCCACAGGACGAGGACCCCGGCGGCCCCCGTCAGCTGCAGGGCGAACAGGGCCAAGGAGCGGGAGCCCAGGAGCGCGAACTGGTTACCCGCGAGGGCTCCGGACTTGAACAGGTCTGCGACGACCTCGGTCCGGCCCTGTGAGTACGCCACGAGGAGCGGCCCGAGGTACCAGGACGCCAGGACGGCGGCGATCCCCACCGTGATCGCCGCCCGTACGAGGTAGGCGCGCGGCTGAGGGGAGGTGCGCCAGCCGACCAGCATGACCAGCCCGATGCCGAGCAGGCCGAACATCAAGAAGTTGGGGTACAGCGGCACCATCAGGCCGAAGCCGATCCCGGCGACGACGGGGTGGATCGGGCGGCGCCCCTCCGGCACGGCGAACGCGCCGAGCACCAGCGGCAGGAACACCGACAGGGCGAGGACCTCGTTGCCCTTGCTGGGTTGCTCCAGCCCCACGAGCACCGTCCCGGACAGCGCGAGAGCCACGCCCGCGGGGACGAGCCGTCGCCAGGCGAGGAAGCCGGCGAGCACGGACAGGGCGATGAGCAGGGACTGTGCCGTCCCCAGCAGGGCCCAGGCCTCGCGCCCGGTCAGGGCCGCGAAACGCCCCACCAGCATCGGGTACAGCGGTGGGTACTCAGGCGGCAGTTCCGGGTCCGCTGGGTCGCTCGGCACCCAGGTCGAGGCGAAGTGCGTGGCCAGCGCCGACATGCGGCCTGCGTCGCCGAGCATGGTGCCGTAGCCGAAGGGGGTGCCCACCAGGCTGGCAGCGACCGCCGACCCGCACCAGGCGGCGAAGACGCCGGCGGCGGCGCCGGCAACCCATTCCCTGCGCACCACCAGCGCGAGCGCCGACATGACCACCAGCGCCGCCAGCGCCGCTGAGACCGGGGCGGACGCGCCCTGGCTGCTGAGGGGGTTCAGGTCCCAGGCGCGCATGCCGAGCACCCCCAGCGGCATGAGCACGAGGAAGGTGGCGCAGGCCGTCAGGGAGGAGGACGAGGGCAGGTAGCCACGGGAGGGCCCCCACCTGAGCGCTGACATGGGGGCAATCCTGCCCCAGGTTCGGGCGGCCCCCTAAACCGGCGCGCCGCCACCCCGTGAGCGACGGCGCAGTCCCGGGCCGGGGTCTGCCACCATGGTCAACGTGGCTCTGGAGATCACCGCGGCGCGGCCCGACCCTGCACTGCTCGACCTGCCCTGGCACCTCCCTCTGGAGACCTGGCCCCAGGACTACCTCGCGGCCCTCCCCCGCGGCATCTCCCGGCACGTCGTCCGTTTCGTGCGCCTGTCCAACCGCGTGCTGGCCGTCAAGGAGATCAAGACCGACATCGCGTTCCGCGAGTACCACCTGCTGCGCACGCTCGGCCGCCTCGACCTGCCCTGCGTCGAGCCCTTCGGCATCGTCAGCGGCCGGGAGCAGGAGGACGGCACCGTGCTCGACGGGTGCCTGATCACCCGGCACCTGCAGTTCGCCCTGCCCTACCGCGCCCTCTTCAGCCAGACCCTGCGGCCCGACACGGCCAAGCGGCTCATCGACGCCCTCGCGGTCCTTCTGGTGCGCCTGCACCTGGCGGGCTTCTGGTGGGGTGACGTGTCACTCTCGAACACCCTGTTCCGCCGCGATGCCGGCGCGTTCGCGGCATACCTCGTGGACGCCGAGACGGGCGAGCTGCACCAGGAGCTGACCCACGGGCAGCGCGAGCACGACCTGGACATCGCCCGGGTGAACATCGCAGGCGAGCTGATGGACCTCGAGGCGGGTGGCCTGCTGCACGAGTCGTCCGACCCCATCGAGACCTCCAACCGCATCGTGACCCGCTACGAGGACCTCTGGCAGGAGCTCACCGGCCGGGAGCGCTTCGAGAAGGGCGACCGCTGGCGCGTCGACGCGCGCATCCGCCGGCTCAACGAGCTCGGCTTCGACGTCGACGAGCTCGCGATCTCCACCGACCTCGGCGGCACCCAGATCCAGATCCAGCCCAAGGTCGTCGATGCCGGCCACCACTCGCGCCGGCTCCTGCGCCTGACCGGCCTGGACGTCGAGGAGAACCAGGCGCGCCGGCTGCTCAACGACCTCGACTCCTTCCGCGCCTCCCAGGACCGGCAGAACGAGGACGAGGAGATCGTGGCGCACGACTGGCTGGCCAGGGTCTACGAGCCCATCACCCGCACGGTGCCGCGGGAGCTGACGGCCAAGCTCGAGCCGGCCGAGATCTTCCACGAGGTGCTCGAGCACCGGTGGTACATGTCGGAGAAGGCTGCCCACGACGTGCCGATCCAGGACGCCATCAAGGACTACGTCGCCACCGTGCTGCCGGGCAAGCCGGATGAGAAGTCGATCCTCGGCGTCGACACCGTGGAGATGCCGGTGATCGCGATGTTCCCCGACGAGGGTGGCCGGGGGCGCTGAGCCGCAGCGGCGCTCAGCCCAGCAGCACACAGGGGTATGCCGCGCGGCTGGGCCACGCGGCATACCCCTGGTCTGTGCTCGTGCTGTGCTGGGCGGGCTTCCGAGGGAGCTCAGTACCGGGGAGCTGACTGGGCCGCGTAGTAGGCGCTGGACTCCTTCTTCCACAGCAGCACCATGATGAACGCCCCGAGGGCGACCGTCAGGACGCTCAGGACCAGCGCCAGTGGCGGCTGGGTGCCCTGGGCGAGGCCGGTCACGAAGGACAGCACGCTCAGGCCGAACAGCACCGAGGCGACGATACGGCCCCACGACTTGCCTCTGCCGTTGGCCCAGGCCATCAGCAGCCACAGCGCGGCGCCCAGCAGGCCGCTCACCACGGCGACGCCCACCGCCACGGCGACAGCGGTGTCGAGGGCCGTCGAGCTCATCGCCGTGCCGGCGTCGGTCGCTGCCTTCTGCACCTGCTCGCGGATGGTGTCGGCCAGCGTGAAGGTCACCAGGACACCGATGAGACTGAGCAGCGCGCCGACGTACATCAGCCTCACGGCCATGGCGATCGACGCGGGCTGGTTCACGGGCGCCCCGGCCACCGCCTGGCCGGGCATAGCGCCGGGCGCACCCGGGATCGGTCCCGGCATCGGTCCCGGCATCGGTCCCGGCATCGGTGCCGGCATCGGTGCCGGCATGGATCCGGGCGTGGGTCCCTGCACGGGCGTAGGCGTAGGCCCGGGCGTTGACCCAGGCGTTGAGGGGTAGCCCCCCTGCTCCGGCGACGGTGGCGGCGGGTACTGCTCGCTCATGTCTGTCCTCCCCTTCGGGCACTCCCCGGGTGGGGAAGCTGCGTTGACCGAGCCTTGCATGCCCCCCGGCCACGGGTCCATCGCGCCGCTCCGCGGGACGTAACGTTCGGGTATCGCTGCAGGTCGCAGGGCCGCGAATCCCCCTGCGGGCCCCCGCCGTCCCCTAGTGTGTGCGCCGCATGCGGGCCAGGGGGCCCGCAGCTGAGAGGGGACCCACCTGATGTCTGACTATGCCACTCCGCCTCCGCCGCCTCCCGTCAGCGGCTACTCCACGCCCCCGGCCCCGTCGGGCACGGGCGCTCCCGTCGCAGTCCGCGGCGAGCTGGCCAGCTGGCCACTACGGGTCGGCGGCTACCTCGTCGACAGCCTCCTGCCCGCGATCCCTGCGGGCATCATCATCGCCATCGGCATGGCCATGGGGGCATCCGGGGCCACGGCCGATCCCACGACCGGTGCCATGACCGGCGGCAACCCGCTCGGCTTCGTCATCGCCGGCATCGGGTAC
>DASULG010000316.1:0-2084 GCA_036278335.1 Pedococcus sp.
CCGCTACCTACCCGCTGGGCTGGTAGACCGTTCCAGCGTCAGTCGTCGTGGCGCAGCCGGTCCACCCGGTCGCGGCCATTGTGGCCGAGCTGGTCCGAGGTCGTGTCGCGCAGGGCCGAGTACGAGTTCTGGCGCGCCCCGGTCGACAGGGCGGGCAGGTCGTCGGCGCCCGGCAGGGGCCGGTTGTTGGCGCCGAGGCCGGGCGGCTGCGGCGGGGCCACCGGCCCGGACGGGGCCGCGTCCTCCAGCGCCTTGAGCTGGCCCTCGACGAAGCCGCGGAGGCGGGCGCGGTAGTCGCGCTCGAACGCCCGCAGGGCCTCGATCGAGCTCTCCAGCTCCTGGCGGCGCCTGGCCACCTGCTCGGTCGCCTGGGCGATCTGCATGCGGGCCTGCTCCTCGGCCACGCGGGCCCGGGCCTCGGCCGACTGGATGCGCTCCTTGTAGCGGGTCTCGAGGCCCTCGGTCAGCTCGCGGGCCCTGGCCTGGGCGGCCTCGGTGACCTCGCGGGCGCGCATCTGGGCGGCCTCGGTGACCTCGCGGGCGCGCATCTGGGCGGCCTCGGTGACCTCGCGGGCGCGCATCTGGGCCTGCTCGGTCATGTTCTTGGCGCGTGCCTCGGCCTCGGCCACCATCGACTTGGCCTTGACCTTGGCCTCCTCGACCGTCTGGTCGGCCATCCGCTGGGCCATCACCAGGGCCCGGGCGATCGCCTCCTCGCCACCTGCCGCGCTCCGCGCCTCGGCGGCCACCGGCTGGGGCTGCGGGGGCGGCGGCGGGGGCGCCTGCTGCACCTGGACCGGGACCGGCTGGGGCGGCGCCGCGCTGGAGGCCTGCTCCCGGAGGCGGGCGATCTCGTCCTGCATCCGGGTGAACTCCTCGGTGACCTGGTCGAGGAAGGTGTCCACCTCGTGCATGGCGTACCCGCGCATGGCCTTGGTGAATTCTTTGTGTTGGATGTCCAGCGGGGTCAGTGGCGGCATGTGCGCTCCTTACCTGCAAGTGGATGGGCGATTGTACCCGAGCACCACTCGAGCGTTCGCGTTGGGCCGGCTAGCTGGTACTCACCACCTGTCTCAACAGGGCGATCAGTACGAACACGATGAGGGGGGAGAGATCTAGGGCCACAGCGCCGACTCGCAAGGGGGGAAGGAGTCGCCTTATGGGTCGGAGGACGGGTTCGGTCAGGTCATACAGTATTCCATACAGGATCGCCAAACCGGAAAGACCCCGGCCACCGGTCAGGCTGAGGATGAGGTCCATCACGATCCGGCCGAGCAGGATCAGCCAGTAGAGGCTCAGCAGTAGGGAGAGAATCCACACAGATCGACACCGGTCATGCCTGGTTGAAGAAGCCCCGCTCCTGGAGCCGTCGCCGCTCCTCGGCCGAGACCTCGACGTTTCTGGGAGTGAGCAGGAACACCTTGTCGGCGACACGCTGGATGCGCCCGTCCAGCCCGAAGGTGAGCCCGGCGGCGAAGTCGATCAGGCGCTTGGCGGTGTCGGCCTCCATGGCCTGGAGGTTCACGATCACCGGAATGTCGGCCTTGAACTTCTCGCCGATCTCCTCGGCGTCGTTGAAGCCGGACGGCTCGATCAGGTGGACCTTGCCGGTGGCCGCGGACGGGATCGGGTGGATCACCGCCTCGGTCGGCTCCTCCAGGCGCCCCCCCTCACGACGGCGCCCGTAGACGTCGTCGTCACGCACCCGGCGGATCGGAGTCCGATCGGCCGGGGATCGCCCGGCCGGCTCGGCCACGTCGGCCAGCTCCTCCTCGTCCTCAGGCTCGACCAGCCCCAACCACACAAGGCTCTTCTTGAACGCCCCAGCCACCTACGTCACCTACCTTTCACCAATTTGACAACTGTCCAAGCACCTGAGGACGTCCGCCTTGGGCGGCGCCGGGAACACTATGGCGATACTCGCCACAGAAGTCACGGCGCACCCTCCGGGAACGTCGCTTTGTCCGTTTTCGTAAGTCGGGATCGGCGCTCCTGACCGAATCGTAGGGGTCACAAGTGACAGCCTCACCGGGCACCTCCGGCACGGGCCGGGCGGCGGGTGGGGCGGGGGCCGAAGAGGGCGG
>DASULG010000317.1:0-2786 GCA_036278335.1 Pedococcus sp.
ACGTGATGGCGGTGCGGCAGACCGGCTTCGCGCTGCTGGCGTCGGCGTCGGTGCAGGAGGCGCACGACCTGGCCCTGGTGGCGCAGGCGGCGACCCTGCGCTCGCGGGTGCCGTTCGTGCACTTCTTCGACGGCTTCCGCACGTCGCACGAGCTCAACACCGTCGAGCTGCTCGACGACGCCGTGCTGCGTGCCCTGGTGCCCGAGCACCTCGTGCGCCAGCACCGCTCCAGGGCGCTGACGCCGGAGCGGCCGTTCGTGCGGGGCACGGCCCAGAACCCGGACGTCTACTTCCAGGCGCGCGAGACCGTCAACCCCTACTACGCCAACGTTCCCGGCATCGTGCAGGCCGCCATGGACGAGCTCGCCGAGCACTGCGGCCGCGCCTATCGGCTCGTGGAGTATGCCGGGCACCCCGAGGCCGAGCGGGTGCTCGTGCTCATGGGGTCGGGGTCGCAGACCGCCCGCGAGACGGTCGCGCACCTCGTTGCCCGCGGTGAGCGGGTCGGCGTCGTCCAGGTGCGCCTCTACCGGCCCTTCCCCGCCGCGGAGCTCGTGGCTGCGCTGCCGCCCACCACGACGCACGTCGCCGTGCTCGACCGCACTAAGGAACCCGGCTCGGGCGGGGAGCCGCTGTACCTCGACGTGGTCGCCGCGCTCGCCGAGGCGCACCAGCGAGGAGGCCTGGCACACCAGCCCGTCGTCACCGGCGGTCGCTACGGCCTGTCGTCGAAGGAGTTCACCCCGGGCATGGTGGCTGGGGTCCTCGACGAGCTCGTCCGGCCCGAACCGCGTCGCCGCTTCACGATCGGCATCGTCGACGACGTCAGTGGGATGAGCCTTGCCTGGGACCCCGACCTCGACATCGAGGACCCTGCCACCGTGCGGGCAGTCTTCTTCGGCCTCGGCTCCGACGGCACGGTGGGAGCCAACAAGAACACCATCAAGATCCTCGGATCGGACCCGGCGGTCTACGCCCAGGGCTACTTCGTCTACGACTCCAAGAAGTCCGGCGGCCAGACCGTCTCGCACCTGCGCTTCGGCCCGCACCCGATCCGGGCGCCCTACCTCGTGCACCGTGCCGGCTTCGTCGGCTGCCACCACCTCGGCCTGCTCGAGAAGGTCGACGTGCTCGCGCGTGCCGCCGAGGGCGCGACGCTCCTGCTCAACGCGCCGCAGCCGACCGGTGCGGTGTGGGACGCCCTGCCTGGCCCGGTGCAGCAGCAGGTCATCGACAAGGGGCTGCGGCTGTACGCGATCGACGCCGACCGGGTGGCACGCCACTGCGGGCTGCCGGGAAGGACCAACACGATCCTGCAGACCTGCTTCTTCGCCATCTCCGGCGTGCTGCCGCGGGACGAGGCGGCCGAGCAGGTCAAGGCCGCGATCCGCAAGACCTACTGGAAGCGCGGCAGCGAGGTCGTCCGGCGCAACGAGGAGGCCGTCGACGCCGCCCTCGCCGCGCTGCACCAGGTGCCGGTGCCCGCAGCATCCACCTCCGCCCGGCTGCCAGCCCCCATGGTGCCGGCGACTGCTCCCGCCTTCGTGCGCGAGGTGACGGCGGAGATGATGGCCGGTCGTGGTGACGACCTGCCGGTGAGCGCGCTCCCGGTGGACGGGACGTTCCCCAGCGGCACCACGGCATACGAGAAGCGCCGGATCTCCGACCTCGTCGCGGAGTGGGACCCCGACACCTGCATTCAGTGCGGCACGTGCAGCTTCGTATGCCCGCACAGCGTCATCCGGTCGAAGTACTCCGACGAGAGCGAGCTGGCTGGGGCGCCAGAGGGGTTCAAGAGCGCCCCGCTGGACGCCGTCGGGCTGCCGTCGACCCGCTACACGCTGCAGGTCTACGTCGAGGACTGCACCGGCTGCGGCCTCTGCGTCGAGGCCTGCCCGGTCAGCCCGGTGACCGACGCCGCCCGCAAGGCCATCAACCTTGTCCCGGCCGACGAGCAGGTGGCGCGGGAGAGGCCCAACATCGCCTTCTTCGAGACCCTGCCGGTCAACGACCGCTCGCGGGTCGACTTCGGCACGGTGCGCGGAACCCAGTTCCTGCAGCCGCTGTTCGAGTTCTCAGGGGCCTGCGCCGGCTGTGGCGAGACGCCCTACCTCAAGCTGCTCACGCAGCTGTTCGGCGAGCGGCTGACCGTCGCGAACGCCACCGGGTGCTCCTCGATCTATGGCGGCAACCTGCCGACCACGCCGTGGACGAAGAACGCCGACGGCCGCGGACCGGCCTGGTCGAACTCGCTCTTCGAGGACAATGCCGAGTTCGGCCTGGGCCTGCGGCTCGCCGCCGACCTGCACACCCGACTGGCGCGCGAGCGACTTGCCGAGCTGCGCGAGGACGTCGGCCCCGAGCTGGTCGACGCGATCCTGGCGGCGCCGCAGGTACGCGAGTTCGAGCTGGCCGCGCAGCGCGAGCGGGTCGCGGAGCTGAACGGCAGGCTCGACGCGCTCGACCCGCCCCGACACCGCCCCGCGGTCGACGACCTGCGCAGCGTCTCGGACCACCTGCTGCGCCGGAGCCTGTGGATCGTTGGCGGCGACGGCTGGGCCTACGACATCGGTTCCGGCGGCCTCGACCACGTGCTCGCCAGCGGTCGCGACGTCAACGTGCTGGTCCTCGACACCGAGGTCTACTCCAACACGGGCGGCCAGGCCTCCAAGGCGACGCCGCTGGGCGCGGTCGCGAAGTTCGCGGCCGCCGGCAAGCGCATCGCGCGCAAGGATCTCGCGTTGCAAGCGATCGCGTACGGCAACGTCTACGTCGCGCAGGTGGCC
>DASULG010000318.1:0-10511 GCA_036278335.1 Pedococcus sp.
CGCTCCCACGCCGGCGCGCCAGGGCTGCGGGCCGCTCCTCCTCTCCGGGAGCGGCCCGCAGTCCCCTGTGTGCCGGGTGCCGGGTGGCGGCGCGCACGGCTGTGGTCCCCGGCGCCGGGCTGCCGCCGCCGAGCCCTCGTCCTTCGCGGTCGGTGCAGGCGATGCCTGGGCAACCCGCATACGGGGTCCGCATCTCGGTCTGGGGGCCTCAGACCCCGAACACGTCACTAGGATCGCGGCACGTCTTGCCCGCAAAACGGCCCACCCACCGGAGGTCCCCCGTGTTCAGCAAGGTCCTCGTCGCCAACCGTGGTGAGATCGCGGTCCGCGCGTTCCGTGCCGCCACCGAGCTCGGCGCCAAGACAGTCGCCGTCTTCCCCTACGAGGACCGCAAGTCCGAGCACGTCCTGAAGGCCGACGAGGCCTACCAGATCGGCGCAGAGGGTCACCCGGTCCGCGCCTACCTCGACCCGGTCGGCATCGTGCGCACCGCGGTCGCAGCCGGGGCGGACGCCATCTACCCCGGGTACGGCTTCCTCTCCGAGAACCCCGAGCTCGCCGAGCAGTGCGCCGCGTCGGGCATCACCTTCGTCGGCCCCCCCGCGGACGTGCTGCACCTGACCGGCAACAAGGCGCGGGCCATCGCCGCGGCGAAGGACGCGGGGCTGCCGACCCTGCGCAGCGCCGAGCCCAGCACCGACGTCGACGCGCTCGCTGCCGCCGCGGAGGAGATCGGCTTCCCGGTCTTCGCCAAGGCCGTCGCCGGTGGCGGCGGCCGCGGGATGCGCCGCGTCGAGCGCCGCGAGGAGCTCAGGGAGGCGCTCGACGCGTGCATGCGCGAGGCCGAGTCGGCCTTCGGCGACGCCACGGTCTTCCTCGAGGAGGCGGTCATCAGCCCCCGCCACATCGAGGTGCAGATCCTCGCGGACGGTGTGGGCAACGTCGTCCACCTCTTCGAGCGCGACTGCTCCATGCAGCGACGCCACCAGAAGGTCGTCGAGATCGCACCGGCGCCCAACCTCGAGCCCGCCCTGCGCGAGCGCATGTGCGCCGACGCCGTGGCGTTCGCCCGCAAGATCGGCTACGTCAACGCCGGCACCGTCGAGTTCCTCCTCGCCCCCGACGGCCGCTACGTGTTCATCGAGATGAACCCACGCATCCAGGTCGAGCACACGGTCACGGAGGAGATCACCGACGTCGACCTCGTGGCGGCGCAGCTGCGGATCGCCAGCGGGGAGACCCTGTCCGACCTCGGGATCAGCCAGGACCGCCTCCAGATCCGCGGTGCCGCCCTGCAGTGCCGGATCACGACCGAGGACCCAGCCAACGGCTTCCGCCCGGACACCGGCCGGATCACCACCTACCGGTCGGCGGGCGGCGCCGGGGTGCGCCTCGACGGCGGCACCGTCTTCGTCGGGGCAGAGATCGGCGCGCACTTCGACTCGCTGCTCGTGAAGCTGACCTGTCGCGGGATGGACTTCCCCATGGCGGTGCGCCGAGCCCGCCGCGCGCTCGCGGAGTTCCGCATCCGTGGCGTCTCCACCAACATCCCCTTCCTCCAGGCGCTGCTCGAGGAGCCCGACTTCCAGGCCGGCCGCCTGAGCACCTCCTTCATCGACGAGCGGCCCGAGCTGCGCACCGCCCGTGTGCCCGCCGACCGCGGCACCAAGCTCCTCACCTACCTCGCCGAGGTCACCGTCAACCAGCCCCACGGGCCCGGCCGCACCCGCGTCTCCCCCCGCGGCAAGCTCCCGGCACTCGACCTGGGCGCTCCCCCGCCGCCCGGCGCGCGCGACCGCCTCCTGCGCCAGGGGCCCGAGGAGTTTGCCGAGGCCCTGCGCGAGCAGACTGCAGTCGCCGTCACCGACACCACCTTCCGCGACGCCCACCAGTCGCTGCTCGCCACCCGGCTGCGCACCCGCGACCTCCTGCACGTCGCCCCCTACGTCGCCCGGATGACCCCGCAGCTGCTCAGTGTCGAGGCTTGGGGCGGGGCCACCTACGACGTGGCCCTGCGCTTCCTCGCGGAAGACCCCTGGGACCGGCTGGCGGCACTGCGCCAGGCCATGCCGAACCTGCCGCTGCAGATGCTGCTGCGGGGCCGGAACACGGTCGGCTACACCCCGTACCCGACCAAGGTCACCGACGCCTTCGTCACCGAGGCAGCCCGCACCGGCATCGACATCTTCCGCATCTTCGACGCGCTCAACGACGTCGACCAGATGCGCCCGGCCATCGAGGCGGTCCGGTCGACGAACACGGCCGTCGCCGAGGTCGCGCTCTGCTACACCGGCGACCTGACCAGCCCGAGGGAGCGGCTGTACACCCTCGACTACTACCTCCGGCTGGCCGAGCGCATCGTCGAGTCGGGGGCGCACATCCTGGCCATCAAGGACATGGCCGGGCTGCTGCGCGCACCCGCCGCGGCGAGCCTGGTCCGGGCCCTGCGGGAGAACTTCGACCTGCCGGTGCACCTGCACACCCACGACACGGCCGGTGGTCAGCTCGGGACCCTGCTGGCAGCCATCGACGCCGGCGTGGACGCCGTCGACGTCGCCAGCGCCTCCATGGCCGGCACCACCAGCCAGCCCCCGATGTCGGCGCTGGTCGCGGCCACCGACGGCACTGCGCGCGCGACGGGCCTCGACCTGGACGCCGTGTGCGACCTGGAGCCGTACTGGGAGGCGGTCCGCCACCTCTACGCCCCCTTCGAGTCCGGTCTGGCCTCGCCCACGGGGCGCGTGTACACCCACGAGATCCCCGGCGGGCAGCTCTCGAACCTGCGCCAGCAGGCCATCGCCCTCGGGCTCGGCGAGCGCTTCGAGTCCATTGAGGACATGTATGCCGCGGCCAACCGGATCCTCGGCAACATCGTGAAGGTGACCCCGAGCTCCAAGGTGGTGGGCGACCTGGCCCTCGCGCTGGTCGGCGCGAACGCCGACCCGGCAGACTTCGAGGCGAACCCCACGGCATACGACATCCCCGACTCGGTCATCGGCTTCCTCAACGGCGAGCTCGGCGACCCGCCCGGCGGGTGGCCGGAGCCGTTCCGGACCAAGGCCCTGCAAGGGCGCACGTCCAGGCCGCGCCTGACCGAGCTCTCCGCGGAGGACGAGGAGGCGCTGCGGCTGCAGCCCCGCACCACCTTGAACCGGCTTCTCTTCCCGGGCCCGACGCGCGACTTCCAGACCTCGCGCGAGGCCTACTCCGACCTTGCGGTGCTCGGCACCCGCGAGTTCCTCCACGGCCTCGAGCTCGGTGTCGAGCACGAGGTCGATCTCGAGCCGGGCAAGCGCCTCCTGCTCAGCCTTCAGGCTGTCTCCGATGCCGACGAGCGCGGCATGCGCACCGTGATGTGCACGCTCAACGGGCAGCTGCGGCCCGTCCAGGTGCGCGACGAGTCGATCTCGGTGGAGGTGCGCACCGCCGAGAAGGCCGACCCCGGCAACAAGGGGCACGTCGCCGCCCCCTTCTCCGGCGTGGTCAGCCTGTCCGTGAAGGAGGGCGACACCGTCGAGGCGGGGGCTGTGGTGGCAACCATCGAGGCGATGAAGATGGAGGCCAACATCACCACCCCGGCGTCCGGGACCGTGCACCGGCTCGCCATCGGGGCCCAGCAGCAGGTCGAGGGTGGCGACCTCCTCCTCGTCATCGCCTCCTGACCGCTGTGTCAGCCAGGACCTGAGCCGCGGCAGCCGCTCAACAGGCCGAGACGGGGACCCCGGGCTACGGTGGCAGCGGCACCAGGCCCACAGCCTGGTGCCGGCCAGAAACCGACGGAGAAACCAGAGGGAGTACGTCATGGGACTGTCCGACAAGATCGAGAACACCTCGGAGGACATGCAGGGCAAGGCCAAGGAGGCCGCCGGCAAGGCCACCGACAACGAGCAGCTCGAGGCTGAGGGGAAGGTCGACCAGAGCGAGGCCGACCACAAGCAGGCGGGCGAGAAGGTCAAGGACGCGTTCCGCGACTGACACCTCGTAGATGCGCGAAGGGGCCGGGTCCTGTGGGACCCGGCCCCTTCGTCGTGCCCGCGGCTACCAGGAGCCGCCCGAGCTGCCGCCTCCGCCGCCGCCGGAGAAGCCGCCACCACCGGAGAACCCGCTGGACCCGGAGGAGCCGGGGGTGCTCGTGAACGTGCCCCCGGCAGTCGCGGCGAAGGAGTCCATGCCCGTGGCGAGGTTGGTGAAGCTGCCGTAGCCGTGGGGGCCGATGTACCAGCCCGGGTAGGCGATGGTCTGGCCCGCGGCGGCCGCTGCGGCCGCGACCTGCTCGAAGGTCTCGGCCCACTTCTCGGCCACCCCGAAGACGATCGCGAAGGGCAGGTAGCGGCTGAAGATGTCCTGCGCCTCCTCCCAGCGGATCTGGTTGGCCTCTGCCGTCACGAGGTACTGGCGGAACCCGAGGGACTGGGCCAGGACGGCGCTGCCGTCGGCCGTGCGCGCCGCCATCCGCCGGCCGAGGAGCCACACGATCGCGCCGGCCAGCACGACCCCGACTCCGAGCACGGTGGCGGGCGGGACGGGCAGGCCGTTGCCCGGCATCATCGCGCTCAGCGGGCCGCCGAGCCAGAAGAGGCCGAAGATCCCGCCGAACACCATGACCTTGCCGAGGCCGGTCCAGATGCCGCGCTGGAGCCGGGGAGAGGCGCGGAACCAGCCCCGCTGGACCACCTCGTCGTACATGGCCTCCTGAACGCTCTTCAGGGTGGTGGCGAAGTGGTTCTTCAGCTCCGAGAGCAGTACGGAGTCCCCGGTGGCGAAGATCCCGTTGAGCAGCCGGAGCTCGTAGGGGTGCAGCTGCGCGGGGTCGGGCGGCGAGGTCGTCCGGGTGAGACGCCAGTCCGTGCGGCCGAACATCCCCTTCTCGGTCTCCTCCAGCGTCAGGTGACCGCGGACGGCCAGGTCGACCACGGTCGCGGCCACGTCGATGGTGTTGGCCGTCTCGTCGACGATGGTGCCGAGCATCCCGGGCTGCACGCCCGCCGGAGGGGTGAACTGCACCGCCACCGTGGGCGCCTGGCCCTTCACGACATGCCCCTGCTCGCCGCGGCCGGGCCTCAGGCCTGGCGTCAGCCCGGCATACTGCTCGTCCCTCCCGCGCGTGTAGACGAGAAAGCCCATGAGCCCGGCCGCGAGCAGGGGCAGGGTCACGCCCGTGCCGATGCTCAGCAGTCCCAGGGCCCGGGCGGTGGCCGGCGTGACGACCGAACCCTGGTCGGTGACCTGGCCCTGGCGCAGGTCGGGCTCGAGGGAGTCGAAGGCGGTGCGCGGCAGGGACGCCAGGATCGAGACGCCCTGACCCGGGGGGACGGTCCCGGCGGAGAACTGCGCGGTCTCCCCGGCTGTGGCCTGGCACCGGCTCGTGGAGCCGAGCTCGCCGTAGAAGCAGTCGACGCGGTCGACGGGCTCGGGGCCGTGCACGGAGGCCGAGACGTTCTCGTAGGTGTTCTCGTTGGAGGGGTCCACGAGGTTGAAGTAGAACTCGGCGTGGTCCGCGAAGCCGTTGACGTAGTGGGCCAGCGTGTAGGAGATGACGTACGACTGGGTGCCGCTGACGGTCTCGTCGGGCCGGCCCACCCGGATCCGGTCGTAGGCGCCGAACTCGCTGACGGACACGTCGGCCGGGGCGCCAGTGGTGGAGCGGGCGGAGACGTCGCTCATCTCGTAGACCCGGAAGGTGTCCTTGCGGTCCTGGTAGCCGGCTCGCACCTTGATGAGCCGCTCGATGCCGTGCCGCTCCTGGTCACTGGGGAACGTCCAGGTGATGTTCTCGGTGACGTGGGCGGAGCCGTCCCGGGTCAGCTCGACGTCGACATGGAACCGGGTGGCCTTGTCCTCCGTGGGCAGCGCGGCCGGCGGCGAGGCGACCAGTCCTGGGGAGGCTGGGGAGGCCGGGCCACCGTGGGCGACTGCGGGTGAGGCGACGAGCGCGGCCGCCATGAGCACCATGGCGAGGACGGCGCCGAGCCGGTTCGCGGCGCGGGCACCCCCCGGCACACCCCCCCTGCCCTGCACCTCAGTCGGCTTTTCCGTGCGAGTGCAGAGCCCGCTGGACCTCGCGCTGGTCCTGGCGCTCGCGCAGCGCGTGCCGCTTGTCGTAGGCCTTCTTGCCCTTGGCCACCGCGATCTCGACCTTGGCCCGGCCGTCCTTGAAGTACAGCGCGAGGGGCACGATCGTGTGCCCGCTCTCGCTGGTCTTGTGGGCCAGCCTGGTGAGCTCGGACCGGTTCAGCAGCAGCTTGCGTCGGCGCCGCGGGGTGTGGTTGGTCCAGGTGCCGTTGAGGTACTCCGGGATGTGCACGCCCTCGAGCCACAGCTCGTCGCCGTAGAAGACGGCATAGCCGTCGAGGAGGGAGGCCCGGCCCATGCGCAGCGACTTCACCTCGGTGCCGGTGAGCACCAGGCCCGCCTCGAAGGTGTCCTCGATGTGGTAGTCGTGGCGCGCCTTGCGGTTGCTCGCGATGAGCTTGCGCCCCTGCTCCTTGGCCACTGCCCTGTCCTGCTTTCACTGCGTTCGAGACCGCCGGCCGTATGCCGAGTCAGGGCAACGCTACCTGTTCGCGTCGGCTCGCCGCCGGGGTGTTTCCCCGAGGTGCGAGCGGGTCCGAACCGCTCAGAGCCATCTGCGCGGGTCGACCGGCGTGCCGTCCTCGCGGGTCTCGAAGTGCAGGTGGCAGCCGGTGGACGAGCCGGTGGTGCCGACGTAGCCGATGACCTGCCCGCGTGCGACCGACCCGCTGGTGCGGGCATAGGCGCTGAGGTGGTTGTACGTCGTCGCCAGGTCGACGCCGGCGTGCACTCCGTGGTCCACCACGAGCCGGTTGCCGTAGCCCCCGGCCACACCCGCGGAGATGATCGTGCCCGGCGCGGCGGCGAAGACGGGCGCGCCACAGTCGGCGGCATAGTCGCGCCCGGCGTGCAGGCGCCAGTAGTGCAGGATCGGGTGGTAGCGCATCCCGAACTCGGAGGACACCGGCGCGTTGCTCGGGGCGGAGAGGTAGCCCCCCGAGTGCTCGGGCGGTGGTGGGGTGTAGCGCCGGTGCGCCCGGCTGGCGGCGGCTCGGGCAGCACGCTCTCGGGCCGCCCGCGCTCGGGCCGCGGCGATCTTGGCGGCCCGAGCCCGGGCCGCCAGCACCTTGGCCAAGCGGTTGGACTCGACCTGCATGCCGGTGAGCCGGTGCTGCTCGGCGGCCTTGCGCGCGGCGACCTGGGCTGCCTGCTGCTTCTGCTGGGCGGCCAGCCTGTCGAGGGCGACCTTGGCGGCGGCGGCGCGGGTCCGGGCGGCCGTCGCGGCGTCGAGCGCCTTCTGCGCGGCGACCTTGGCGCGCGCGACGTCGCGGCGCAGCGCCGCGACGTGGGCCTTCTGGGCCGTGGCCGCGGCCTGCACGGTCGAGAGCCGGTTGAGCGACTGGTTCTGCACGCTCATCACGGTGTCGGCCATGGCGATCTTGGTGGCGAAGTCGTCGGGGCTCGTGGCGCTCATGGCCACGGACAGCTGCCCCATCCCCTGGTCCTGGTACATCTGGGCAGCGAAGTGGGCGACACGCGAGCGGGTGTCGGCGATGTCGGCGTCGGTCTTGGCGAGCGCGTCGAGGGCCCGGGCCTCGTTGGCCTGGGCGACGTCGAGAGCCACGGCCATCTCGTCGTTGCGCTGGTCCGCCTTGGCCAGCACGGCGTTGGCGGCCGTGAGGGTGGCCTGCGCGGCCGGGAGCGCCGCCTGGGTGCGCTGGAGAGCGATGTAGGCGGCGGCGAGGTCGGCCGACGTCTCGTGCAGCTGGTCGCTGAGCACGGCGATCTTGTGGTCGACCCGGCGCTTCTGCCCCTTGGGGTCAGAGGCCGTGGCGGCCATGGGCGGTGACATCAGCGTGAACGCACACGCCAGCGCGGTGCCGAGGGTCACCAGACGCATGCCCGTCGACAGGGCACGGCGAGGCTGGGTGGCGCGCATAGACCCCATTGGTAACACAAACCACAGCCGTTTCGGGGGATTCACGCCCATGCGAGACGACCTCAGACCCGCAGGTAACGCCAGAGCGTCACCCAGGACGTGCCGATGGCGAGGGCCACGACGCCTCCGGCCATCCACGGGGCGATCGCCCAGACGTCCGATACCCCGATGAAGGCCTGGTCGAGGATCAGCTTGTTGAGGTACCGGTTGAAGCCGTAGTTCGCGGTGGCCCAGAGGAGCGCGGTGGCGGCGCCCGCGCCGAGCAGCGCCGCGAGGAGCGTCTCCATCATGAAGGGGAAGCGGATCGTGAAGTTGGAGGCGCCGACGAGCTTCATGATCCCCGTCTCCCGCCGTCGGCTGAAGGCCGCCTGCCGAATCGTCGTCGCCATGAGCAACACGGCGCACAGCACCATCAGCGCCGCGAGGACGAAGGAGAAGATGGTGATGTAGTTGATTCCGGTGAAGAACTTGTCCAGCACCTTCTTCTGGTCCTGGACGGCGCCCACGCCGGGGGCCCCCTCGAACGAGCTGACGATCACCTCGTACTTCGTGGGGTCGCTCAGCTGCACTCGGAAGTTCTGCGGGATGTCACCGACCCGGACGTTGCCGGCGAGGGGGCTGTTGCGGAACTGCTTCTGGAACCGGTCGAAGGCCTGCTGCTCGGACTCGTAGAAGACGTTCTTGACCAGCGGCTTCATCTGCTCGAGCTGAACGCGGATGGACTCCTTCTGCTCCTGCGTGACCGCCTTCTTGTCGCACGCGGGCTCGCCGGAGTCCTTGGTGCACAGGAAGATCGTCACCTGCACCCGGTCGTACCAGTAGCCCTTGAACGTGTCCGCCTGGCGCTGGGCCAGCAGCCCGAGCCCGAGGAGGTACATGGAGACCATGGTCACGAGCACCACCGAGATGGCCATGGACAGGTTGCGGCGCAACCCGATCCCGATCTCGCTGAGGATGAACTGCAGTCGCATGAGGGAGCGTCTCTCGTGTGGTTCGGGGGTGTGCCGGGTGGTCGTCGCTAGCTCGACGCGCCGTACACGCCCTGGTTCTCGTCGCGGATGACCTCGCCGTCCTTGAGCTCGACGACGCGCTTGCGCAGCTGGTTGACGATGTCGTGGTCGTGAGTAGCCATGACGATGGTCGTGCCGGTGCGGTTGATGCGGTCGAGGAGCCTGACGATGTCGAGGCTGGTCACGGGGTCGAGGTTTCCGGTCGGCTCGTCGGCGAGCAGGATGGCGGGCTTGTTGACGAAGGCCCGGGCGATGGCCACGCGCTGCTGCTCGCCGCCGGACAGCTCGTGCGGAAGCCGCTTCTCCTTGCCGCCGAGGCCCACCATCTCGAGGGTCTCGGGGACCACCTGCCGGATGGCGTGACCGGGACGCCCGAGGACCTGCAGGGCGAACGCGACGTTCTGGTAGACGTTCTTGTTCGGCAGCAGGCGGAAGTCCTGGAAGACCGTGCCGATCTCGCGGCGCAGACGTGGCACCTTGCGGTGTGGCAGCCTCCCCAGTTCGTGGCCGGCGACCAGCACAGAGCCGTGGGTGGCCTGCTCCTCGCGCAGCGCGAGCCGGAGCAGCGTCGACTTGCCCGACCCGGACTGGCCGACGATGAAGACGAACTCGCCGCGGCCGATCTCGAGGTTGACCCCGCTGAGGGCAGGCCGGGACGACCGGGGATAGACCTTGGTGACGTTCTCGAAACGGATCATGCGGCTAGTCGGCCTTCGAGGCTGGGGGACTTCGGCGGCATACCGCGTCTGCCCGGGGGCACACGCGGCGCACGGTCGAGGATAAGTCGGCGGGCTGCGTATGCGGCGCAGCGGGGCCAACACGGCGTTGCGTCATGGCCCGCATCTGCCCGCGCAGCCGAGCTGATGTAGGGCGGTCTGCGTCAGAGCGCCGCAGCCGCCGCCTTCTCCTGCGACTTGCGCCAGCGGATGCCCGCCTCGATGAAGTCGTCGATGTCGCCGTCGAAGACCGCGCTCGGGTTGCCCACCTCGTGCTCGGTGCGCAGGTCCTTGACCATCTGGTACGGCTGGAGCACGTAGGAGCGCATCTGGTCGCCCCAGCTGGCCTTGACGTCGCCGGCCATCTCCTTCTTCGTCGCCGCCTCCTCCGCCTTCTTCTGCAGCAGCAGTCGCGACTGGAGCACGCGCAGCGCGGCGGCGCGGTTCTGGATCTGGGACTTCTCGTTCTGCATCGAGACCACGATGCCGGTGGGGATGTGCGTCATGCGCACCGCGGAGTCGGTGGTGTTGACGCTCTGGCCGCCCGGGCCGGAGGACCGGAAGACGTCGACCTTGATCTCGTTCTCGGGGATGTCGATGTGGTCGGTCTGCTCGATCAGCGGGATCACCTCGACGGCGGCGAAGCTGGTCTGGCGGCGGCCCTGGTTGTCGAAAGGGCTGATCCGCACGAGCCGGTGGGTGCCGGCCTCGACGGAGAGGTTGCCGAACGCGTAGGGCACCTTCACCTCGAAGGTGGCCGACTTCAGCCCGGCCTCCTCGGCGTAGGAGGTGTCGAGGACGGTCGTCGGGTAGCCGTGCCGCTCGGCCCAGCGC
>DASULG010000319.1:0-8817 GCA_036278335.1 Pedococcus sp.
GACCTGAGGGACCTCGGCAGCGCGGTGGCCCGGTGCCGGGTGCTTCTCGACCTCGATGCCGACCCAGTGGCCGTCGACGAGCACCTCCGCGGCGACCGGCGACTGGCTCCGCTCGTGCGGGCCGCACCGGGCCGGCGGGTCCCGCGGACCGTGGACGCCGAGGAGCTCGCCGTGCGCGTCGTCCTCGGGCAGCAGGTCTCGACCGCGGCCGCGAGGACCTTCGCCGGCCGGCTCGCCGAGGCGCACGGGCTGCCGGTCGAGGACCCCGAGGGCGGCCTGACCCGGTGCTTCCCCACCAGCGACGTCCTCGCGTCCGCGGACCCCACAACGCTCGCCATGCCGCGCAGCCGGGCGCAGTGCCTGATCGCGCTGGGCGCGGCCCTGGCCTCCGGGCAGGTCCGGCTCGGCCCGGGGGAGGACTGGGCCGGCGCACGGGCCGCGCTCGCCTCGCTCCGCGGGGTCGGGCCGTGGACCGTCGAGATGGTCGCGATGCGGGGGTTGGGCGACCCCGATGCCTTTCCCAGCACCGACCTCGGTGTCCGGGCCGGGCTCAGCTCGCTCGGGATCACCGGTGCTGCCGAGCTGTTGGCGGTGCGACGGGACTGGCGGCCTTGGGGCGCCTACGCCGTCCAGCACCTCTGGGCGACGGGTGGCCACGCCGTCAACCGGATGCCGTCCGAGCCGGCGGCGTGAGAGGAGCACCAGTGACTGCAGCCAGCCGTCGACACATCGTCATGCAGGACACCCCCGTCGGCCCGCTCACCCTCGTGGCGGCCGGCGACGCCCTCGTCGCCGTCTGGATGGAGGACCAGCGACACCATCCCGGCACCGCTGCCCACGGCGCACCAGCGCCTGCCGACGACCCCCTGCTGAAGCGGGTCGCCGGGCAGCTCGAGGAGTACTTCGCGGGCGAGCGCACCGAGTTCGACCTGCCGCTGGCCCCGGAGGGCACGCCGTTCCAGCAGCGGGTGTGGGCCGAGCTCGTACGGATCCCGTTCGCCGAGACCAGGTCCTACGGCCAGCTCGCGCAGCAGCTCGGCAGCCCGGGCGGCTCCCGGGCGGTCGGGCTGGCCAACGGGCGCAACCCCATCGGCATCATCGTCCCGTGCCACCGGGTGGTCGGCGCTGCCGGCAGCCTCACCGGCTACGGCGGCGGCCTGGAGCGCAAGCGGCTGCTGCTCGACCTCGAGAGCCGGGTGGCGGGGCACCAGCTCTTCTAGCCGGTCAGCCGTCGCTGACCAGGGGCACGAACCGGTAGAACCCGGTCTCCCTGACGTCCGGGCCCTCCGGCGTGGAGTGCACGCGCAGCAGCCGCCCCCCGACCGGGATGACCATGACCCCGCCGGCCCCGAGCTGGTCGAGCAGCTCCTGGGGCAGCTCGTCCGGCTCGGCCGAGACGAGGATCCGGTCGAAGGGGCCGCGGTCCGGCGCGCCGAGCACCCCGGGCGTGGCGCGCACGACGTGCGCCCACGGCATACCGGCCGCATCGACGTTGGCGGTGCCGAGCTCGACCAGCGCGGGGACCCGCTCGACGCCCACGACGTTCCCGGTGGGCCCCGTGAGGTTCGCGAGGAGGGCCGTGGTCCAGCCCGACCCCGACCCCACATCGAGGACCCGGTCGCCCTCCTGGACGTCGAGCAGCTCGAGCATCGTGTGGACGGTGCTCGGCTGGGAGCTGGTCTGGCCGTGGCCGATGGGCAGCGGCGCGTCGACGCCGGCGAAGAACCGCTGCCCCTTGGGCAGGAACCGCACCCGCGGCACCTCGGTCATCGCCCTGTGCACCCGCTCGGCGGCGCTCACGCTCCCAGTATGCGGCCGGCCCGCGCACGGATTCGGGCTGTGGCAGGCACGCGGTTACCCTTGGGCGCATGTCTGGCGTGTCCGTCTTCCCTGCCCTCGAGCCGCTGCTCGAGCAGGTCAGCAAGCCCATCCAGTACGTCGGCGGTGAGCTCAACTCGACCGTGAAGGACTGGGACTGCGGAGGGTACGGGCCGTCGGGTGAGGCGCAGACCGTGCGCTGGGCCCTGATGTACCCCGACGCCTACGAGGTCGGGGTGCCCAACCAGGGCGTCATGATCCTCTACGAGGTGCTCAACGAGCGGCCCGACGCCCTCGCCGAGCGCACGTATGCCGTGTGGCCCGACCTGGAGCGCCTCATGCGGGCGAACAGCGTGCCCCAGTTCACGGTCGACGCCCACCGGTCGGTGCGCGACTTCGACCTGTTCGGGGTCTCGTTCTCCACCGAGCTCGGCTACACCAACATGCTCGCCGCCCTCGACCTCGCCGGGATCCCGCTGCACGCCGACCGACGCACCGATGACGACCCCATCGTCATCGCCGGCGGCCACGCCGCGTTCAACCCTGAGCCGATCGCCGACTTCATCGACGCGGCCATCGTCGGCGACGGCGAGGAGGCCGTGCTGTCCGTCACCGACCTCGTCGGCGCCTGGAAGGCCGAGGGCCGCCCCGGGGGCCGGCGCGAGCTGCTGCTGCGCCTCGCGCGCACCGGCGGGGTGTACGTGCCCTCGCTGTACGACGTCGACTACCTGCCCGACGGCCGGATCAAGAGGGTGGCCCCCGCGGCCAGCGCCTCCGGCGTGCCGTGGCGCATCGCCAAGCACACGGTGATGGACCTCGACGAGTGGCCGTACCCCAAGCAGCCGCTCGTGCCGCTCGCCGAGTCGGTGCACGAGCGCATGTCGGTCGAGATCTTCCGCGGCTGCACCCGCGGGTGCCGGTTCTGCCAGGCGGGCATGATCACCCGGCCGGTGCGGGAGCGGTCCATCACCGGCATCGGCGAGATGGTCGAGCGCGGGCTTGCCGCAACGGGTTTCGAGGAGGTCGGGCTGCTGTCGCTGTCCTCCGCGGACCACAGCGAGATCGCCGACATCACCAAGGGGCTGGCCGACCGCTACGAGGGCACCGAGACCGGCCTGTCGCTGCCGTCCACCCGCGTCGACGCGTTCAACATCGACCTCGCCAACGAGCTGACCCGCAACGGCCGCCGGTCCGGCCTGACCTTCGCGCCTGAGGGCGGCAGCGAACGGATCCGCAAGGTGATCAACAAGATGGTGTCCGAGGAGGACCTCATCAGCACCGTCGCCGCGGCCTACGGAGCCGGCTGGCGCCAGGTCAAGCTCTACTTCATGTGTGGGCTGCCGACCGAGACCGACGAGGATGTCCTGCAGATCGCCGAGCTGGCCAAGAAGGTCATCGAGACCGGCCGCCAGGTCAGCGGTCGGCGCGACATCCGCTGCACCGTCTCCATCGGTGGGTTCGTGCCCAAGCCCCACACGCCGTTCCAGTGGTGCGCCCAGCTCGGTGCCGAGGAGACCGACGCGCGCCTGGAGAAGCTCCGCGACGCGATCCGCTCCGACCGGCGCTACGGCTCCTCGATCGGCTTCCGCTACCACGACGGCAAGCCCGGGATCGTCGAGGGACTCCTCTCGCGCGGCGACCGCCGCGTCGGCCGGGTCATCGAGGCGGTGTGGCGCGACGGCGGCCGGTTCGACGGCTGGAGCGAGCACTTCTCCTACGAGAGGTGGATGCGCTGTGCCGAGGAGGCACTGGCCGAGCTGCCCGTGGATGTCGCCTGGTACACCACGCGCGAGCGCGGCGAGACCGAGGTGCTCCCGTGGGACCACATCGACTCGGGCCTCGACAAGGAGTGGCTGTGGTCCGACTGGCAGGATGCTCTCGACGAGACCGAGGTCGAGGACTGCCGCTGGACTCCCTGCTTCGACTGCGGGGTCTGTCCCCAGATGAACACCGAGATCGAGATCGGCCCGACGGGAAAGACCCTGCTGCCGCTGACCGTGCTCGGCGCCGGCCGCGCGGACATGCTCGAGCCCCAGTCGCCGGCCCACACCCACTGAGGAACGGAGCGACTGAGCGCCTGACCCCGGCCGTCAACCGGTTCGGGGGTATGCCGCGCGCGGTAGCGCTCGGCAATACCCCGAACGCCGCTGCGCGCCGCATAGGGTGACGTCGCATGGCGGGGGAGCACACGGCATACCGGGTCCTGGAGGCGGGGGAGCGCGAGCTCGGCGAGCTGACCGGGATGCGGCTGGCCTGGTCGGCTGACCACGGCTTCGCCGCCACCGACGACTTCCCCGAGCGCATGCGGCAGTGGTGGGACCAGCAGGCCTGCCACCGCAGGGCGTGGGTCGCCCGCGACGTCGGCGGCACGGCCGTCGGCATGGCCAACCTCTCGGTCTTCACCCGGATGCCGCGGCCGGGGGTGCCCGACGTGCGCTGGGCCTACGTCGCCAACGTCTGGGTCGACCCGGGCCACCGCCGCCGCGGAGTGGGCCGGCTGCTCATGGACACGGTGCTCGCCTGGTCGCGCGAGCAGCGCATGGTGCGGGTGGTGCTCAACCCGAGCGAGGTGTCCCTCCCGCTCTACCGCGGGCTGGGCTTCCAGCCGGCGGACGACCTGATGCGGCTCGACCTGTGAGCCGCCTCGGCCCGGCTGGGCATGCCCGTCACGCGGTGGCCCAGCTGATGCGCTTCACCTGGCTGGAGGCGCGGGCGTGCGCGTTCGCGGTGGTCATCTTCGCGGGGCTCGCGCTGTCCACGCTCGTGCCGCTGCCGATCGCCCGCTACGACGCCCTGCTGGTCTACGGGGTCGTCGCGACCCTCGCCTTCTGGGCGCTGCGGCTGGAGACCGGGCGCGAGGTGCTCGGCACGCTGGCCTTCCACCTGGTCGGGCTCGTGTTCGAGGTCCTCAAGGTGCGGCTTGGGTCGTGGTCCTACCCCGAGGAGGCGCTGACGAAGATCGGCGGCGTCCCCCTCTACAGCGGCTTCATGTATGCCGCGGTCGGGTCGTACATCGCCCGCGCCTGGCGCCTGTTCGACCTGCGGCTGACCGCCTACCGGCCGGTCCCGACGGCGGTGCTCGCCGCGGCGGTGTACGCGAACTTCCTCACCCACCACCTGCTGCCCGACGTGCGCGCCGTGCTGGCCCTGCTGCTGGTGCTGGCCACGTGGCGGACCTGGGTGCACTACACGGTCGGGCAGGCGCGCTACCGGATGCCGCTGGCGCTGTCCTTCGTGCTGATCGGGTTCTTCCTGTGGCTCGCCGAGAACATCTCGACGGTCTTCCGGGCCTACGAGTACCCGGACCAGGCCGACGGCTGGTCGATGGTTCACGTCGGCAAGTTCGGGTCCTGGGCCCTGCTGGTCGTGGTCTCCTTCGTCCTGGTGGCGAACTGGAAGACCTCGCACCTGCGGGACGAGACCCTTCGTCACAGCTCGCCCGGTGCGCTGGCCGACGAGGCGGTACCGTCGAGAAGGTGAGCACCAGCCCTGCCGACGCTGTCCGTGCCTACTTCGCGGTCGTCGCGGACATCGACTCCACGGAGTCGGCCCTGCGCGCCGTGCTCCACCCCGACGCCGTGTTCGTGGAGCACCCCAGCCCGATGGCGCCACACGGCCGCACCCACGGCCTGGACGTCATGGTGGCCGACTTCGTCTCCGGCAAGTCCCTGCTCGCCGAGCAGGACATCGACGTGCACGGCCTGCTGGTCGAAGGAGACCGCGTGGCCGTCCAGTCGACGTGGACGGCAGTGATGGCGCACGGCGTGGGAGCGCTGGCCGCGGGCACCCGCCTGACCGCGCACATGGCGGGGTTCCTGACCGTGAAGGACGGCCTCGTCGTCCGCCACGAGACCTACGACTGCTACGAACCGTTCGGGGCGCCCGCCCAGCGATGAGCCCGTATGCCGCGGTGCCCGTATGCCGCGGCGGCACCGCTCGGTATGCCGCGGCGGCACCGTTCGGTGCCCCCGCGGCATACCGGTCCTCAGGCCTTGCTGGCGAACCAGGGGTGGTGCAGGTCGAGGTAGCGCAGCCCCTGGACCTGGGCCATCTCGTCCTCGTACTCGCGCTGCATGTCGGCGGGCATCTCCTTGCGCTCCCCCTCGCGGGCCTCGGCCTCGCTGCGGAAGAAGATCGTCTCGGTGAAGTAGCCGTCCTTGTCGATCGCGATGGTGCCGCCGATCATGTCGGGCCGGGACTGCTGGAGCGTGTCCATCGGCTGTTCCATGTAGTGGCGGAAGCGCTCCGGGTCGGTGAGCTTGCCCTGGATGAGCTGCACGAAGCCCGCGTCGTCGGCCCCGCCGTTGAGGAACATGCTCACGTCGTCGCAGTCGTGGAAGGTGACGTCACCGTCGAAGCACGCCTGCATCTTCTTCGCCCACTCGCCCTGCTCCGGCCTGGCGGAGTTGCGCGCCGCAGCCTCCTTCGACTCGAAGCGCACGACGCCGACGAACTCACCGTCGTCGGTGATCCCATAGGTGCCACCGAGCCAGCCCTCGGCCGTCGTACCGAGAGTCTCGCGCCACTCGTCGGTGAGCTGGTGCATTCGGTCGGCGTTGATGCACTTTCCCTGGATGATCTGAATGAACACGGCAAAACCCTCCATCTGGCCCGGCCCGCTTCCCTGTGAAGTGGTCCACCGCTCGACGCTACGCGCGGCCAAGCGGGCTGTCATCGGGCGGCCGGAAGCCTTGCGCCCAGCGGATGGCAGCGCCTGCCGGGGGCGGGCAGTACGTCAGCCGATCGAGGGATATGTGCTCCCCCCACTGGGAGGATGAGTGAGTGGCGGATCCCAGCCTCAGTGCCCGGCGGCGCGCCCTGCTCGTCGGAGTCGCGAGCGGGCGCGGGGCCCTGTTCCGCGTCTGGATCGCGCTGGGCGCGCTGGCGGCGGTCATCGTCTTCGGCACGGTCGGCTACACCGTGCTCGGTTTCACGCCGCTGGAGGCGACTTACCAGACGGTGACGACTGTCGCGACAGTCGGTTACCGGGAGGTGCGGCCGCTCTCCCCGGCAGGGATGGTCTTCACGATGGTGCTGATCCTGCTGGGAGTGGGCACCGTCCTGTACAACCTCGGGATTCTGGTGGAGGCCGTGACCGAGGGCCACCTGCGCGAGTACCTGGAGAGGCGTCGAATGGACCAGCAGATCTCCGACCTGAGCGGGCACATCATCATCTGCGGGTACGGCCGGGTCGGACGAGCGGCGGCCGCGCACCTGCTGGCCACCGGTCACGAGGTCGTGGTCATCGACAGCGACCCGGAGCGCCTGGTGGGGGTCGAGGTGCCCCACCTGGTCGGCGACGCGCTCGACGACGACACCCTGCGCGAGGCCGGCATCCAGCGGGCGCGGGCCCTCATCGCCGCCCTCGAGCAGGACGCCAACACCGTCTACCTGACGCTCTCGGCGCGGGCGCTGCGCAAGGACCTGGTCATCGTGGCCCGGGCCCGCACGGTGGACTCGAAGGCCAAGCTGGTCCTCGCCGGCGCCACCCGCGCGGTCAACCCGCAGCTCATCGGTGGCCGCCGGATGGCCTCCTTCGCACTGCATCCCGATGTCGCGGAGTTCCTCGACGTCGTGATGCACGACGAGGAGATCGACTACCGCATCGAGCAGGTCCACGTGCCCCACGGCTCGACGCTGGCAGGGCAGTCCGTGGGCCAGGTCGACGTCGGCGGCCGGTCTGGGGCGCAGCTGCTGGCCGTGCGGATGCCGCACCAGGGCGCCTTCGTGCCGAACCCGCCACCGGCCACCGTGGTCGAGCCGGGCAGCACGCTGATCGTGTTCGGCGACCCCAGCCAGGTCTCCGCCCTGCACCGGCTGGTGGAGGCGGCGCCGGGCGCGGCTCTGAGCCCTCAGGAGTAGCGACCCTCGGCAGTACCGGGACTCAGAGGTGGCGACCCTCAGGGGTGGCGACCTCAGCCGAAGAGGGCCCCGACCACCTCGCGGAAGACCTCGGTGTGGCGCGCGACGTCCGTGGCCTGGGTCTCGGGGCACATGAGCGCCATGTTGTGGAACGGCGTCATGAGGATGCCCCGGTTGACCATCGCCAGGTGCATGTAGGCGTCGAGCTGGTCGTCAGCGGCGGCCGCGGAGGCCTCCCCGGTGGTCGGCGCCGGTCGGGCGAAGCGGTACTCCGCGCGGGCGCCGAGCTGCCTGATCGACCAGGGCACGTCGAGCTCGTCGAGGGTGGCCTGGACCCCGGCGGTGAAGTCCGTGGCGAGGGCGGTCATGTGCTCGAACGCCTCCTCGGTGAGCACCTCGCCGAGGGTGGCCCGCATGGCAGCGGTCGAGAGCGCGTTGCCCGCCAGGGTGCCTCCCACGCCGCCGACGTCGACGATGTCGGCATCGCCCGCCTCGGTGTGCCGGGTGATGGCGGCGGCCACCTCCCGGCTGATGCCGTAGGCGCCGGACGGGATGCCGCCGCCGATGGACTTGCCGATGACGAAGATGTCGGGCTCAAGGGCCCAGGCCCGGGTCGCGCCGCCGGCACCCGCCGAGAAGGTGTGGGTCTCGTCGATCATCAGCAGCGTGCCGTACCTGCTCGCCAGGTCGCGCAGGCCCTCCATGAACCCGGGCTCGGGCAGCACGATGCCGATGTTCGTCAGCGCCGGCTCGGTCAGGATCGCCGCCACGTCGCCGTGGGCCAGGGCCTTCTCGACGGCGTCGAGGTCGTTCCACGGGACGGAGCGGGTGGTCAGGTCGAGGTCGACCGGGGGAGCGACATTCCCGGGCCGGCTCTCGGTCTTGCCGTCGGGCCCGGGCAGGGCGAACGCCTCGTCCACCGAGCCGTGGTAGCAGTAGCCGAAGACGAGGATCTTGGGCCGGCCGGTCGCCAGCCGGGCGAGCCGGATCGCCCAGCGGTTGGCGTCGGTCGCGGAGAGCGTGAACGACCACAGGGGCAGCCCGAAGCGGCGGGTGAGCTCGGCGCCCACCCACTGCGCGTCCTCGGTCGGCAGCATCGTCGTGATGCCGCCGAGCTCGCCCATCCGCCGGGTCACC
>DASULG010000320.1:0-4890 GCA_036278335.1 Pedococcus sp.
CCATGCCCCGCATCATGACACCGCTCGACGACGGTCCCGGTTTGCGCGCAGCCGGAATGGGGGCATTCTGTGCAGGCGAGACAGCGGGGCTGCGCAGGTTGGCGATCGGTTGGCCTGGCAGCCCACAGCACCAGGAGGCGCAGCATGACCGTTAACGACCAGGACAAGTGGCGCGATGACACCGACCGCCCGCGCGAGGACTACCCGCAGACGATCTCGGCGAGGGCGGCCTACGGCGGCATCAAGTGGGGCTCGGCCTTCTTCGGGTGGCTGAGCGCCATGGGTCTCGCTGTGCTGCTCACCGCACTCCTCGCTGCGGTCGGTGCGGCCGTGGGCGTCTCCAAGGGCGCGACGGTGGACCAGGCCGCGGCGCAGGCCTCCGAGAACGTCCAGACGATCGGGATCGCCGGCGGCATCGGCCTGGCCGTGATCCTGTTCATCTCCTACTTCTGCGGCGGCTACGTCGCCGGCCGGATGGCGCGCTTCAGCGGCATGCGCCAGGGGCTCGCCGTGTGGATCTGGGCTGTCGTCATCGCCGTCCTCGTGGCTGCCGTCGCGGCGGCGGCCGGCGCGAAGTACGACGTGCTGAGCGCGCTGGACAGCTTCCCGCGGATCCCGGTCAGGCAGGGCGACCTCACCACCGGCGGAATCGTGGCCCTGGTCGCCACGCTGGCGGTGACCCTCGTCGGGGCCATGCTCGGGGGCGCCTTTGGCATGCGCTTCCACCGGCGCGTCGACCGCGCGGAGTCTGCCGTCTGAGCGGCCGGCTCGGTCTGTCGGGGCGCTGGCATAGGCTCCTCGCGTGACCCACGGACTCTTCATCGTCTTCGAGGGCGGCGACGGGGCTGGCAAGTCCACCCAGGTGGCGCTGCTGCGCGACGCCCTGTGCCGCGAGGGGCGCCAGGTCACGGTGACCCGCCAGCCCGGGGGCACGCCGCTGGGCCAGCAGATCCGCGACCTCGTGCTCCACGGCGAGCACGTGAGCCCGCGCGCTGAGGCCCTGCTCTTCGCGGCCGACAAGGCGCACCACGTCGAGACGCTGATCCGGCCCGCTCTCCAGCGCGGCGACGTGGTCATCAGCGACCGCTACACGGACTCCTCCGTCGCCTACCAGGGGGCCGGACGCGCGCTGGGGGCCCAGGAGGTCCACGACCTCAACATGTGGGCGGTCGAGGACCTCGTGCCCGACCTGACCGTGGTGGTCGACATCAGCGCCGAGGAGGGTCGCCGGCGGCGCGGTGATGTCCACGACCGGCTCGAGTCCGAGGAAGACACCTTCCACGAGGCGATCCGGCAGCACTTCCTCGCCATGGCCCGTGGCAACCCACAGCGCTACCTCGTCGTCGACGGCACGCAGCCGCCCGAGCAGATCCACGCCGAGGTCATGGGCCGTCTCGAGCGGCTGGGCCTGGTGGCGCCGTGACTGTCTGGCGGGACGTCATCGGCCAGGAGACGGCGATCGCCACGCTCCAGCGGGCCGCCACCGACCCGAGCGCGATGACCCACGCGTGGCTGCTGACCGGCCCCCCGGGGTCCGGGCGCTCCGTGGCCGCCCGGGCGTTCGCGGCGGCGCTGCAGTGCCCCGAGGGAGGGTGCGGCGAGTGCCGCGAGTGCCGCACCGCGATCGACGGGTCGCACGCCGACGTCGACGTCATCGCCACCGAGGGGCTCTCCATCAAGGTGGCCCTCGTCCGTGACCTCGTCCAGCTCGCCGCCCTGCGACCGTCGGTCGGTCGCTGGCGGATCATCATCATCGAGGACGCCGACCGGCTGACGGCGTTCTCCGACGCCCCGGCGAACGCGCTGCTCAAGGCGCTGGAGGAGCCCACCCCCCGCACGGTCTGGATCCTGTGTGCCCCCTCCGTCGAGGACGTCATCATCACGATCCGCTCCCGCTCGCGCCATGTGCGCCTGCGCACCCCACCCGTGGAGGCGGTGGCCGACCTGCTCCAGCGCAGGGACGGCATCGACGCGCCCATGGCCATGTATGCCGCGCGGGCGGCGCAGAGCCACGTGGGCCTCGCCCGGCGGCTGGCTCGCGACGAGGGAGCCCGGATCCGCCGACGCGACGTCATCGCACTCGCGGGGAAGATCCGGGGGGTGGGCCACGCCGTCGAGGCCGCCGCCGACCTCGCCAAGATCGCCGAGGACGAGTCCGGCGCGGCCTCGGCCGAGCGGGACACGGCCGAACGGCAGCGGCTGATGGAGACGCTCGGCGCCGACCCGTCCGCACGGACCCAGCCGCCGCACATCCGCTCGCAGATCGCGGCCCTGGAGAGGGAGCAGAAGGCCCGGGCCACCCGGTACTCGCGCGACGTCCTCGACCGTTCGCTGCTCGACCTGCTCTCGATCTACCGCGACGCGCTCGTCCTGCACACCGGTGCCCCCGTGGGCCTGGTCAACCAGGACAACCTGGCCGGCGTCCAGCTGCTGGCCCAGGCGATGTCGCCTGAGCAGCTCCTTCACGCCATGGACGCCATCGGCACCGCGCGCGAGCGGATCGACCTCAACGTCAACCCGCTGCTCGCGCTCGAGGCCATGGCGCTGTCCCTGCGCCTTCCTGACTGACCCGCACCGAGCCCCGCGGTGCCCGCCGAGCCTCCCAGTGGCTCGCACTGACCCGCGAGCCCGTATCGCGCGCCGGCCCCACGCGCCCGCCTCCCGAAGGCCGAGTCGGCGGGCATCCCTGCGTCCGGCCGGGATACGGTCGCTGCATGAGACTGACGGGACGGCCACTGGCGGCGGCCGCGCTGGCACTGGCGCTTGGGCTCTCCGGCTGCACGCTGATCGGGGGCGGCCCGAGCGTCGAGCCCGATGCGGGGGCGTCCACGCCGAAGACGCCGCAGACGCCACCGAGCGGCTCTGAGGCTCTCACCCGCTACTACGGGCAGAACCTGAGCTGGTCCAAGTGCCAGGGCGGTCAGTGCGCAGACCTCACCGTGCCCCTGAGCTACGACCAGCCGGACGGCGACACCATCACCGTCAAGGTGCTGCGCGTGCCGGCCACCCGGCAGAAGAGCCGGCTCGGGTCCCTGGTCGTCAACCCTGGCGGCCCTGGCGGCTCCGGAGTGGACTACGCCCGTGCAGCCGACTTCATCGTGGGCAAACCCGTGCGCCAGCGCTACGACATCGTCGGGTTCGACCCCCGGGGTGTCGGCCGGTCCGACCCGATCAACTGCGTCGACGACCGCCAGCTCGACCAGTTCCTGGGTGCGGACCCGACCCCCGACACCCCCGAGGAGGAGAAGAGCTTCGCGAGCACCGCGCAGTCCTTCGCAGCCGCCTGCAAGGCGAATGCGGGCCCACTTCTCGGCCATGTCTCCACGGTCGACGCCGCCAAGGACATGGACATCCTGCGGGCTGCCCTCGGAGACGCCAAGCTCAGCTACCTCGGCAAGTCCTACGGCACGTACCTCGGGACGGTCTATGCCGACCTGTTCCCGAAGCTCGTCGGGCAGTTCGTGCTCGACGGGGTCGTGCCCCCTGACCTGACGTCGGCGCAGGTCAACGAGGGCCAGGCCGCCGGCTTCGAGGTTGCCACCCGGGCCTGGGCCAAGGACTGCATCAGCGAGGGCGGCTGTCCCCTCGGCGACTCGGTCGACCAGGTCATGGAGGGGATGCGCAGCTTCCTCAAGGGCCTGGACGCCAACCCCCTCCCGTCGGGCGACCCCCTGGCCCCTGAGCTGACCGAGGGCTGGGGGTCGCTGGGCATCGCGGCCGCCATGTACGACCAGGGCTCGTGGGGCACGCTCACGGACGCGCTGCGGGCTGCGGTCAACGACCATGACGGCAAGGCCCTGATGCAGCTGGCGGACGCGTACGCGCGGCGCAACGCCCAGGGCCGCTACACCGGCAACATCATGGAGGTCATCTATGCGGTCAACTGCCTCGACAAGCCGGACACCGCTGACCTGAGCGTCTATCAGACAGAGGCTCAGGACTTCACCAAGACGGCACCGACCTGGGGCCCGTTCCTGGCGTGGAGCTCCCTGCCGT
Organism: Pedococcus sp.; assembly: GCA_036278335.1. GTDB lineage: Bacteria > Actinomycetota > Actinomycetes > Actinomycetales > Dermatophilaceae > Pedococcus_A. Next base: position 3,997 of record DASULG010000320.1, read on the forward strand.
GCGGGTACTGGCCGATCCGGAGCGACAACAAGCCCGCGAAGGTGTCAGCCCAGGGCAGCGGACCCATCGTCGTGGTCGGCACCACGCGGGACCCAGCGACCCCCTACGAGTGGTCCGTCCGGCTCAACGACCAGCTGGCGAACAGCTCGCTGATCACCTTCGACGGCGACGGCCACACGGCCTACACCCGCAGCAACAAGTGCGTCGATGACGCCATCGATGCGTACTACGTGAAGAAGACCGTCCCCCGCGACGGGCTGAAGTGCTGATCCGGTTCGGCGATTGGCGGGCGCATCCGTATACTCGTGCGACGTGTCCTCGGGCACCTGCCGCCTTAGCTCAGTCGGCCAGAGCGATTCACTCGTAATGAATAGGTCATCGGTTCGATTCCGATAGGCGGCTCAGACAACGCCCCCCGGTCCGCCGGGGGGCGTTTCTGCTGGTCAGAGACGGTGCAGACCGCCTGCGCGAGGGTGGTCAGGAGCCCCACCAGAGCGACCGTGACCAGCCCCAGGGAGCCTCCGTGCGCACCAAATGCGCACATGGCGATCGAGAAGCGCTCCATCACGCCGGCCCACCCCGTCCCTTCGCGAGCGTGTTGATGCGGTCGAGCGCCGCCGCCACGACGTCCAGCTCGTCGTCATAGAGGTGCGCATAGATGCGGGCCGTCGTCGTGATGGACTCGTGGCCCATCGCGCGCTGGATCCACCGAAGGTCTGCCCCGGCTGAGCGTGCCAACGACCCGAAGGTGCGACGCAGGTCGTGGGGCGTGATGCCCTCCAGGCCCAGCTCCTTCGTGGCGGCTGTCCACCCGCTTCTGGCGCGCCAGTTGCCATTGCGCAGGTAGCCGCCGTCGGGGGCGGGGAAGACCAGAGCGTCAGCCGGCTTGTTGAC
>DASULG010000321.1:0-21072 GCA_036278335.1 Pedococcus sp.
GGTGGGATGTGAACCACGCCGTGCCGTAGTGTCCCCGGGATCATGGGGTCACAGCGGGAGTCGGGCGAAGATCCCGAGCCGGATGACGAGCGGCAGCCCGGTCGGCCACTCGGGGCGCAGGGGCAGATGCACAGCCGGGCGCTGCTCACCCTCGTCGCGGCGGGAACGATGACCGTGGCTCCCCTGGCCGGGGCCGCGATCGGGCCGGCCGGCGGCGGCCAGAGCGCGCACTCGTCCCCGGTCTACCTCCTTGCCCTCGCCTCGCACAACGTAGGTCGCAACGACTGGGCGTACCAAGGCGGCTTCCAGGCCCGAATCAGCTGGGCCGTCACGTATGTCGTCCTGGGGCTGTTCTGGCTTGCTGTCGCATTGTGGATGCGTCATCGCGCCCGGAGGGCGCCGACGGCTGGCGTCACGAAGCGCTTGTGGCTCAAGACGTTGGGAGCCGCGTGGGGGGCGGAGCTCCTCGCCGGCGCTCTTGTGGTCGGTGGTGCCGCGTATGCCGAGTACACCTCGACGCCACCCGGCCCGTTGGTGCTGCGCGTGATCGACGTCTGCTCGCCGTGGTGGTCGGCGGTCGCTGCCCTTGTTGTGGTCGCCACGGCAGAGCGCGACACACGCGCCAGGGTTTCCGCCATCGCCTTCGGTTTCCTGCTCGCCTTCGTGCTGCTTGTCCCGGTGCCCGGGCCGAACGGCGTCAAGGTCCTGTTTCTCGCCGTGCCGACGGCCGTTGGTGCGCTGCTCGACCACCGGTCGGGTGGTGGGGTTCGGGAGTCGACGTCCTTCACGCCGAGGGTCGGCGCAGCCGGTTGAACAGGTTCGCGGTGGCCCGCTGGATCCGCTCGTCGGCATATCCCGGCCGGTTGAGGCCCAGCGCCCAGTTGAAGGTTCCGGCGGCGAACACGATCGACCCGGCCGCGGTCTCGTACAGGCTGGCGTGCTGGACCCGATGCGGGTTCCCGGCGCCAAGTGCGGTGTAGGGCGACGCGGCCAGCAGCGTGTGGTGTGCGCTGACCGGCGCCGGCGCGCCGGTGTCCCACCCGTCCGCCTCGCCGCCGACGATGCGAGGGATCTGGTCGCCATCCTTGACCCCGCTCCCGGCCCAGATCCAGTGGTCCGCGGAGCGGACCACGAGCGGGCCCTCAGCCTTCGGAATCCCGTTGTACTGCACCCCGACCAGGCTTTGTTCGGCGTGTCGACTGTGCGGCGCGACGAGACGCCACTGGCGGGTCGGGCCACTGGAGTCCGCTGCGGGGTCCGGGTCGGCTTTGTAGCAGACCAGGCGATCACGGCCGGGCGTCTGCGGGTCCGGCTCGAAGCGGACGTGCCAGTACACGTTGTTTGCGCCCATGAACGCCACGTGTGTGCCGTTCTGCACGGCGGCCGAGACCGTGTCGCGCATCTGTCGCGACCAGTACTCGTCATGCCCCGACGAGACCAGCGCGCGGTACAGCGACGCGTCAACCCGTCCCCCATGCAGGTCAACGCTCGTCGAGTACGTGATGTCGTATCCGCTGCGCTCGGCCCATTGGATGAAGTCGTAGTCCAGGTCGGCTTGCAGCGGCAGCCCCACCACGGCGTACGGCCTGCTGAAGCTGACCTTGCGCGCTCGGGCGCCGTAGCTGATCGGCACGCCGTGCGGGTCCGCGTGCCGCGACCCGGCTTCGGCCTCGCCGCCGCCGTCGCCCCCTGTGCCGTAGCCGTTGTACAGGCTCTTCCCGACCCGACCGTCGAGCGGCCACTGGTTGTACGCCTGGTAGGTGGAGAAGGGCAGGATCACCAGGAAGTCGGCAGGCCGCCCGTCGTGGCGCACGACGAACGGCGTGTAGCTGCGGTGGCCGTCGTCTGTGGTGAAGGCGGCCAAGTAGCTGCCCGAGGTCCACTCCAGAGGCACCGTCAATGACCACGTGGCATCCCAGGCGCAGGTGATCGCGCCGGTGTCGTGCGCGGTGACCGGGTCGGCCTGCGTGACGCCGGGCAGTGTCGGACTCTCGGCGACCTGACGGGCGCCGCGACCGCTGTAGTCACCCATGCGGTAGACGGTCACGGTGTATGGACGGGCCGGGTGCGTGGAGACGTGGAAGTCGATCGACTCCCCGAGATTCACGCTGACGGCAGAGGCGTAGCCCTTGATCTGCCGGCCGAGATCGTCGGCCGCGACGGTCGAGCCCGCCCCGATCTTCCAGTCCCGGCTGCCCGCTCTGCGGTTCTCCGCCCGGATCGGGTTGTCGCCGCCGGGCTCGGCCTCGCTCGGGCCCACGGGTGAACCAGCCGCCTTGAGGCCATACCCCGCGCCCGCGGCCACGGCGCCGGCACCCAGTAGGGCAACCACCGCACGACGAGAGATCTCTGCCACGGAGGTCAACCTAGCCGTTGGTGAACGCCTGGTTGGACCACACGACAACCCACGATCCCGGACCGCGCCCCGCCTTGGGCACAGCTGAGACTGACATTGAGAGAGAAGACAAAGACGCCGGTCGCCTTCGTTGAGGGCGACCGGCGTCTCCGCTGGTGAATGGACTGGCTGGCGGTGGCGGTGGGATTTGAACCCACGGACGGGTTACCCCGTCACACGCTTTCGAGGCGTGCTCCTTAGGCCGCTCGGACACGCCACCGCCGAGCAGGGTACTAGAGCGGGTGACCACTGATGAAATCGCCTCAGCGCAGGCTGGAGCCACGCCAGCCAAGCCGGGCGAGCCTGGTCCGGCTCAGGTCGACGACGCCTCGGAGCTGCGCCGGCGGACTGCCCAGACCACGATGGCCACCACCGCGATCGCGGCCACGACAGCCGCCGCGCCCCCGCCGAGCCACCGCTCGACCCGCTGGTAGGAGGCGCCCGCGAGGTAGCCGGCCGTCACGACCGTCACGCCCCAGGCGATGCCGCCGACGGCGTTCCACGGGAGGAACACGCGGTAGCGCATCTCGCTCAGACCGGCGAGCGCGGGCATCACCGCCCGGAAGAACGCGGTCCAGCGCCCGAGGAAGACGGCAGCCCCGCCGCGGCGCCGCAGGAAGTCCTGCGCCTCCTCGAGGCGGGCCCGGCGGCGGTCGAAGACACGGTGCCCCATGACCCGGGGGCCGACGCTGCGGCCGATCTCGAAGCCCACCGAGTCGCCGATGACCGCCGCGACGACGACGATGGCGACCACCCACGGGTATGCGGTGTGGCCCAGGCTCGCGGTCACGCCGCCGAGGATCGCGAGGGTCTCCCCAGGCAGGACAAAGCCCACGAACAGCGCGTCCTCCGCGAACACGGCGAGGCCCACGATCACGTAGACGAGCCAGGCCGGTGCCCCGAGAACGTGGTCGAAGAGGGCGCTCATGCAGCCAAGTGTGCACAAGCAGTCTGGACGGTTCCTGTGCGAGGGCTGTGCCGGCGGTCGCCGCGGCGCCAGTCAGGCGCGGTGGCCGGCGAAGAAGTCGAGGAGGACCTGCGAGCACTCGGCCTCGCGCACCCCGCTGATGACCTCCACCCGGTGCGTCGCCCGGCGGTCGCGAACGATGTCCCAGACCGAGCCGCAGGCCCCCATCTTGGGATCCCACGCCCCCATCACCAGCGTCGAGACCCGCGACAGGACCAGGGCGCCGGCGCACATCGGGCAGGGCTCGAGGGTCACCACGAGGGTGCAGCCCTCCAGCCGCCACTCCCCCGTCTTGCGGGCGGCCTCGCGCAGGGCGACGATCTCCGCGTGCGCGGTGGGGTCGCCCTCGACCTCGCGCAGGTTGCGGCCCTCGCCGATCACCTCCCCCGCAGGCGAGACCACCACCGCCCCGACCGGCACGTCGCCGTTCCCAGCCGCCGCCGTGGCGAGGTCCAGCGCATGGCCCATCCATGCGGCATACCGGGGATCGGCCGCTGGACCGCGTGTCGATGTCACGCGCTAAGTTTCGCGTATGCGCGTCCACGTTGCCGACCACCCGCTGATCGCCCACAAGCTGACCTACCTGCGAGACAAGCGGACCGACTCGCCGACCTTCCGCAGGCTCGCCGAGGAGCTGGTGACGCTGCTCGCCTACGAGGCCACCCGCGAGGTGCGGGTGGAGCCCTTCGAGATCGAGACGCCGGTGGCCCCGACCACCGGCATCAAGCTGAGTACCCCGAAGCCGCTGGTGGTCCCCATCCTCCGCGCCGGGCTCGGGATGCTCGAGGGCATGGTCCGGCTGCTGCCGAGCGCCGAGGTCGGCTTCCTGGGCATGCAGCGCAACGAGGAGACGCTCGAGGCGGTCACCTACGCCAACCGCCTCCCCGACGACCTCTCGGGCCGGCAGTGCTACGTGCTGGACCCCATGCTCGCCACGGGCGGCACGCTCGCGATGACCATCCGCTACCTCGTCGAGCGGGGAGCCGATGACATCACGGCGGTCACCCTCCTCGCCGCCCCCGAGGGCATCAAGCACCTCGAGGAGGAGGTGGCCAACCTCAACGTGCCGATCACCCTCGTCACCGGCGCCGTCGACGAGCGCCTCAACGAGAACGGCTACATCGTGCCCGGGCTGGGCGACGCCGGCGACCGGCTCTACGGCCTGGTCTGACCTGCCGCGGTATGCCGCGCGGCCGGCTGGCGACCGCCGCGCGCGGCCCAAGGGCCGACTACAACGGGCGGAACGGCTCGACCCGGGCCATCACCTGGGGCAGCGGGTCCGGCGCGCCTCTCGGCGCCGCCGCGCCGCAGACGGCACGATGGTGAACTCCATGCCCGCGCGGCTCCCCCACCGCGTGCCCGCAACAGCTCTAGGAGACGACATGCCGCGCGTGAAGAAGATCCTGCTGTGGATCCTCGTCGCGTTCGCCATCTACGCGATCTTCACCTCCCCCGACCGCGCCGCCGACATCGTCAGGACCTCAGGCTCGATCCTCGTCGACGGCGGCAAGGGCATCGGCCAGTTCTTCGACGCCCTGCTGCGCAGGTAGGGAGCGATGCCGCCGGCGGGTCATCACAGGGAGCTGGACCGCTACCTGCTCGATGGCGAGCGCCTGGTCACCGCGGTGCACCAGCACTGGGGCAAGGTCGCCGAGCCGGTCCTGAGCGCTCTGGCCGGAGGCGCGCTCGCCCTGTGGGTGGATGCCACCATCCCGCCGGCTCTCGGGTTGCTGAGCACGCTGCTCTGGTGGGCCTGGTTCGCGGTCCTCGGCCGCGCCGCATACGAGATCGCGGAGTGGCGGCACGACTGGTTCGTAGCGACGGACAAGCGGTTGCTGCTGTTCTACGGCTTCCTCACGCGCAAGGTGTCGATGATGCCGCTGTCCAAGGTCACCGACATGTCCTACACCCGCTCGATCCCCGGGCGGGCGCTCGGGTACGGCCGCTTCGTCATGGAGAGCGCGGGCCAGGACCAGGCGCTGCGCGAGGTCAGCTGGGTGCCCGACCCGGACCACCACTACCGCGCGATCTGCGCCGAGATCTTCCGGGTCTCGGACCGGATCCGGCTGAGCGAGCCGTTGGGCGGCGAGGGCACCGTGGTGCCCGAGCCGTATGCCGGGTGGGACGACCCTCGGTACGGCGCCGACCACTCCACCGCCATCCCCATCCGCCCGGCGCCGGACGGCGACGTACCGGACGGCTCGCTCTACCGCAGTCCCGACCTGCGCGACCCCGGGTCCGACCGCGAGGCCGACACCGGCCCCATCGGCTACCGCCTCCCGCGGCCGCCCCGCGGGGAGGACCGAGGGCGCTGAGCGCGCAAGGGGCGCAGACCGACCATCGGCGCTAGCGTTGGGCCGTCCGGGTCGCCCCGGGGGCGACTTCACCCGATTCCCCGGGGAGGAGGCTCGCCGTGAGCCTCATGCGTACCAAGTCGGTCGAGCAGTCGATCCGAGAGACCGACGAGCCGGAGTACCAGCTCAAGAAGCGGCTCTCCGCCCTCGACCTGACGGTCTTCGGCGTCGGCGTCATCGTCGGCGCCGGCATCTTCACGGTCACCGGCCGGGCCGCGCAGCAGTACGCCGGCCCGTCCATCATCATCTCGTTCGTGGTCGGCGCCGTCTGCTGCGGGCTCGCCGCGCTGTGCTACGCCGAGTTCGCCTCCACGGTGCCCGTCTCCGGGTCGGCCTACACGTTTTCCTACGCGTCGCTGGGCGAGCTGGTCGCCTGGATCATCGGCTGGGACCTCCTGCTCGAGCTCATGCTCGGCGCGAGCGTGGTGGCCCAGGGCTGGTCGCAGTACGCCGACCTCTTGCTCAGCCAGCTCGGCTTCAACTGGCCCGACTCCTTGGCCTCCGGCTCGCACTTCGACCTGCTCGCCTTTCTGCTGGTTGCCTGCATCACCCTCCTGGTGTCGGTCGGCATCAAGGAGTCGATGCGGGTCAACCTGGTTCTCGTCGGCATCAAGGTCTTCATCGTGCTGTTCGTGATCATCGCGGGCGTCGGCTACGTCAACACGGCGAACTACTCGCCATTCATCCCGCCGTCGCAGGCCGCCGAGTCGGCCCAGGGCATTCACGCGCCACTGATCCAGGTCCTCTTCGGCATCGAGCCGGTCACCTTCGGGGTTCTGGGCATCGTCACCGGAGCGTCGATCGTCTTCTTCGCCTACATCGGCTTCGACGTCGTCGCCACCACCGCTGAAGAGGCCAAGAACCCCCAGCGGGACCTTCCCATCGGCATCATCGCCTCTCTGGTCATCTGCACGCTGCTCTACATGGGCGTCGCCGCCGTCATCACCGGGATGGTCCCCTACGACCAGATCGACCCCAAGGCCGCGCTCGCGTCTGCGTTCGAGTCGGTCGGGAAGAGCGGCTACGCCACGCTCATCGCGGCCGGCGCCGTGGCGGGCCTGACCACGGTCATCATGACGCTCCTGATCGGCGCCACCAGGGTGGTCTTCGCGATGAGTCGCGACTGGTTGCTGCCGCCAGCCTTGGGCAGGACCCACGTCAGGACCGGTACCCCGCTTCGCATCACCATCTCCCTGGGTCTGTTCATCGCCCTCGTCGCGTCGCTGACCCCGATCGGCAAGCTCGAGGAGATGGTCAACATCGGCACGCTGGCCGCGTTCACGCTGGTGTCGATCGCCGTGGTCATCCTGCGGCGCCAGCGCCCCGACCTCAAGCGGGCGTTCCGGGTACCGCTGGTGCCGTTCCTGCCCATCGTGTCGGCGCTGATCTGCCTGTACCTGATGCTCAACCTCAGTCTGGAGACATGGCTGCGCTTCGTCGTGTGGATGATGATCGGCTTTGTCGTCTACTTCGCCTACAGCTACCGCAGCAGCCGCCTGCACGGGCGGGCCAGGGAAGGTGAGCTGCCGAGCATGACCAGCACCTGAGGACGCCGACCTCAGCCACCCAAGGGCGGGGTATGCCGGGTGGCGGCCACCCCGCATACCCCGCCTTTCGCCTGCGGATCGGCCGAGCCCTCTGCCACGGTGGGTCCATGAGACTCTCGGTCGTCCTCGACTGCCTCGACCCCAAGGCCCTCGTGCCGTTCTGGTGCGCGGCGCTGGGCTACGAGCCGGCCGGCTCCCTCGAGGACTTCGAGGTGCTGGTGCCACGCGAGGGGGAGCCGCCCGGGCCGGTGTTCATCCTCCAGCGGGTGTCCGAGCCCAAGGTCGGCAAGAACCGCAGCCACCTCGACATCCACCCACCGCTCGAGCGGGGCGTGCCCTCGCTCGTCGACGAGCTGGAGTCGCGCGGCGGCCGGCGGGTCGGGCACCCGGTGCTGGACCTCCTCGACGAGCTCGGCATCTGGTGGCAGGTCATGGCCGACCCGGAGGGCAACGAGTTCGACGTCGTCGCCGACTCCGGCCATCCCCTGCCCTGACGGCTCCCCCCGGAGCAGGGGGTCAGAGGGCCTTGATGATGTCCTCGACCCGGTCCTTGGCGTCGCCGAAGAGCATCTGGCTGTTCTCCTTGTAGAAGAGCGGGTTCTGCACTCCGGCATAGCCCGTCGCCATGGACCGCTTGAACACCACCACGTTGCGGGCCTTCCACACCTCCAGCACGGGCATGCCCGCGATGGGGCTGCTCGGCTCGTCGGTGGCGCTGGGGTTGACGGTGTCGTTGGCGCCGATGACCAGCACCACATCGGTGTCGGGGAAGTCGGGGTTGATCTCGTCCATCTCCAGGACGATGTCGTAGGGAACCTTGGCCTCGGCCAACAGGACGTTCATGTGCCCGGGCAGTCGGCCCGCCACGGGGTGGATCCCGAACCGCACGTTGACGCCCTTCTTGCGCAGCTGCGAGGTCAGCTCTGCCACCGGGTACTGCGCCTGGGCTACGGCCATGCCGTAGCCCGGCGTGATCACGACGGAGGAGGCGTCCTTGAGCATGTCGGCGACCTCGGCGGCCTGCACCTCGCGGTGCTCGCCGTAGTCCTTGTCGCCGACGGTGCTGACCTCCTGGCCGAAGCCTCCGGCGATCACCGAGACGAACGAGCGGTTCATCGCCCGGCACATGATGTAGCTGAGGATCGCACCCGAGGACCCGACCAGGGCGCCGGTGACGATGAGCAGGTCGTTGCCGAGCATGAAGCCGGCAGCCGCGGCCGCCCACCCGGAGTAGCTGTTGAGCATGGAGACGACCACCGGCATGTCGCCGCCGCCGATCGAGGCCACCAGGTGCCACCCGAACGCCAGCGCGATCGCCGCCATCACGAGCAGCGGCACGACCGAGTGCGAGGCCACGAACCACGCGAGCAGGCCGGTGGAGACGAGCACCGCCGCGAGGTTGAGCCAGTGCCGGGCGGGCAGCATCAGCGGCGAGGACTTGATGCGAGCGCTCAGCTTGAGGAACGCCACGATCGAGCCGGTGAACGTCACCGCACCGATGAACACCCCGAGGAAGACCTCGACGTTGTGGATCGTGGCCAGCGAACCCGTCAGGCCCTCGGTGCTGAGGTAGGAGTTGAACCCGACCAGCACGGCCGCCAGGCCGACGAAGCTGTGCAGCATCGCGACCAGCTCGGGCATCTGGGTCATCTCGACGACACGCGCCCGCCACAGGCCAATGCTGGCCCCGATGACCATGGCGACCGCGATCAGCAGCAGGGTGACCAGCGCGTTCTCGGCGCGTTCGGCAGCCAGCCAGATGGTCGCGGCCAGCGCGATGACCATGCCGGTGACGCCGAACGCGTTGCCCTCCTTGGCCTTCTCGTGCTTGGAGAGACCGTGCAGGGAGAGCACGAAGAGGACAGCGGAGACGATGTATGCCGCCTGCACGATGTTGGTGGTCATCTCGCCTCAGTCCTTCCGGAACATCTGGAGCATGCGGTTGGTCACCGCGAAGCCGCCGAAGATGTTGATGCTGGCGATGACCGTCGCCACGAACGCGAGGGTGCGCACCACCGGGTCCTCGCTGCCGATCTGCAGCAGGGCGCCGACGAGGATGATGCCCGAGATGGCGTTGGTCTCCGACATCAGCGGCGTGTGCAGGGCGTGGGCGACGTTGGAGATGACGTAGAAGCCGACGATGACGGCCAGGGCGAAGACCGTGAAGTGGCCGAGGAAGGCTGCCGGCGAGGACGCCGCAACCACCGCGAACAGCACGGCCGCGAGCCCCATGGCGGCATAGGTGCGTCTCGGGTCCCGCGGTTTCGGCTCAGGCCGGACCATCAACGCAGCTGGGGCGGCCGCAGCGGGCGCCGCGCTGACCTGGACCGGAGGCGGCGGCCACGTGGACTGGCCGTCCCGGCATACGGTCATGCCCCGCTGGACCACGTCCTCGAAGTCGACGACCGCCTTGCCGTCCTTGCCCGGGGTCAGCAGCTTGAGCAGGTTGACGACGTTGGTGCCGTAGAGCTGGGAGGCCTGGGTCGGCAGCCGGCCCGGCAGGTCGGTGTAGCCGATGATCCGCACCTGGTTGTCGGTCAGGACGAGCTCGTCGGGGCGGGTGCCCTCGACGTTGCCCCCGTTGGCGGCCGCCATGTCGACGATGACCGAGCCCGGCTTCATCGACGCCACCATGTCGGCGGTGATCAGGCGCGGCGCGGGCCGGCCCGGGATCAGCGCCGTCGTGATGATGATGTCGACGTCCTTGGCCTGCTCGGCGTAGAGCTCAGCAGCCTTGAGGTTGAAGTCCTCGCCCATCTCCTTGGCATAGCCGGTGGCGCTCGGCCCCTCGTCCTCGACATCGATGCGCAGGAACTCGGCCCCCATCGACTCGACCTGCTCGCCGACCTCGGCGCGGGCGTCGAAGGCGCGGACGATGGCGCCCAGGCTGTTGGCCGTCCCGATCGCGGCCAGGCCCGCCACGCCGGCTCCGACGATGAGGACCTTCGCTGGGGGCACCTTGCCCGCAGCGGTGACCTGGCCGGTGAAGAAGCTGCCGAACTCGTGCGCCGCCTCGACCACGGCGCGGTAGCCGCCGATGTTGGCCATGGAGCTGAGCACGTCCAGTGACTGGGCGCGGGAGATGCGCGGGACGGCATCCATCGCCAGGGCCGTCACCCCCTGGGCCGTGAGGCGCTCCACCAGGTCGGGGCTCAGTGCGGGCGCCAGGAGGCTGGCCAGGATCGCGCCCGGACTGAGCCTGCCGATCTCCTCGTCGCTGGGCGCGTTCACCTTCAGGATGATGTCGCTGGGCCAGACCTCGTCCGGACCGGCGACTGCCGCGCCGGCCTCCTGGTATGCCGTGTCGCTGAAGCTCGAGCGCGCGCCGGCTCCCGCCTCGACGACCACCTCGTAGCCGAGGCCGACCATCTGGCTCACAGTCTTCGGAGTGGCAGCGACCCGGGTCTCGCCCGGCCTGGACTCCTTGGGCACACCTATCCGCACGGTTGCTCCCGTCACGAGATGTCTCAGCAGGGATATGAAGCGTGGACAGCAACCTAGGCCCTCGGCGCCCTCGAGGCACTGGAATGTGACAACGGTCGCGCGGGTCGCGGGTCAGGTCGCGGGTCAGGTCGCAGGCTAGGGTCGCGGTGTGGAGCTCACAGGGGAGACGGGGAACGAGCGGCCGGCCGTGGTGCTGCTGCACTCGGCGGTCTGCGACCGCCGGATGTGGGACGCGCAGGTCGCCGCCCTGGAGGGTCGCTACCGGGTGCTCGCCCCGGACCTGCGCGGTTTCGGCGACCGGCCCCACCAGCCCGGACGGTTCAGCCATGCCGAGGACGTGCTGGCGCTGCTCGACGCCGAGGGGATCGAGCGTGCGGCGATCGTCGGCTCGTCGTTCGGCGGCCGGGTCGCGCTGGAGGTGGCGACCATCGCGCCTGAGCGGGTCCTGGCCCTGGTGCTGCTGTGCCCGGCCTACGCGGGCCTGCCGCCCACGCAGGACGTCGAGGAGCTCTGGGCCGAGGAGGACCGGCTCCTCACCGCGGGCGAGACGGCCGCCGCCGTCGAGCTCAACGTGCGGGCGTGGCTCGGGCCGGAGGCCTCGCCGCAGGCACGCGAGATCGTCGGCCAGATGCAGGCCCGGGCCTTCGAGCACGACGCGGCGGCCGAGGCACTCGACCCCGCGCCGGAGCCGGTCAGCGTCGAGGTGGACCCCGCCGGCCTGCCCATGTCGACGCTGGTGGTGCGCGGCGGACGGGACCTGGAGTGGTTTGATCTCATCGGCGCGCACCTGGCCGAGCGGATGCCCCGGGCGGAGCTGGTCACGCTCGACTGGGCGGGGCACCTGCCCTCGCTCGAGCGGCCGGCGGAGACCGCTGACCTGGTCGGCGCGTTCCTGGGCCGCTCCCTCCGCTAGGAGGTGCGGCCCGGACCGGCGGGGTCAGGCGAGGCCGGCGACGATCAGTGCCATCAGCGCGATCAGGGTGATGGCCCCGAGGAAGAGGCTGCCGCCGATGTCGTTCTGGGTCTGCTCGTACGGCCTGCCGGGGTGCAGGTAGTCGTTGGGGTAGTGCCGGGAGCGCTCAGCCCTCACGGGGACGGCGCGGGTGCGGGTCGGTCTGCGGGTCATGGTGCTCACTCCTCTCATTACGCTACGCATCGTAGCGTTACTTACTTACCCAGAGTCAACTCGAGGGCGTCGAGAGGCGCGCCACGGCCCTCAGGCGTCGAGGCTGCCGCCCTGGCCGCCGTGCGGAAGCGGCTGGCCGAGGCGCCCGGACTGGTAGTCCTCGAAGGCCTGCACCAGCTCGGCTCGGGTGTTCATCACGAACGGGCCGGCCCAGGCGACCGGCTCGCGGATCGGCCGGCCGCCGAGGATCACGACGTCGAGCCCCGCGGCATACCGGGCCTGCTGGCTCTGCGCCGCGGACAGGCGCAGCGCGTCACCGCGGCCGAGCACCGCGAGCTGGCCCGTGCCGATCGGCGCCTGGTCGGGCCCCACGAAGCCGTCGCCGCTCATGACGTAGACCAGGGCGTTGAAGTCGGGGCTCCAGGGCAGCTCGAGGGAGCCGCCCGGCGCGACCGTCGCGTGGACCATCGCCATCGGGGTGTGGGTCGACCCGGGGCCGGAGACCCCCGCGACCTCGCCGGCGATGACGCGCAGCAGCGAGCCGCCGTCGGCCGACGTCAGCAGCCCGACCTCGCTCGAGCGCAGGTCCTGGTAGGCCGGCGGCTTGAGCTTGTCGGTGCGGGGCAGGTTGACCCAGAGCTGGAAGCCGTGGAACAGGCCCCCGGAGACCACGAGGTGCTCCGGCGGCGCTTCGATGTGCAGGATCCCCGCCCCGGCGGTCATCCACTGGGTGTCCCCGTTGGTGATGGTGCCGCCACCCCCGAAGGAGTCGTGGTGGTCGAAGATGCCGTCGATGATGTAGGTCACGGTCTCGAACCCGCGGTGCGGGTGCCAGGGAGTGCCCTTCGGCTCGCCCGGGGCGTACTCGACCTCGCCCATCTCGTCCATGTGGATGAACGGGTCGAGGTCGCGCAGGTCCGCGCCGGCGAACGCGCGCCGGACCGGGAAGCCCTCGCCCTCGAACCCGGAGGGGGCCGTGGTGATGGAGCGCACCGGGCGCTGCACCGCCGTCGGCGCGAGCGCGGGCACGCGCGGGAGGACGGTCAGGTCGGCAACGGTGACAGCGGGCATCTGCGACTCCTTAGTTCAAGATTCAACTACTGCCCTCAACGCGTGAGCGCCTCCCTCCATTCCACCCCGCGGTGGCCGCCCGGCAAAGAGGAGGCGGGGTATGACGGGTGGTGACCACCCGGCATACCCCGCCTGTCGCGCGCTCGCTCAGATGCGGCGGTCGTCGGCACCCCTGTCGTCGGCACCCCTGTCGTCGGCGCCCCTGTCGTGCGCCTCCCTGCCGGGGGCAGCCCAGCCGGCGTCACCGATGCGGTTGCCCTCCTCGTCGATGCGGTAGCCCTCGTCGTCGGTGCGCACGTCGGGGTCGCGCGCGTCGGCCGCGCGCAGCTGCTCGTCGCGCTCGGCGCGGATGGTGTCGGCGTGCTCGCCGCGCCGCTCGGCCTCCGCCTCGAGCCGCTTGGCCTCCGCCTCGCGCTGCTCGGCCTCGGCGCGGGCCTTGCGGGCCTGGGCCTCAGCCTCCTGGGCGTGCGCCTCGCGCTCGCGCAGGGCGCGGTCGTGCTCGCGGGCCTCATCACGGATCTCCCCCGCCTGGGTGCGGTGCACGTCAGCGCGCCGCTTCCGCGACGTGGACATGACCAGCGCCGCGATGACGATCACCGCGATGACTGCGATCACGATCCACAGAATCGTTGTGCCTTCCATTGAGCCCTCCTGGGGTCGTTGGCATCCGGGGTCACCGGCACTGGCAACCTATGCCCGACCGGCTTCCCGCGCACCTCAGACGCGGCGTCGGCGCAGGTCAGCAGCCTTCCTCCGGCTACCCCTGGCCGGCCAGGCCCAGCTCGGCGACGGACTTCTCGCGCATCTCGACCTTGCGCACCTTGCCGGTCACGGTCATCGGGAACTCGTCGACGATGTGCACGTAGCGCGGGATTTTGTAGTGCGCCAGCTTGCCCGTGGCGAACGCGCGCACGGCCTCGGCCGTCAGCGGTGTCGCGCCCTCGCGCATCCGGATCCAGGCGCACAGCTCCTCCCCGTACTTGGCGTCCGGGACGCCGACGACCTGGGCGTCGAGGACGTCCGGGTGGGTGTACAGGAACTCCTCGATCTCGCGCGGGTAGATGTTCTCGCCGCCGCGGATCACCATGTCCTTGATCCGCCCGGTGATCTGCACGTACCCGTGCTCGTCCATCACCGCGATGTCGCCCGTGTGCATCCAGCCGTCCTGCAGGACCTCCGCCGTCTTGTCCGGCTGCTCCCAGTAGCCGAGCATCACCGAGTAGCCCTTGGTGCAGAACTCGCCCGCCTGCCCACGCGGCAGCGTCTCACCGCTGAGCGGGTCGACGACCTTGATCTCGAGGTGCGGGTGCACCCCGCCCACGGTGTTGACCTTTCGCTCGAAGGAGTCGTCGGTGCGGGTCTGGGTCGACACCGGGGAGGTCTCGGTCATGCCGTAGCAGATCGTCATCTCCTCGATGCCGCTCGCGATGAGCTTCTTCATCATCTCGGCGGGGCACGGGGAGCCGGCCATGATCCCCGTCCGCACGCTGGAGAGGTCGTAGCGTTCGAAGTCCGGCAGCGACCACTCCGCGATGAACATCGTCGGCACGCCGTAGAGGGAGGTGCACCTCTCGTCCTGCGTCGCCCGCAGGGTGGCGGCCGGGTCGAACCCTGCCGCCGGGATCACCATGGCCGCCCCATGGGTGGTGCACGCGAGGTTGCCCATGACCATGCCGAAGCAGTGGTAGAAGGGCACCGGGATACAGACCCGGTCCTGCTCGGTGTAGCGGCACAGCTCCCCGACGAAGAACCCGTTGTTGAGGATGTTGCGGTGGCTCAGGGTCGCGCCCTTGGGGAAGCCGGTGGTGCCCGAGGTGTACTGGATGTTGATCGGGTCGTCGGGCTGCAGGCCCGACTGGATCTGCGCGACCCGCTCCGCGGGGACCTCCTCCGCCCGGGAGACCAGCGCGTCCCACGACCCGGTGCCGATCAGCACGACCTCGCGCAGGCCGGGGCACGCCCCGCGCACCTCCTCGATCATCTGGGCGTAGTTCGAGGACCGGAACTCCGCCGCCGCCACGAGGAACGAGATCCCGGCCTGGTTGAGCACGTACTCGAGCTCGTGGGTGCGGTAGCTGGGGTTGATGTTGACCACGATCGCCCCGATCCGGGCGGTCGCGTACTGCGTCAGGGTCCACTCGGCGCAGTTGGGCGCCCAGATCCCGACGCGGTCACCCGTGGCCACCCCGGCGGCGAGCAGTCCGCGGGCGAGCCCGGTCACCCGGTCGGCGAACTCGCGGTAGGTCCAGCGGATCCCCTGCTGCACGTCGACGAGCGCCTCGCGGTCACCGAACCGCGCCACCGTGGCGTCGAGGTTGTCAGGGATCGTCTGGTCGAGCAGCGGGACGTCGGTCGTCCCCGCGGTGTGCGAGAGCTGGAGCTCGTCGGACATCATCGGCCTCCTGGCGGGTGGTTGGGCTCCTGCCATCCCACCGCCATGACAGCCGGGCCACAACCCCTGGTCGGCCAGCGGTCAGGTGCGGCGGCGACCGGTCAGGGGTGCGGGTGCGCCCCGGTCGGCGGGGGGCCACTCAGCCGAGGAAGATGTCCGGCGCCAGGCCCTCGTCGCGGCCGGTCATCGAGTAGCGGGCGAAGTCGCTCACACCGCGCTCGCGCAGCAGCTCCTCGTCGATCAGGGTCCGGCCGTTGAGCTCCTGCCCGCGCGTGGTGAGCACCTCGTAGGCCGCGTCGGCGACGATGTCGGGCTTGCGCGAGACCGCCATCATGCGCTCGCCACCGGGCAGGTTCGCGATGGCGTCGGTGGCGATGAGCGTGGCGGGCCAGAGCGCGGTGGAGGACACACCGAGGTCGCTGAGCTCGTGGGCGAACCCGAGCGCCGCCATCGTCATGCCGTACTTGGCCATCGTGTAGGCGGGGTGCGTCCCGAACCACTTGGGGTCGAGGTTGATCGGCGGGCTCAGGGTGAGCACCTTGGGGTCCTCGGCCTGCACCAGGTGCGCGATGGCCGCCCGGGTCAGCATGAAGGTCCCGCGCACGTTGACGTCCTGCATGAGGTCATAGCGCTTGGGGTCGAGGGCGGTGGTGCCCGAGAGGTTCAGGACACTGGCGTTGTTGACGACGATGTCGATGCCGAGGAACCGCTCCGCAGCCTGCTCGACCGCCCGCTCGATCGTTTCGTCGTCGCGCACGTCTCCGACGATGGGCAGCGCGTGGCCGCCTGCCGCCTCGATCGCCTCGGCCGCCGTGTGGATCGTCCCCTGCAGGCGCGGGTCCGGCTTGTCGGTCTTGGCGATGAGCGCGATGTTGGCGCCGTCGGCCGCTGCCCGCAGCGCGATGGCCAGGCCGATGCCGCGGCTGCCGCCGGACATGAGGATCGTCTTGCCGCTCAGCGTCGTCATGCCCGCACCCTAGTTACCGATCGGTATCGAGGGAACAGCCCCGGTGGGTGTCCCCCATCACCCGCACCGCAACACCCGCACCGCGCGACGGACCTGCGGTCAGCTGGTGATGTCCTTGCTGGAGAACCGGGCCCAGGCCGCGAGCCAGAACACCACGGCATACGCACCGTTGATGAACAGCCCGCGCAGCACGTGCTCCCAGGCGATCGGGTCCCGCAGCAGGTCGCCGAACGCCATCCACTCGTGCACGATCAGCCACGGGTGGAGCCAGCCCAGCTGCGGCACGGCGTCGAGGATCCACGACAGGATCGTGAAGATCAGCAGGGCGATCGAGGCCGCGATCGGCTGCTCGGTCAGGGTCGAGATGAACAGCCCCACCGCCGCCAGCCCGGCCAGACCGGCCGCGAGGTAGAGCATCACGAGGACGACCCGCCAGACAGCCGTGCCGAAACCGATCTGCGAGCCGGACAGCGTGGTGAGGTCGCCGGTGCCGAAGAGCGCGATGCCGATCGCCGCGCCGGGCAGTGCCACCGCCGCCACGCCCCAGACTGCCCCGATGCACAGCGACAGGTACTTCACCGCCAGCAGCCGGGTCCGGTGCACCGGCACGGTCAGCAGGTAGCGCAGCGTGCCGAGGTTGGCCTCGCCGGCCACGGCGTCGCCGGCGAGCATGGCGATGGCGAGCGGCAGGAACATCCCGATCTCGACGCCGAGCGCGGCCAGCGGCACGAACAGGCCGTTGGAGGTGATGGACGACAGGAAGTCCGGCCCGCGCCCCGGCCCGGGCTCGGAGACCTTGACGGCCACGGCCATGACGATCGGCACCGCGGCCAGCACCAGCAGGCCCATCTGGTTGCGCCGCCGCCCCGCGATCAGCCGCAGCTCCGAGCGCAGCAGCCGGGTCGACCACCGCCGCGAGGCTGCCGGGCGCCGGCTCGTGGGCGAAACCGCGATCTCAGCCGCTGACATCGAAGCCCTCCCCTGTCAGGGCGACGAACAGGTCCTCGAGGCTGCTCCTCGCGACCGAGAACCCCTGGATGCCCACGCCCGCATGGACGAGGGCCGCGACGATCTTCTCGGGCTCCAGGTCACCGGGTATGCCGTGCACCTCACCGGCGCCCCGGGTCACCTGCTCGACGCCGAGCTCGTCGAGAACACGCGCGGCGGCCTCGGGCTGGCGGGTCTGCACTCTCACGACGGCGGGTCCCGTCCCGCGCACCTCGGCGACTGTGCCCTGCGCGACAAGGCGCCCCTCGCGCATCACCCCGAGGTGGGTGCAGATCTGCTCGACCTCGGCGAGCAGGTGGCTGGAGACGAGCACCGTGGTGCCGTCGGAGGCCAGCGAGCCGATCAGCGAGCGCACCTCCCGGGTGCCCTGCGGGTCGAGGCCGTTGGTCGGCTCGTCGAGGACGAGCAGGTCGCGGGGGGCCAGCAGCGCCGCGGCGATGGCGAGGCGCTGCCGCATGCCCAGCGAGTAGGCGCGGTAGCGCTTCCCGGCCGCGGCCAGCAGGCCCACCCGGTCGAGCGCCGCGTCGATGCGCCGGCCCGCGCTGCGGGAGTCGGCCAGCAGGTCGGCGGCGTCGAGCCGGGCCAGGTTGGACCGGCCCGAGAGGTAGGGGTGGAACGCGGGGCCCTCGACGAGGGAGCCGACCCGGGGCAGCGCGTCCCCGGCCCCGTGCGGCATGGGCAGCCCCAGGAGGCTGCGGCGTCCCGCCGTGGGCTCGACCAGGCCGAGCAGCATGCGGATCGTCGTGGTCTTGCCCGAGCCGTTCGGGCCGAGGAAGCCGTAGACGGAGCCCTGGGGAACGCTCATCGCGATGCCGTCCACAGCCACCTGTTGCCCGAACCTCTTGGTCAGGCCGACCGTCTCGACCGCGGGGGCCGCGTCACCCCCCGCGGTGTGGACCGGGGACAGAGGCGCCGGGCTCACCGTGCCGCCAGGGCGGCATACAGCCTCTCAGGGGCCACGGCACCGACGGCGAACCGGCCGTCGTCGGTGAGCACCGCCGAGAACAGCGTGCCGCTGAGCAGCGTGCCGCTGCCCCAGGAACCCGAGACCTTGGGCAGGGCCTTCAGGAGACCCTGCGCCTGCTCAGACCCCTGCCCAGACGTGGCGTCGGCCGGCAGGGTGCCGACGGCGACAGCGCCCCAGCCGGTCCCCACGACCTTTGGCCTGGCCGGGTGGGCGGAGTCGGGACGCGTCTTGTCACCGGTCAGCGCACCGGACTCTGTCACCTTCGTCCCAGGGGGTGGGTTGAAGTCGAACTGACGGGCGTCGGGCCGGTCGAAGCTGATGCTGGTGAAGCCCACCTCGAAGGCGGGGTTGGCCAGCTTCGTCGAGTAGGCCTGCACCCGCAGCGGGATGTGCTTCTCGGCGTCGATCGAGATCCGCACCGACGCCACCAGGGAGGTCTTGTCGCGGGGCGTGAGCACCAGCTGGTAGGCGTCGCGCCCGGCGACGACGGCCGCCCCCGACGTGGTGACCGCAGTGCTGGGCTGCAGTGCCGCCAGGGCCCGCTGGGCTGCCTCCTCCGGGGTCTTGGGCAGGTCGGTCATGCGCGGCGACGGGTTGGTCTTGCCCTCGGCCGCGTCGTGCGCCGGCAGGGTGTGGTGGACCGCGGTCTTCTCCTGGCTCGACCAGACCCACAGGTCGGTGCCGTTGCGGATGACGTCGGACTCCCCGAGGCTGCCGACGAGGGCCAGCCGCTGCTGCTTCTCCCCGCCGTACCAGACCCGCCAGGTGTGCGTGCCGGTGATCGTCGAGCCCAGCGACGAGGAGCCACCGCCCCGGGCACCGAGGCCCGAGAGGTCCGGCAGGCCGAGGTCGGAGGACTGCACCACGGTGCCGGAGACATAGGCCAGCTGGGCCCGCTGCACGTCGACGAGCAGCTGGGCGGCGCTGCGCTGCGGCAGGCTCGAGCCGGCACTGGCGGTGTAGTTGCTGATGAGCGTCGTCGCGCCCACGACGGCAACGGCGGCGGCCGGCGCGGCCCAGCGCGCCCGGGGGTGGTCGGTGAAGAGGCTCATGGGCTCATCGTGGCTGCTGGTGGCTGAGACCACACTGAGAGAGCGGTTTTCCGACCCTGTCCGGCCACGGGGCCACTCCATGCCATGGTGTGAGCGTGCGACTGCTCGTGGTGGAGGACGAGGTCCGGATGGCGGCCGCCCTCGCGCGCGGGCTCGAGGCCGAGGGGTTCGTCGTCGACATCGCCGGGGACGGCCCGTCCGGGCTGGAGGCTGCGCGCTTCGGGGGGTACGACGCGGTGCTCCTGGACATCATGCTCCCGGGCGCGTCCGGCTACACGGTGGTGAAAACCCTTCGGGCAGAGCAGAACTGGGTGCCCGTGATCATGCTCACGGCCAAGGACGGCGAGTACGACGAGGCCGACGGCCTCGACTACGGGGCGGACGACTACCTCACCAAACCCTTCTCGTTCGTCGTGCTGCTTGCCCGGCTGCGCGCCCTCCTGCGTCGCGAGGCCGGCCCCCGTCCGACGGCGCTGACCGTCGGCCCCGTCTCGCTCGACCCGGCCGCGCACCGGGTCACCCTCGACGGGGCCGAGGTCTCGGTGTCGCGCCGCGAGTTCCTCGTGCTCGAGCACCTGCTGCGGGCCCACCCGGCCGTCGTCAGCAAGGAGTCCATCCTCGATGCCGTGTGGGGCTCGCCGGACGAGACGGACGCGAACATCGTCGAGGTCTACATCGGCTACCTGCGCCGCAAGCTCGGCCGCGCCCGGATCGAGACCGTCCGGGGCGTGGGCTACCGGATGGCACCGTGAGGCCCTTCTGGTCGCGGCTGAGCCTGCGCTCGCGGCTCATGGTCGTGGGTCTGGCCGGGGTCGCCGTAGCACTGCTGCTGGGCGGCCTGCTCCTCTACGCCGCCATGGTGACCACCCTCGACCGCTCCGTGCAGTCCGAGGCGAGGGCCAGCGCGAAGGAGGTCGCCACGCTCGTCGACGCGGGACGGCTCCCTGACCCGGTGCCGGTCTCGGGTGCGCAGGTCGTGCAGGTGATCGACAGCCAGCACCGGGTCGTCGGCGGCTCCGCAACCGCTGACCGGCTCACCCCCCTGGTCAGTCCGGCAGAGCTGAAGCGCCTCACCGCCGGCGGGTCCATCACCGTGCCCGGCCACCGCACCGGCCTGTCCGGCGCGCTGGAGGTGGCCGCTGTCGAGGCGGGTCCGTCAGCCCAGCGCGTGGCGGTGGTGGCAGCCGTCCCGACGGCCGACCTCGAGACCAGCCGGCGCGTGCTGCGCACCCTCCTGCTGGTCTTCTTCCCGCTCTTCCTGGCCGCCCTCGGCGTGATCGCCTGGCGCGTGATCGGCTCGGCGCTGCGGCCGGTCGAGGCCCTGCGCCACGGCGCGGAGCGGATCGGGCAGGGAACGACGGACGACGAGCGCCTGCCCGTGCCGCCCACCGGGGACGAGGTGGCCGCCCTGGCCACCACCCTCAACGGGATGCTCGACCGGCTCGCGGCGGCCCAGACCAAGCAGCGCTCCTTCGTCGCCGACGCCGCCCACGAGCTGCGCAGCCCGCTCGCGAGCATGCGCACCCAGCTCGAGGTCGCCGCCCGGGTCGGCGAGACCGGTGGCCTCCCCGCCGGCCTGCTGCCGGAGGTGCAGCGGCTGTCGGGGCTCGTCGAGGACCTCCTGGTGCTCGCCCGCGCCGGCGACGGCGGCGGGCCACGCCGGGTCGAGGACGTCGATGCCGCAGACCTCCTCGTCGAGGTGGCGGACCGGTACGCCGCGGCGCGGGTCCCGGTGCGGGCCAGGCACCCGTCAGAGGAGGATGCGAACAGGCTCCAGGTGCG
>DASULG010000322.1:0-10168 GCA_036278335.1 Pedococcus sp.
GTCGCGAAGCTCGCCCCGGCCGCGGCCACCCGCAGGTCGCAGGCCAGCGCGAAGCCGAGGCCTGCCCCCACGCACGCGCCGTTGATCGCCGCGACGACCGGCTTGGGCATCGTGGCGAGCAGCTCGACGATGGGGTTGTAGTGCTGCGGCACCGTGCGGAACAGCTCGTCAGAGCCCTCCCGGAGCAGTCCGACGTGCTCGCGCAGGTCCTGGCCGACGCAGAACGCGCGCCCGCTACCCGTCAGCACGACGCAGCGCACCACCGGGTCCTCTGCCACCCGCTGCAGCGCCTGGAGAAGCAGCTCCTTCGTCGCGACGTCGAGCGCATTCATGGCCTCGGGGCGGTTCAGCCGCACGGTGGCCACCCCCTCGGGGGAGGTCTCGACGAGGACAGGGGGCTCGGCGGGCGTGCCGGTCTCGGCAATGGCGTCGGTCATGGCGCCCATCATCCCTATATTGGAGCAGTGCCACACCAGCGACCCGGGCATGAGATCCGCCACTCCACCAGCTCGGCCGCGGGGCCCCCGGAGCCGCCGCTGCTGCGACGCATCCGGGAGTCGGTCATCGGGGATGACCAGGTCATGCACGGTCCCTACGGGCCGCGTCGGGTGACGTACGCGGACTACACGGCCTCCGGACGGGCGCTGTCCTTCATCGAGGACTTCATCCGCGACGAGGTCCTGCCCCGCTACGCCAACACCCACACCGAGTCCTCCGGCACCGGGCTGCAGACCACGCGGCTGCGCGAGGACGCCCGCGCCATCATCAGCGAGGCGGTCGGCGGCGACGACGAGACCGTCGTGGTCTTCGCCGGGTCTGGGTGCACCGGGGCCATCGACAAGCTCGTGGGCATGCTCGGCCTGCGCATCCCCTCCGCCCTCGAGGACCGCTACCACCTCAGCGAGGCGATCCCCGCCGACCAGCGCCCGGTCGTCTTCATCGGCCCGTTCGAGCACCACAGCAACGAGCTCGTCTGGCGCGAGTCGATCGCCGACGTCGTCGTCATCCCGCAGGACCGTGACGGCCACATCGACTGCGACCGGCTCCGCGCCGAGCTCGAGCGCCACGCCGAGAGGCCGCTCAAGATCGGTTCCTTCTCGGCGGCCAGCAACGTCACCGGGATCGTCAGCGACACCGACGCGATCGCGACGCTGCTGCACGAGCACGGCGCCCTGTCCTTCTGGGACTTCGCCGCCGCGGCGCCCTACGTCGACATCGAGATGTACGGCCGCCCGGGAGCCGGCCCGGCGGCATACAAGGACGCGATCTTCCTCAGCCCGCACAAGTTCATCGGCGGCCCAGCCACCCCGGGCGTCCTCGTCATGCGGCGCGAGCTCGCCACGAACCGCGTCCCGGACGTCCCCGGCGGTGGCACCGTCTCCTACGTCAACCCGACGGACCACCGCTACCTCGACGACGTGGCGCACCGCGAGGAGGGCGGCACCCCGGCGATCATCGAGTCCATCCGCGCCGGCCTGGTGTTCCAGCTCAAGCAGGCGGTCGGTGTCGACGTCATCCGTGAGCGGGAGGAGCACTTCCTCCGGCGGGCGGTGCAGGCGTGGCAGCAGGAACCGGCGATCGAGATCCTCGGCAACCTCGACGCGGAGCGGCTGTCCATCGTCTCCTTCGTCATCCACGGGCCCAGCGCCGGCGGCCGCTACCTGCACCACAACTTCGTGGTGGCCGTGCTCAACGACCTGTTCGGCATCCAGTCGCGTGGCGGGTGCTCGTGCGCCGGCCCCTACGGCCACCAGCTGCTCGGTATCGACATCGAACGCAGCCACGAGTTCGACCGCGAGATCGGCCACGGCTGCGAGGGCATCAAGCCGGGCTGGGTGCGCGTCAACTTCAACTACTTCATCTCCGAGGCCGTGTTCGACTACGTCGTCGAAGCCGTGCGCCTCGTCGCCCGCGAGGGCTGGCGGCTGCTCGGCGACTACCGCTTCGACCCGGCGACCGGACGCTGGCACCACCGCCGTGGCCCGGTGGAGCCCCCACTGCGCCTGTCCCAGGTGGGCTACGACGCTCACGGTGCGCTGACGTACCCCCGCCAGCACGACCAGGCGCCCGAGTCCGCCCTGCAGGGCTACCTCGCGGAGGCGGCCCAGATCCTGCGGGAGGCCATCCCGTGCGACGGCGACGGCTCCGTCTCCGCCGACTTCGACCACCTGCGGTGGTTCGAGCTGCCCCCGGCGAGCCTGTCAGGCGGCTGACTGCGGGCTCCCCGCGAGCCACTGGTCCACCCATCGGCTCGAGGAGGGCATCAGGGCCTCGGCCTGCCGGTCGAACAGGGCGGCGGCCTCGCGGCCGGGCCAGTCGGCCGGCAGCACCTCGTCGGGCAGCCCGGGGTCGCTGAACAGGAAGAGCCGCCACGCGTGCACCAGGGCCGAGCGGGCGGCGAACGCCTGCTTCGGCTCGGCGGGCGTCCCGGCCTGCCGAGCCGCCTCGGCAAACTGCCGGTATGCCGCGGCGAGACCCTCGAGGTCCCACACCTCCTCCACGAGGCGGCGCGCCTGGCCGTTGTACTGCGCGCGGAAGGCGTGGTGGCCCACCCCACCGCGGTCGAGCACCCCCGGCAGCTCGAGGCTCTCCCGCGGCGCGACCCAGGTGTCCTGGCCGAGGGCGCCGTACCCCAGGTAGCCCAGCGACTGTCCCAGCCGGGCGCGGGCGTTGCGGTCGGCTTGGCGCTCGACCGTCACGAGGTGCCAGTGCCCGTCCCACTCCTGGACCTCGGTCCGGTAGATGCGGGCGCGTGCCTCGTCGAGGCGCGCGCGGGCCTGCGCTGTCGCGGCATAGCCCCTCGCGTCCCGCTCGACGGGCTCCAGCCAGCCCTCGCGGACCATGCGGGAGACGGCGGTTCGCACGGCCGGGGCGGTGATGTCCAGGCCGCCGAGCAGCCCCACCACCGCGGCAATGGGCGCCCAGCCGCCACGGGCGATCAGGTGGTCGCCGTAGAGGTCGAAGAGGGCTGAGCGGGCGTGCACGTCGACCAGTGTGTCGGATGCAGGGGGTCTGGATTTCACTGTCGGCGCAGTTCACGGGATAATGAGTCACAAACATGGCGCGGTCGGGATGTCACAACACCGGCGTGGACCCGCGTGCCCAGGAGAACTCCACGCCCACGGAAGGGGAAACCCGATGGCGGCAATGAAGCCGAGGACCGGAGATGGCCCACTCGAGGTCACCAAGGAAGGTCGCGGAATCGTTCTGCGCATGCCCCTCGAGGGTGGGGGCCGCCTCGTTGTCGAGATGACCCCCGACGAAGCCAGGGAGCTGGGAGCGGCCATCGACGGCTGTGAGGGCCTCTCCTGACCTGCCTGTCGTTCTGATGAGGACCCCCGCCGGCGCTGCGCCGGCGGGGGTCCTTCGTCTCTGCGGTGCCTCGATAGGCTCGGGCCGTGCCCGACGTGATCACCCCCGACCTGCTCACCCCCACGACCAGCGACTGGACCGCCACCGGGCAGCCGCTCGCCGACGTCCTGGCCGACGCGCACCCGGAGGGGCTCGTCCTGGCCCTCCCTGTCGGGGAGGCCGGGCTGGCCACCGAGGGGCCGGTGGCGGCGGCGATCGCCCTCCTCGGCCTCGATGCCGCCTCCGTCGCTGCGGCCCACGAGCCGTCCTCGGAGCCCGGCAAGGTCACCACCGTGCCGCTGGTGCCGGGGGAGCACCGGGCCCGCAGCCTGCACCTGGTCGGCGTGGGATCCGGCGCGCCGGAGGGCCTGCGCCAGGCCGGCGCCGCCCTCGGCCGGGCGGTCCGGGGCCGTCAGCACCTCGTCACCACGATCGCCACCGGGACCTCAGCCGACGCCGTGGCGGCCCTGGTCGAGGGCTGTGCGCTCGGCGGCTACACCCCGCCCCGGTGGAGCGCCAAGGCGAGCGAGCCGGGCTCCGCCCCCGTCGGGCTGGTGACGCTGGTGGGGGTCGAGGACGCGGCCGCGATGCGCCACGCGGCCACGCGCTCGCGCGCCGTGATGCTGGCCCGGAACCTGAGCGTGACGCCGTCGAACCTCAAGAACCCCGCCTGGATGGCCGAGCAGGCCAGTGCCCTCGGCCGTACCGCCGGCCTGAGGGTGCGGGTGTGGACCGACGCCGAGCTGCGCACAGAGGGCTTCGGCGGCCTCCTGGCCGTCGGCGGGGGCTCGGCGACGCCGCCCCGGCTGGTGCAGGTCGACTACGAGCCGCGAAAGGCCACCCGGAAGACGCCGCGCGTGGTGCTGGTCGGCAAGGGCATCACCTTCGACACCGGCGGGCTCGACATCAAGCCGGCTGAGGGCATGCTCGCGATGAAGACCGACATGTCGGGCTCGGCGATCGTGCTCGCGGTGCTGGCCGCCTGCCGCGACCTGGAGGTCCCGGTGCGCGTCACCGGCCTGCTCGCTCTGGCCGAGAACGCCGTGGGGGCAGCCTCCTACCGCCCCGGCGACGTCATCACCCAGTACGGCGGGCGCACCGTCGAGATCGGCAACACCGACGCCGAGGGCCGCCTGGTCCTCGCGGACGCCCTCGCCTACGCCGACCGGCACCTCGACCCCGACATCCTGCTCGACATCGCCACCCTGACCGGGGCGGCGCGGGTCGCCTTCGGGCGCAGCCTGGCCCCGGTGTACGCCACCGACGACGCTCTTCGCGAGGCGCTCGTCGCCGCTGGTGAGAGGACGGGGGAGCGCCTCTGGCCGCTGCCGCTGGTGGCCGACTACCGCGCCCTGCTCGACAGCGAGGTCGCCGACATCAACCACATGGCGGGACCGGGCGGCGGCGCGGGCTCGATCACGGCAGCCTTGTTCCTGCGCGAGTTCGCCGGCGACCGCCGGTGGGCGCATCTCGACATCGCCGGCACCGGCCGGTCCGATGTCGACCGCGGACTGCTGAGCAAGGGAGCCACCGGCTTCGGTGCTCGGCTGCTGCTGACCTGGCTGGAGGACATGAGATGAACGCTGGATATGGACTGACCGTGCGATGGTCCCTCGAGAGCGCCGACGCGGGAGTCGGCCAGAAGCTGCGGGACTACGTGATCGGCACCTCGATGGCCAGGTTCATGTTCCTCGACGGGCTGGCCTTCAAGACCTGGCGGATGAGCGAGGGGAGCTGGTTCGAGGGCACCTACGTCTTCGACGAGGCCGTCTACCGCGACGACTTCCAGCGCGAGTTCGCCACCGACGCTGCGGAGTCCCCGGGCAGCCGGATCATCGGCTCTGCGCCTGTCGTCATCGAGCCGTTCGAGGTCGTGGCGATCGCCGAGGGCCCCGCGGGCTTCCGGCGCGGCCCGGGGCCGGGCACGGCCTAGCGCTTGACCGCGGCCAGGACGCCGTCGCCGACCGGCAGGAGCGCCGGGAGCAGGCGGTCGTCGTCACGCAGCGACTTCCCGAGGTCGCGCAGCACGGTGGTCTGCTCGTCGCGGGCCGCGGGGTCGGCGACCTTGTCGTGCCAGAGCATGTTGTCCAGCACGAGGACGCCGCCAGAGCGCAGCAGCCGGATGGCGTGCTCGACGTAGGCGGGGTACTCCGCCTTCTCCCCGTCGACGACGACCATGTCGTAGGCGCCGTCGGTCATGCGGGGGAGCACGTCCAGGGCGCGGCCGCTGATGACGCGGGTGCGCTGCGGGGCGACGCCGGCCTCCTGGTAGGCCCTCCTCGCGGCGGCCTGGTGCTCGGGCTCCACGTCGATCGTGGTCAGGATGCCGTCGGAGGGCATGCCCTGCAGGAGCCAGAGGCCGGAGGTGCCCGCCCCGGTGCCGATCTCGACGACCGACTTGGCCTTGGCGGCGGCGGCCAGCAGCCGCAGCACGACCCCCGCCCCGTTGCCCACGGGCGGCGCACCGAGCTCCTCACCGCGGCGGCGGGCCTGCTCGACGACCGGGTTCTCGGTGACGAACTCCTCTGCGTAGGCCCAGCTGGCTGGCTTCTGTGAGGTCATGGCGCCAACCCTACTGCCGTGGGGGCCGCCACCCGGGCACCCATCCGCCGGGCCACGCCGAGCGAACATCGGGTGTGGGCGCGAGGAAACGGACGGTGCACCCGCAGGCCACGGCATACAGGGAATGTTCAGGTTGTTGAGGAACCATCGAGGGTGCAGGGTCGTCAGTCCCCTCGCACGCCCAGCGCACCGCGCGCCCCATGGAGGTGAGTCACGTGACCGCGACCGACCAGATCGGCGCGCCTGACCAGGCTGCCCAGGTCGAGCAGCCCTGGGTGCCCCCCACGTGGGAGGAGATCGTCGAGCAGCACTCTGCGCGCGTGTACCGCCTGGCCTACCGGCTCACCGGGAACGTCCACGACGCCGAGGACCTCACCCACGATGTCTTCATCCGGGTCTTCCGGTCCCTGAACTCCTACCAGCCCGGCACCTTCGAGGGCTGGCTGCACCGGATCACCACCAACGTCTTCCTCGACCGGATGCGCCGCAAGCAGCGGATCCGCTTCGACGCGCTGTCGGAGGAGTCCGCGGCCCGCCTGCCCTCCCGCGAGGCCGGGCCCGAGCAGGTCTATGACGCCACCCACTTCGACGACGACGTGCAGCTGGCGCTGGACGCCCTGCCGCCGGACTTCCGCGCCGCCGTCGTGCTCTGCGACATCGAGGGCCTGTCCTACGAGGAGATCGCCACCACCCTCGGCATCAAGCTGGGGACCGTCCGCTCGCGCATCCACCGCGGTCGCGCGCTGCTGCGCGAGGCCCTCGCCCACCGGGCCCCCGGGGCCGACGGCCCGGCGCTCGACCAGGCGAGCGCTCCCTCCGCAGCGCCGGCGCCGGCCAAGCGCCGCCTCCCGGTGCTGAGCCGACCCGTTCCGGGGGCGCGATGAGCAGGGGTGTGCCGGGGGCCCACCGCCCGCGCTGCCTGGGCCCGGAGCTGAGTGCCTATGCCGACCGGGCCCTCGTCCCCGACGAGCTGCGCGCCTGGGACCGCCACCTGGTTGCCTGCACCGGCTGCCGCCAGGCCGTCGAGTCCGAGCGACGCCTGCTCGCCTCCCTGCGCGCGGCCGGCGGCCCCGAGGTGCCGGTCAGTCTGCGCAGCATGCTCCTGTCGCTGGGATCTGCGACCGGCCCGGGCACCGAGCCCACCTCCCCGTCGCTCCCAGCCCCCGCCCGGCCCCGGCCCGGTGCGCCCTCCCTGCCGGTGGTGGACCGCAGCGCACCGGCTCTGCACCGGTCCGCTGTGCGTGCGACCGTGCTCGCTGGTCTGGCGGCCGGCGCCTCGGCAGCCGCCGCGTGGAGCTTCGCGGTGACCGCCCCGCCGCTCAGCCCCGTGACCCCCGTCCCTCGGACGCCCGGCTCGGCCGTGCAGCGCTCCGGCTCGCCCACCCCGTCGTTCGCCAATGCCGCGTTCGGGGCCAGGTCGCGTGGCATCGCGCCGGTCGCCGCCTTGGTTCTGGGCTCGACAGGTGGACCCATTGCCAGCGGGGCCCAGCCGCGTTCGGCACAATCGACGCCATGAGCGATCAGCGCGACCCCAGCCGCGACCCCAGCGGCGAGTCCTGGGACCCGTGGGCGCCGCCCTCACCACCCCACGGTGAGCCGCAGCCCCAGCCGGGGTCGCACCCTGGCTACCGGCAGGACCACACCCAGCCCCTCGACGTGTCGCACACCCAGTCCCTCCACGGGGAGCCGGCACCGCAGCCGGCGTGGACCTACGACCCACAGCCGCCCGCCCATCCCGGTCACGAGTACCAGGCCTGGGGGGCACCCGCGGGTGGCCCGGCATACCCCGCGTATGCAGGGGAGGGCCAGGGCCACGACTGGACGGAGGCGCACCACGCCACCACGCAGGCCACGCTCAGCAGGCGCGGGCCGGGCTGGGGAGCGCTCGTGGGCGTCGCTGCGGTGAGCGCGCTGCTCGCGGGCCTGCTCGGCGGGGTGGCCGGGGGCTGGCTGGGCTCCAGCGACCGCCTCGACTTCGGGCAGCGCTCCGCGTCCTCGATCCCGACGGTGGGCGGGGGCGCAACGAACCGGCCTGAGGGCTCGATCGCCAACATCGCGGCCAAGGCCCTCCCCAGCGTCGTCACGATCCGCGTGAACGGTGCCGACGGCACGGGCACCGGGTCCGGCTTCGTGGCGGACGCCAAGGGCCACATCATCACCAACAACCACGTGGTGGCCGGCGCTGCGGACACGGGGACCATCAAGGTCGAGCTCTCCAACGGCACCGAGATCGACGCGACCATCGCCGGGCGCGACACCTCCTACGACCTCGCCGTCCTCAAGACGGGCCGCTCCGACCTGCAGCCGCTGACGATGGGGTCCTCCTCCTCGGTCGTCGTCGGCGACCAGGTGATCGCCATGGGTGCCCCTCTCGGCCTCGACAGCACCGTGACGACCGGCATCATCAGCGCGCTGAACCGACCGGTGAGCCCGGGCGGCAACGGCGATGAGCAGTCCTACATCAACGCCATCCAGACCGACGCGGCGATCAACCCGGGCAACTCCGGCGGTCCGCTGCTCGACATGCAGGGCCACGTGATCGGGATCAACTCGGCCATCGCGCGGGTCCCCGGCACCACGGACGCCCAGTCCGGCAACATCGGCGTGGGCTTCGCCATCCCCAGCGACCAGGTGCGCAAGACCGCCGAGCAGCTGATCCGCACGGGCAAGGCCCAGCACCCGATCATCGGCGTGATCCTGGACCGGCAGTACGCCGGCGGCGACGGCGTCAAGATCCTCGAGCAGGCCACCGAGGGGCGCGAGCCGGTCTCGCCCGAGGGGCCCGCGGGCAAGGCGGGTCTGAAGGCCGGCGACCTCATCGTCGAGTTCGACGGCAAGCGGGTCACGGACCCGGACGACCTCGTGGTGGCGATCCGCGCCAAGTCGGTCGGCGACCAGGTCACCATGAAGGTGCGCCGGGGCAGCCGGGAGATCAGTGTCAGAATCACCCTGCAGGGCACCACGGGCCAGTGAGGACAGGGACGATCGCGTGAACATCACCGGATGGGAGTTCATCCTCCTCATCGTGCTGGCTGCGGTGATCCTCGGGCCCGAGCGCCTGCCGGAGTACGCCGCCAAGCTCGGCCGGCTGGTGCGCCAGGCGAAGGGGATGGCTGAGAGCGCCAAGGGCCAGCTGCGCGAGCAGATGGGCCCCGAGTTCGACGACATCAACTGGCAGCAGTACGACCCGAGGCAGTACGACCCGCGACGGATCGTGCGCGAGGCGCTGATGGACGACACTCCCTACGACGCGGAGGCACCGGTTGCCGGGGGCACCGCCAACCAGCGCGGCCACGACCCCTCTCGGTCGACGCCGTACGACGTCGACGCCACCTGACGGCGGCACCTGACGTCGGCGCACGCCCACGACCTCGTATCCGCCGAGCCGGGAAAGGCGGGTGACCGGCGCCGGATGTGCGGCTGCGCGGATACGGAGTCGGGCTGTATGCCGGTCAGCGCCGGCTCAGCCCGCGCTCAGCGGCCAGTCGGTGTCAGGCCCAGGGAGCGCCCGGCGAGTCCGCGGGCGCGGCTGGCGAGGCCTCGCGCCACCCCGCGCAGCGCGACCGCGGCCGGCGACTCGGGGTCGCGCAGCACCACTGGCGTGCCCTGGTCTCCGCACTCGCGGAGGTTGGTGTCGAGGGGCACCTGGCCCAGCAGCGGCACGTCGGCCCCGACCGCGCGGGTGAGCGAGTCGGCGACGGCCTGACCGCCGCCCGAGCCGAAGATCTCGTGGCGCGACCCGTCCGGCAGCTCGAGCCAGGACATGTTCTCGATGACGCCCACGATGCGCTGGTGCGTCTGCAGGGCGATCGACCCCGCCCGCTCGGCGACCTCGGCGGCGGCCTGCTGCGGGGTCGTCACGACGAGGATCTCGGCGTTCGGGATCAGCTGGGCCACCGAGATGGCGATGTCGCCGGTGCCCGGGGGCAGGTCGAGCAGGAGCACGTCGAGGTCGCCCCAGAAGACGTCGCCGAGGAACTGCTGCAGCGCGCGGTGGAGCATCGGCCCGCGCCAGACGACCGGCTGGTTGCCCGGGACGAACATGCCGATCGAGATGACCTTCACGTCGTGGCTGACCGGAGGCAGGATCATGTCGTCGACCTGCGTCGGGCGTCCCTCGACGCCGAGCATCCGGGGGATGGAGAAGCCGTAGATGTCGGCGTCGACGACGCCGACCTTGAGGCCCTGCTCCGCGAGCGCAGCCGCGAGGTTGGCGGTGACGGACGACTTGCCGACGCCACCCTTGCCTGAGGCA
>DASULG010000323.1:0-3321 GCA_036278335.1 Pedococcus sp.
GGCCACCTCGTTGAGGTTGACATCAGGGTCCTCCGGACACGGCCACAGTCCATCCCCGGTGTGGTTCCAGGCCGCCCACGACGGTGCCGAGTCGAGCGTGGACACCTCGGCCGGCCGTGGGGCTAGCCCGATCAGCCGCGCGAACGCTTCAGCAAAGGCCTGGGCCGCGTGGTCCGCGCTCGGGAGCATGGCCCCGCCGGGGACGTAGGCCTCCGCGGTTGCGACGTCCTCGCCGAAAGCGGCGGCGCCGCTGAGCGGCTGGGGGCACGGATAACCGGCCTGGAACATGCGGCGCTGGACTTCGACGCAGGCCGCTATACGCGGCGAGTCCGGACGCACCTTGACTACGACCTCGCGGTCGTCACCCAGCCGGAGCCCGATGACCGCGGAGAGGTATCCGGCTCTGAAGATCTCACCCGCTGGCGGGCTGCCGAGATGCTCCATGCACCACCGGGCAAGGCGGGCAGGATCCACAGCATGCGCGCGAGGTGACATCTGAGCATCCTCACATGCGCTGCTGGTGTCCCGGAGCTGAGACGGCAGGACGACGTCGCGTCAGCTCCGCCGCCCCAGCATCAAGGTCAACTAGCCGGTCCATGCCGCCGGTTATCACCCCAGGCCCTCAAACTCTGCCGGGACGCTGGAGCCAAGATTCATGACGACAAGTGGGGCCAGATCACTTGACGAGATGCACGAGACAGACTCACAGAACGCCGGAGCCCTGGGTCGCAACCATGCGCTGCCGCGCAGGAACAGCAGCACCGAGCGGCTCCTTACCGCCCAGGCAGCGAGGGCTACTGCTCCACGTAGGCGGCGAGGTTCGTAAGGGAAGAGGCGAGCCCCGCGGCGTGGTCCTCTGTGGAGATGCCGTCCGGAACGTCCTCGGCGACGATGTCGACGCGCGTTCCCCCATCGACCGCGGTGACCTCCCAGGTCATGGTCATGGTGCCGGCGTAGGCGGGGTCATCGGAGACGAAGTCCACCGCCTGCACGACCCGCTCGCCGGTGACGATATCGACGAAGCGAGCCTCGACGATGTCGGAATCCACACTCGCCTTGCCCGGTGCTCCAGACGCGTCGGAATAGGTCAGTACCATCCGGTACGTCCCGCCCGGCCGGGCATCGAATCGCTCGAACCTGCCAGTCATCCCGCCAGGAGGGAGCCATCCCAAGAGCGCCTCGGGATCGACGAGAGCGGCCCAGACGCGCTCAGGTGGCGCGGCCATCACCCGCGAAGCCCTGTCCGTACGTGGCATGGCGTGATCCTAGGCCATCGGACATGGCTCGCACCCATCACCTCTCCTCGCATCCTCCACGTGATGAGCGATAGCTGTCCACCGTCATCATTCGCGATCACGGGGGGTGTCCCAGGAGCGGTGTAAATGGCTCTGGGCGCAGGTTCTGGGTGAGGTTAGGCGGCGGCTGTGACAGCCTCGTCGATCACCTCCTCGGTGATGGGTGGGTGCAGGAGCTGGCGGCGGAGGTCTTGCAGCAGCCGCAGCGCCTTGGGGGTCATGGTGAGGCCGCGCCAGCCGTGGCTGGCCCGGTCCAAGACCGCCCAGACCAGGCTCAGGCAGCTGCTCTCGCCGGGGAGCCGACCGATCACCTTGGTCCTGCGGCGGGTCTCTCCGAAGGTCCGTTCGATGAGGTTGGAATGGCGGATGCGGTGCCAGTGCTCGGCCGGGAACCGCAGGTGGACGGTGAGTGAGACGAGGTCGTCGGTGACGCAGGCGACCGCGGAGGGGTAACGGCGCTGCCACTTGGCCGCAAATGCGGCGGCCTGCCGGCGTGCGACCGCGACGGCCTCGTCGCCGGGCTCGGCATCACCAACGTCAAAGATGGCCCAGAAGTCGGCCCGGACCTCGTCGTGGTCGTGAGCGGAGACCTTAGCGAGCACGTTGCGGGCGCGGTGGACCAGGCAGCGTTGCCGCAGGCTGGTCGGGAACGCCCGGTCGAACGCGCCGGTCAGACCGGCCGCGCCGTCGCTGATCCCAGCAGCGGGGCGCGCAGACCTCGATGGGTGAGGTCGGCGAGGAAGTCGTCCCAGGCGTCGGTCGACTCCGCCGCCGCCGGCGCCAGGCCGACGAATACCGGCTTGCCGTCGGTGTCGATGCCCCAGGCGGCCAGGACCGGCTCGGCCGGCGCGCCCGGGTGCATCTTGAAGTGGCTAGCGTCCAAGAACAGGTAGTCCAACCGGACCCCGGACAGGTCCCGGGCGCGCCAGGCGGAGAACTCCTCCCGGATCCGCTGGCAGATGCGGCTCACCGTCGACTTCGACAGCGCAGCCTCGGGGCCGAGGGCCTCGGCGAGGGTGGCCTCGATGTCCCGGTCGGACAGGCCTCGCACCCAGCCCGAGATCACCAGCGACTCCAACGCGTTGGTCCGGGTCACCCCAGCGCCGAACAGCCGGGAGCAGAACGCCTGGTCGGTGCCGCGCAGCTTGGAGCGCTGGAGCTCGACCGCCCCCATCGTGGTGTGCACCGTGGCTGGCGGCTGCCAGCCGTTCCGGGATCCAGGCTGACTGCGCTCGTCGCGGCGCTGGTAGCGGACCCGGCCCAGGAACTCGTCGACCTCGGCCTCCAGCGCGGTCTGCATCATCAGCCGCACGCTCAGCCGGGCAACGTCCTCCAGGATCGACGCCAGATCACGGCCGGAGCCGAACAGCTCGTCGATCTCGGCGTGCAGCCGCGCGGTAGGTGATACTCGCTTGGACACGGGCGTGGTCCCTTCGTGAGTTGGTCGCTCTTCGAGGGAACCTACGCCCGTTGTCATTTACACCAGCAGGGAGACGCGACCCAGCTGCTGTCCTGCCGCCGGATCGTCCTTCCCACACGCTTCCATGCTCAGTGTGACGGCCGAAGTACGAAGCCGGGCGGCGATTCAACCGACAACCTTCCGATTACGAGTCGGTCCCTACCCTTCCGCCTGGACCCGCCCAGACCCATCCTGGCTGCTCAGGCGCGGGACCGATTCCATCCAGACCCGTCCTGTAGCGCCTGGTCTCAACGCCTGGGTTGCCAGAGAGGTTGCCACCATGCTGTGCGAGCCGCAGCCGCGATCGGATGCTCACAGTCAGCGCACTGCCATCATCCATCCGTCACCGGGCGCATGAGTCAGCCCTGACGGTATCTGGAGCAGTTGCGCTGTCCGACTCCTACAGGCAATTTGGTTTATCAGTCACAGCCTGGTCCGGTACTCTTGAGGAAAACGGGTCGGCGGATCGTCCAGGAAGTCGATCAGGTCCAGCAGCGCGTGCTGGAGCGCCACCAGCCGCCGGTGGTCGGGTGAGGGGCTGGCCGCGAGCTCCCGGATGTCGCCCTC
>DASULG010000324.1:0-7488 GCA_036278335.1 Pedococcus sp.
GTACGACGACGAGGCGCCGCTGCAGGCCCACGTCACCAACCTTGACGCATCGCCATTCCTCGGGCGCCTGGCGTTGCTCCGTATCCACGAGGGCACCCTCGCAAAGGGCCAGAACGTCGCGTGGATGCGTCGCGACGGCTCGGTCAAGACCGTCAAGATCACCGAGCTGCTGATGACCGAGGCGCTGGAGCGCAAGCCTGCGGAGTCGGCCGGCCCCGGCGACATCATCGCCATCGCGGGCATCCCCGAGATCATGATCGGCGAGACCCTCGCGGACGCCGAGAACCCGATCCCGCTGCCCGTCATCACCGTCGACGAGCCCGCGATCTCCATGACCATCGGCACCAACACCGGCCCGATGGTCGGCCGGGTGCGCGGCTCCAAGGTCACCGCCCGCATGGTCAAGGACCGCCTCGACAAGGAGCTCATCGGCAACGTGTCGCTGCGGGTCCTCAACACCGAGCGCCCCGACGCGTGGGAGGTGCAGGGCCGCGGCGAGCTGGCCCTGGCCATCCTCGTCGAGCAGATGCGCCGCGAGGGCTACGAGCTGACCGTCGGCAAGCCGCAGGTCGTCACGCGCGAGGTCGACGGCAAGGTCCACGAGCCCGTCGAGCGCCTCACCATCGACACCCCCGAGGAGTTCCTCGTGCCCTCGCGGGGCCTCATCGGCTTCCGCACCGAGTTCCTCACCGAGACCCGCGGCACCGGCATCGCCCACCACGTGTTCGAGGACTACGAGCCGTGGTTCGGCACCATCACGACCCGCACCAGCGGCTCGCTGGTCTCCGACCGCACCGGCGTCGTGACCGCCTACGCGATGGTCAACCTCCAGGAGCGCGGCACGCTGTTCGTCGACCCGACCACCGAGGTGTACGAGGGCATGATCGTCGGCGAGAACTCCCGCGCCGACGACATGGATGTCAACATCACCAAGGAGAAGAAGCTCACCAACGTGCGCGCCTCCTCCTCGGACAACTTCGAGAAGATCGTGCCGCCGCGCAAGCTGAGCCTCGAGCAGTCGCTGGAGTTCTGCCGCGAGGACGAGTGCGTCGAGGTGACGCCGGAGGCCGTGCGCATCCGCAAGGTCGAGCTCGACCAGACCGTGCGAGCCCGGACGGCGGCGCGCGCGCGCAACAAGTAGGCCATGCTGCTGGCGATCATGCGACGAACCCGTGGCCGGTCCGCGGCCAGGCGCCCACTGGGGCCCCTGGCCGCGGCCTTCGCCGTCGCGTCGTCTCTGGGCGCCTGCTCAGCCGTCTCGTTCGAGCGGGCGGCGCCCGACGAGGGATCGGTCCTCACTGTCGTGAGCCTGGGGCCGGTGGCCACCTGGGACCCCCAGCGGATGAGCTCCCAGAAGGACATGGCCTTCGCCGGCCGCGTCTTCTCCCGCACCCTCACGGCCTACCCCGCCGGGCCCGACGCAGCGGCCCAGCGCCGGCTGGTCGGCGACCTGGCGACGAACACCGGCGCGGCCAGCAAGGACCTGCGGACCTGGTCCTTCACCCTGCGCGAGGGTGTCACGTGGCAGGACGGGTCTGCGGTCACCTGCGAGGACGTCCGCTACGGCATCGCCCGCTCCTTCGCCAAGCCTGCCGCCTCCGAGGGGCTCAACTACGCGCTGGCGACGCTGGACATCCCCAAGGGCCCTGACGGCGCCTCCACGTATGCCGGGCCCTACTCGAACGCGGGGAAGGCGGGCTTCGACAAGGCGGTCAGCTGCAGGGGCAGGACCGTGACCTTCCACCTCACCGAGCCGCGTGGCGACTTCAACCAGATGGTCTCGCTGCAGTCCTTCGCCCCGTACAAGAAGAGCGCGGACAAGCGCGAGTCCTCGACCTACACCGTGTTCTCCAACGGCCCCTACCTGCTGAGCGGCAGGTGGGCGTCGAGCACGGGTGGGTCGTTCGTGCGCAACCCCGGGTGGAAGCAGTCGTCGGACCCGATCCGCACCGCGCAGCCCGAGGGCATCCGCTACCAGGAGGGCGTGGAGTCCCAGACCGCGGCGCAGCACATCATGGCCGACGACCACGCGAACCGCCGGGCCGTGGCGCTGGACTCGGCGCCCCCTGCCATGCAGCACAGCATCGTGGGGGCCGAGCGCCTGCGCAGTCGCTCGATCAACCCGCGGACGGCGGTGGTGGACTACCTCGCGGTCAACGTCAAGAGCAGGGTCCTGTCCATCGAGGACGCCCGGCGTGCGCTGGCGGTCGCGACCAACCGGGACGGCTACGTCAACGCCTTGGGCGGTGGCACCGCCGCCACCGCCTCCTACTCGCTCATCGGTCCCAACATCCCGGGCCATCTCGGCAAGGACCCACTGGGCGCCGGCTCGCGAGGCAACCCCGCCGCCGCCCGGGCCCTGCTCCAGGCGAGCGGCCTCACCCTGCCCGTTCCGCTGCGGGTGGCCTACCGCTCGAGCCCGACCGCCGACAAGGCGATGGCGGCGCTGAAGAACGGCTGGGACGCGGGCGGTTTCGAGATCGAGCTGAGCCCGATCACCAAGGACTACTTCGCGACGGTGTCCAGCCCCGGGGGCGCCAAGCAGAACGACGTCATCTGGTCCACCTGGGCCGCCGACTGGCCCTCCGGGGCCACGGTCCTCCCGCCCCTCTTCGACAGCGGGATCAACCTCTCCGCGGCAGGGACCGGGCGCGACTACGGCCAGTTCTCGGACGCCGGCCTCAACGAGCAGATGGCGGCGGCCGGCCGGCTCACCGACCCGGTCCGGCGCGACGCCGCTTGGGCACAGCTGGACGCCCGCCTCGCCAGCCGCGGGGTCTACGTCGCCCTGGCCCAGCGTCGGGCGCTGTACATCGCCGGCTCCGGCGTGAGCGGCCTGGCGTCCAACGACGCCCTGGGCGGTCACGTCGACCTCGCCAGGGTGAGTGTCCGGTGAGCCACCGGTGAGCGCTGTCCTGCTGTTCGTCCACGCCCACCCCGACGACGAGACCCTCGCGACGGGCGTCTCGCTGGCCCACCACCGGGCCGCCGGCCACCGCGTGCACGTGCTCACCTGCACCCTGGGCGAGGAGGGCGAGGTGATCCCGCCCGAGCTGGCCCACCTCGCCGCCGACCGCGACGACGCCCTCGGGCGCTGGCGCAGGGAGGAGCTGCGGCGCGCGATGGCCGCCCTCGGCGTCGAGCACCAGGTCCTGGGCGAGGAACCGGCCTCTGGTTTCCTGTCCCGCTACCGCGACTCCGGGATGGCCGGCACCGCGAGCGCCGCCGATCCCAGGGCCTTCGTCAACGCCGACGCCGAGGAGGCGGCAGCCCTCGTCCGGGAGGTGGTGCGCGCTGTCGGTGCCGACATCGTCGTCACCTACGACGAGCACGGCGGCTACTGCCACCCGGACCACATCCAGGCGCACCGGGTCACCTGCGCCGCCCTTGCCTCCCTGCCCGCAGGCGAGCGCCCGCTGCTCTATGCCGTCGCGACGCCCAGGTCGTGGGCGGAGGAGGACCGCAGGTGGCTGGCGGCGCACGTGAGTCCGGAGCTCGGCTGGCACATCCCGGGACCCGGTGACCCGTTCCCGCCGTCGGTCGTCGACGATGGGGTCGTGACCCACGAGATCGTCGACCCCGCTGTCCTGCCCGCGCAGGCAGCGGCACTGCGCGAGCACCGCACCCAGGTGGTCGTCGGGGAGGGCTGCTACGCGCTGTCCAACGGCATCGCCGCGCGGCTGGCGGGCCGCGAGGGGTTCGCCCTCCTGGACCCCGGCACCGGCGCCCTCGTGCCACAGCGGCCGGGCGCGGCGCGGCATACCTCGCTCCTCCCGGCGGGAAAGGCATGAGGTCAAGCCCCACCCCCGACCAGTTCCGTCTGGCCATGGGCCGCTTCGCCACGGGCGTGACGGTGCTGACCACGTTCATCGGCGGCCACGACCACGCCATGACCGCCAACGCCGTGACGTCGGTGTCGATGGAGCCGATGCTCGTCCTGGTCTGCGTCGAGGTCGAGGCGCGCTTCCACGAGGCCATCGTCGAGTCCGGCACGTGGGGCGTGAGCATCCTGTCGGCCGCCCAGCGGCCCACGGCCGACTGGCTGTCCACGCGGGGGCGGCCCCTGCACGGGCAGCTCGACCGCATTCCGCACCACCGCGGCACCACCGGGGTCGCGCTCCTCGAGGATGCATTGGCAACGATTGAGTGTCAGACCACCGATATCCACCCCGCGGGAGACCACAGCATCGTGGTGGGCGAAGTAGTGTCCCTCGCAGTTGCTGAGCACCCCGGCGAGGCGCTGACGTACTTCCGCAGCCGCTACGGGGTCATGGCGTGAGATGGAGCGTGGGAGTGCAGCACAGGGAACGAGGCGGCGCCGCCCTGCGAATGGCCGTTGCCCTGGCTGTGCTGGCCGCGGCCTACATCGGCATGGCCGCGTTCCTCGGGCGCCACGTCCCGGCGAACACCAGCGTTGCGGGGATCCCCATCGGCGGGAAGTCGCCCGCTGACGCGGAGGCCACCCTCAAGCGACTGCTCGCTGCCCGCGCCTCGGCACCCGTCAAGCTCCTGGTCGCCGGGCGGACCGTGCAGATCGACCCCTCCGCGGCAGGTCTGTCCCTCGACCTGGAGGAGACCCTCCAGGGCCTGAGCGGCTTCTCCCTCAAACCCGCCGACCTCTGGAACCACCTCGACGGCGGGCAGGACGAGCCGCTGGCCACCAGCGTCGACCGCGACCGGCTGCGCGCGGTGCTCGGCGAGACCGCCAAGAGCGTCAACCGGGCGGCCCACGAGGGCTCCATCACCTTCCCCGAGGGCCACGTCAAGCTCGTGGCGCCGGTGCAGGGAGCAAACCTCGACGTCGACCAGACCGCCGAGGCCATCGCCACGAGCTGGCCGACGAGGGCGCCGGTCAAGGCCGTCGTGCAGACCGTGCGCCCCAAGGTCTCGGCCGAGGAGCTCCAGCGCGCCAACACCGAGTTCGCCAGCAAGGCGATGAAGGCCCCCGTGAAGGTCGTGGTCAACCGGGTGACGCTGGTGCTCCGGCCGGCTGACTTCGCCCCAGTCATCACGATGAGAGCCGACAGCTCCGGCCACCTGGCCCCGGCCTACGACGGCAAGCAGCTGCTGGCGCTGGTGACGCGGGGCGCGGCCACCAGAGGGCTTCAGACCAGCCCGCGCGAGGCGACGATCGCCCTGCAGGGTGGCAAGCCGGTGGTCATCCCCTCGGCGGTCGGCTACCGCGTGGACGAGAAGCCGCTCGTCACGGCCTTCGGGGCGGCGCTGACGTCGTCGACGCGCACCGCCGTCGTCCGCCCCGTGGTGCTCCAGCCCCAGCTGACGACTGCCGAGGCGGAGAAGATCAAGCCCAAGGAGGTCATCTCGACCTACACGACGTACTTCCCCGACAACCCTCCGCGGACCAACAACATCAAGATCGCCGCGCGCACGCTCAACGGCACCTTCGTCGCACCCGGCAAGCAGTTCAGCCTCAACGCCACCCTCGGCAAGCGGACGCCGGAGAAGGGGTACGCGGAGGCGCCCGTCATCCTGGACGGCCGCCTGGTCAAGGACTACGGCGGCGGCGTCTCGCAGGTGTCCACGACGACGTTCAACGCGGCGTTCTTCTCAGGCGTGCGGATCGACGAGCACACGCCGCACAGCTTCTACATCTCGCGCTACCCCGAGGGCCGTGAGGCCACGGTGTCCTGGCCCGACGTCGACCAGAAGTGGACCAACGACACCGGCTACGGGATCATCATCCAGGCGTCGACCTCCGGCAACGCCATCACGGTGAGCCTCCTGGGCACCAAGGTGTGGGACGTCGAGGCCGTCAAGGGCCCACGGCGCAACGTCGTCAAGCCCAAGACCATCGTCGACAAGAGCAAGGGCTGCGTGCCCCAGTCTCCGAGCGTGGGCTTCGACGTGACCGTGACGCGGATCTTCAAGAGGAACGGCGCAGAGGTGAAGCGCTCGCAGTTCAGCACGCACTACATCCCCGAGGACCAGGTCACCTGTTCCAACCCGTAGCGGCTAGCTCCGGACGAGGTACTCGTAGGCGTGGTGGGTGCTGAAGCCCATTCCCCGGTAGAGGGCCAGGGCCGCGGTGTTCTCCTCCTCGACCTGGAGCCAGACCGACCGTATGCCGCGCCCGCTCGCCTCGGCGCCGAGGGCGGCGGTCAGCGCCTGGGCCAGACCACCGCGCCGGTGGGCCGGGTCCACCCACAGGCAGGACAGCCCGCCCCACGCGTGCGCGATGGACAGGCGGGCGATGGCCGTGACGCTGCCGTCCGCGGCCAGGGCGGAGGCGAAGACCTGTGCCGGCGACCCTGACAGCACCCGCTCGGTGACACCCGGCACCGGCTCGCGCTGGCGCGTGTAGGCAGCGAGCCACGCGGGCTCGAGGGCGTCGGAGAGGGCGACCTGGTGGCCGGCGGAGCCTGACGCTTCCGCCAGGGTGGCGCTCGCCGCCGTCATCACGAGGGTGCGCACCTGCGGCACATAGCCCCGGGCGACCAGCTCGGCGCCCACGCCGTCATCGGTGCTCCGGAAGCCCTGCGGCCCGGCGAGGCTTGCCAGGGGCGGCAGGCCGCGCGCGGCATACCAGCGCTCCACGTGCTCGAGCGCCGCGCGGACGGGGACACCCGGGTCTCCCGTCGTCATCACCGAGTTCGCGCGGCGGGTGAAGCCGCCGGCAGCGCGCAGCAGCCAGTCGCCGAGCGGCTCCTGCTCCAGGGGCGGCCAGCCGTCGACCATCACGCGCTGCAGGCTCTCGATCGACAGGGCGAGGTGCGGCGCCCCGCGACGGGCCGGCCTGGGCGGGACCACCTTCGCCGCGACCACGCGGTCGCGCTCGATCGTGACCCGCCCACGGCTGGTCTCGACGACCAGGCTCGTGGCGTCCACAGCCACCAGGGTGCCGACCGCATCGGTCATCGACGGGCCCCCGAGGTCAGCGAGGGGCTGCGGGGACAGGCGCGCCCGGACCACGACACGGGCTCCGAGGGGGAGGGCTGCGACGGGGTCGGACATGGCCGCATAGTATGGGCGCCATGACGTACGTGATCGCGCAGCCCTGTGTCGACCTCAAGGACAAGGCGTGCATCGAAGAGTGCCCCGTTGACTGCATCTACGAGGGTGAGCGCTCGCTCTACATCCACCCCGACGAGTGTGTCGACTGCGGCGCGTGCGAGCCGGTCTGCCCGGTCGAGGCCATCTACTACGAGGACGACGTCCCGGAGCAGTGGGCCGAGTACTACAAGGCCAACGTCGAGTTCTTCGACGACCTCGGCAGCCCCGGGGGCGCTGCCAAGCTCGGCCTGATCAACAAGGACCACCCGATCATCGCGGCCCTGCCGCCGCAGGAACACGACGAGTGACCGGCCGGTCGGCGCGCTGATGGCGCGACTGCCTGACTTTCCGTGGGACTCGCTCGCTCCCTACAAGGAGCGGGCGAGTGCCGTCTCAGCAGACCTTCCGGGCGGGAGGGTGGTCGACCTCTCCGTCGGCACGCCGGTCGACGCGACGCCGGCTGTCGTGCAGGACGCC
>DASULG010000325.1:0-3367 GCA_036278335.1 Pedococcus sp.
CGCGCCGGCACCTCGGTCACCGGCTGGGGAGCGCCCACAGCGAGGGGCCTGAAGAAGTCCTTGGGGCTGCGCATGGCGCGGACGCTAGCAGCGACAGCGCCGAGGCGGTTATGACACAGTTCACGGTGTGACCGAGCCCGCCGCCGAGCCCGCCGCCGAGCCCGCTGCCGCGCCCGCTGCCGAGCCCGCCGCCGCGCCCGCGGGGGTGAACGTGACGGCGCTGTTCGCCGAGGCCGCCAA
Organism: Pedococcus sp.; assembly: GCA_036278335.1. Classification (GTDB taxonomy): domain Bacteria; phylum Actinomycetota; class Actinomycetes; order Actinomycetales; family Dermatophilaceae; genus Pedococcus_A. The sequence goes on from DASULG010000325.1 coordinate 241, forward strand.
CAAGTCCGGGCTGCTCTGGGTGGACGTGCCCGGTGACCGCGCCTGGCCGGCGTGGCACGCCTGGGCCGACGACACCGTCTTCATCGTCTCGGGTCCTGGCGAGCAGCAGCTTCCGTGGCTGCCCGACGAGGTCGGGCTGATCCTGCGCAGCCGCGACACCGGCGGCAGGCTGCTCAAGGTGCGGGCCAGCGTGCGCACCGTCACGCCGGACGACGACCTCTGGGAGAGCGCCACCGAAGCCCTCAAAGCCAGTCGGCTCAACGCGATCGACGATGTGGTGCAGCGGTGGGCGCAGTCCTGCACCGTCCGGGCGCTGCGGCCCTTCGGGGCACCGCTGGAGGGTCCGGGAGACTACCCCGACGACTCCGGCGCCGTGCCGGTGCCGCCCACCGAGGCCACGACGACGGGGTGGCGTCCCTGGCACCTCGGCGGCAGGCCGCTGCGGCGGCGCGGAACCCGATTCCCCGACGAGCGGGGCGCCGGCGGATAGCCTTGCCGGTGTGAGCACCCCGTCGCGCGTCTTCGTCGGCCGCCTGACCAGCCTGAGCGTCTTCGACCCGCTCGGCGACCAGGTCGGCCGGGTCCGCGATGTCGTGGTGACGTTCGGTGCCTCCCGGCGCCGGCCTCGCGTCATCGGCCTGGTCGTCGAGGTGCCGGGCCGGCGGCGGGTCTTCGTGCCCATGACCCGCGTCACCTCCGTCGACGGCGGTCAGGTCATCACGACCGGCCTGGTCAACATGCGGCGCTTCGAGCAGCGCACCAACGAGGTTCTCGTCATGGCTGAGCTCCTCGACCGGCAGGTGACGGTGCGCGACCCCGAGGGCGACTACACCGCCACCGTCGAGGACGTCGCCATCGAGCGGGAGCGCACCCGCGACTGGAGCATCTCCAAGGTGTTCGTGCGACAGGGACCCGCGCGCGGCCACCTCGGGCCGTTCCGTCGCCGGCGCGGCGCCACGGTGCTCGTGCCGATCGAGGAGGTCACCGGCATACACCGCTCTGGGCACGCGCAGAGCGCGGCCAAGCTGCTCGAGACCTATGACGACCTCAAGCCCGCCGACCTGGCCGAGGTGATCCACGAGCTCACGCCCAAGCGCCGTGCCGAGGTGGCGGCCGCCCTCGATGACGAGAGGTTGGCTGACGTCCTCGAGGAGCTGCCGGAGGACGACCAGGTCGAGATCCTCAGCACCCTCCAGCGCGAGCGCGCCGCCGACGTCCTCGAGGCGATGGAGCCCGACGACGCCACCGACCTCCTCAAGGAGCTCAGCCCCGAGCAGCGCGAAGAGCTGCTCGGGCACATGGAGCCCGACGAAGCGGCACCCCTGCGGCGGCTGCTGACCTACGACGAGAACACCGCCGGCGGCCTCATGACCACCGAGCCGGTGATCCTCGCCCCGGATGACACGATCGCCCACGCGCTGGCGGTGGTCCGCAGGGCCGAGCTCTCCCCCGCGCTCGCCTCGACCGTGTTCGTGTGCCGTCCGCCGCTGGAGACACCCACGGGCAAGTTCCTCGGCATCGTCCACATCCAGCGGCTGCTGCGCGAGCCTCCGCACGGCTCGGTCGGCGGCATCCTCGACAAGGAGCTCGAGCCGCTGCGCGTCAGCTCGCCGCTCGGCCAGGTGACCCGAATGCTGGCGACCTACAACCTGGTGGGCGTGCCGGTCGTCGACGAGGGGGGCCGGCTGCTGGGCGCGGTCACCGTCGACGACGTGCTCGACCACATCCTTCCCGACGACTGGCGTGAGGAGCGGCGGGAGGTGACCCATGACTGAGCGCCCCAGCCGGGCCAGCACGGCCCGCCTCGACCAGCCCCGCGAGGTCCGCCGGGCCATCCTGCCGCGGCCGGCGATGAACCAGGAGACCTTCGGCGTGTGGAGCGAGCGCTTCGCCCGCTTCATGGGCACGCCGCGCTTCCTGATCTACATGACGGCCTTCGTGCTCCTGTGGATCGGCTGGAACGCCCTGGGGCCGCCCGACCTGCGCTGGGACCCCTACGCCTTCATCTTCCTCACGCTCATGCTGAGCCTGCAGGCCTCGTATGCCGCGCCGTTGATCCTTCTCGCCCAGAACCGCCAGGCCGACCGCGACCGCGTGGCCCTGGAGCAGGACCGCGCCCGCGACGAGCGCAACCTCGCCGACACCGAGTTCCTCACGCGCGAGGTCGCCGCGCTCCGGCTGGCCATGAGCGAGAGCGCAACCCGCGACTTCGTGCGCTCCGAGCTGCGCAGCCTGCTCGACGAGTTCGAGGAGCGCGGGCTCGAGGTGCGGGCCCTGCGCGACGAGGGCGACATCGACCGCAGGGCTCCCGGTGCTCCCACCGACATCAGGGCGACCTAGCATGGGTGGCATGTCCGCGCCCGCAGCTCCTGTGACCGACGACGCCCTCTACGAGGCCCTCTCGACGGTCATCGACCCCGAGATCCGCAAGCCCGTCACCGAGCTCGGCATGGTCGAGCACGTCTCGGTCGACGATGCCGGCCGGGTGGCGGTGACGATCCTGCTCACGGTGTCCGGGTGTCCCATGAAGGAGACCCTCACCAAGGACACCACCGTGGCCCTGGCCCGCCTCGACGGCGTGACCGGCGTGAAGGTGACCCTCGGCGTGATGAGCGACGAGCAGCGCACCGCCCTGCGCCAGCAGCTGCGTGGCGGCAACGCGGAGCGCGAGATCCCGTTCGCCAAGCCGGGAAACCTGACCCGTGTGTATGCCGTGGCGTCCGGCAAGGGCGGCGTGGGCAAGTCCTCGGTGACCGTCAACCTCGCTGCCTCCCTCGCCCAGGGCGGGCTGCGCGTCGGGGTCGTCGACGCGGACGTGTACGGCTTCTCCGTCCCGCGGATGCTGGGCGTCGAGCACCGGCCGACCCAGGTCGACGACATGATCCTGCCGCCGGTCAGCCACGACGTGAAGGTCATCTCGATCGGGATGTTCGTGCCCGGCAACCAGCCGGTCGTCTGGCGTGGCCCGATGCTGCACCGGGCCCTCCAGCAGTTCCTCGCCGACGTCTTCTGGGGCGACCTCGACGTGCTGCTGCTCGATCTCCCGCCCGGCACAGGTGACATCGCAATCTCGGTCGCCCAGCTCATCCCCGGTGCCGAGATCCTCGTCGTCACGACGCCCCAGCAG
>DASULG010000326.1:0-23717 GCA_036278335.1 Pedococcus sp.
CAACGCCGACGTCACGCCGGCATACGTCTCCACCACCGCCCCCGTGCGGGTAGGAGCACCGGCAGTGTTCACGGCCGACGTCATCGTCGACTACCGCTTCGACCTGTGGCGCTACCAGCCCACGGCCGAGGTGGTGGGCCCAGCCGGCGACGGCTCGCCGGTGGTGTTCACCAACACCCGCACTGCCGCTCCGGACTCGGCGGCGATCGGCAGCGCCGACCTCAAGGTGGCCTCGTTCAACGTGCTGAACTACTTCACCACGCTCGGCACGGACACCGACGGCTGCCTGGCCTACTACGACCGCGACGACAACGGCACCACGGTGAGGGCCGGCTGCGACCTTCGCGGTGCGTGGGATGCCGGCGACCTCCAGCGCCAGCAGCAGAAGATCGTCTCGGCGATCAACGCCCTCGGCGCGGACGTCGTCGGCCTGATGGAGATCGAGAACTCGGCGAGGCTCGGCGAGCAGCGCGATGAGGCACTGGCCACCCTGGTCTCGGCGCTGAACGCCAGCGCAGGGGCGGGGACCTGGGCCTACGTGCCGTCCTCGACGGAGCTGCCGCCGGTGGAGCTGCAGGACGTCATCACCAGCGCCATCATCTACAAGCCGGCCTCCGTGATGCGGGTCGAGGAGTCTCGCGCCCTCGGCACCCAGAGCCAGGAGGGACAGGCCTTCGCCAACGCGCGCGAGCCCATCGGCCAGGTCTTCAAGAAGAAGTACGGCAAGGGCGAGAAGTTCCTCTTCGTCGTCAACCACTTCAAGTCCAAGGGCTCGGCCGGCCCGTTCCCCGGCGACGAGGACACCGGCGATGGCCAGGGCTCCTCGGTGACCTCGCGGATCCTGCAGGCGCAGGCGCTGCGGGACTGGGTCCCCACCGTGCTGGACGAGACGAGCACCAAGGCGGTGGTCATGGCCGGCGACTACAACTCGTACACGATGGAGGACCCGCTCGACGTCCTCTACCGCGCGGGCTACACCGACGTGGGCTCGAAGTTCGACGACGACTCGTACTCGTACTCGTTCGCGGGCCTGTCGGGGTCCCTCGACCACATCCTCGTCAACGACGACGCGCTCGCGCTGGCGACGGGAGCAGACCACTGGAACATCAACTCCGGTGAGTCCGTGGCGCTGGAGTACAGCCGGTACCACTACCACGGCACCGACTTCCACGACCCCGGTCCCTACCGCTCCTCGGACCACGACCCGGTCGTGCTGGGGCTGCGGGCCTACACCGCGCCGTAACCGCGGCTGTGTCACCAAGGGCGGGTCCGGCTGCGGCCGGACCCGCCCTTGCGCTGGGGGAGTGCCGCGCCGACCTCCAGGCGCCGTGCGGGCCGCATCGTGCGCGCCGAGTGTCCGTGACAGACCGGGTATGCCGGGTGGCTACGCTGACGACCGTGAGCGAGACGATCAGGGTGGCAGTTATCGGTGCGTCGGGGCGCATGGGCGCCGAGGCCTGCCGCGCCATCGAGTCGGCCGAGGGCCTCGAGCTGGTGGCCCGCGTGAGCCACGGCGACGACCTCGGCGACCTCGGGGGAGCCGACGTCGCGGTGGAGCTCACGGTGCCGGACGCGTCGCCGGCCAACGTCGCCCACTGCGTCGAGCGCGGGGTGCACGTGGTCGTCGGGACCACGGGCTGGGACGACGAGCGCCTCGCCATCCTCGGGAAGCAGCTGGCGCAGCGTCCCGAGGTCGGCGTCCTCATCGCCCCGAACTTCGCCATCGGCGCCATCCTCATGATGAGGTTCGCCGAGCAGGCAGCCCGGTTCTTCGAGTCCGTCGAGGTCATCGAGCTGCACCACCCGGCCAAGGTGGACGCCCCTTCGGGGACAGCGGCACGCACCGCTCGGCTCATCTCGGCCGCCCGGCAGGAGGCCGGCCTGGGGGAGGTCCCGGACGCGACCACCCACGACGCCGGCGGGGCGCGCGGTGCCCGCGTGGACGGCATACCCGTGCACGCCGTGCGGCTGCGCGGTCTCGTGGCGCACCAGGAGGTGCTGTTCGGGGGCGAGGGCGAGATGCTCACCATCCGCCACGACTCCTTCGACCGTGCCTCCTTCATGCCGGGTGTCCTCGAGGGCGTCCGGAGGGTCGCGCAGCACCCCGGCCTGACCGTGGGCCTCGAGCACTACCTGGGGCTGGACGGGTAGTGCGGGAGAGAACGACCGCGCTCGTGCTCTTCGCGGTCCTGGGTTTCTACTCGGTCACCATCGGGTGGCGGGGCGTCGAGCTGGTGCGGGACGGTCGACCGGCGGCGGTGCTGCTCGGGCTGGCCGTGATCGCGCTCCCGCTGGTCTTGTTCGCCGCGATGTGGCCGCTGCTGGCCATGGCGCGGGACGGCTCACGGATGATGGCCGAGCTGGCAGCCGAGGTGCCGACCCGCCCCGAGGACGGGCTGTGGCGCGAGGAGCTCGGGCAGGCGGAGGCCTGCCGCGTCGCGGGGGACCGCAAGGGCGAGGAGCGGCACTACCGGGCCGCCGTGAGGGCGTGGCGGGTGGCACGCCGGGCGGGCGCGGACCGAGGTCTCGACGCCTGAGACGGGCTGGGCCGCACGTCAACGGGACACGCCGTGAACTCTCTGCGTATGGGCGGCAGCAGGTAAATTCTCGTTAAAGACGTGTCTGGTGTGATTGGTGGTGCCGGACGCTTCGGGTGTGCCTCAGCCCCGTTCCCCCCGTGTGCTGGCGCTCGGCTTCAGCGCCGCCGCCCTGGTCGCCTCCCTCGGGCTCTCCCCCGCCCGGGGTGAGGTCCTCACGCGCGAGGCCCACGCTGTCGCCAGTCCCCTCGCCTCCGAGGCTGGCGGCTCCGTGGCCAGCGACCAGTCGGCCTCCGCGCAGACCGTGCGTGAGCACGCCGTTCGGGCGCCGGAGACGGCGGCGACCGTCGCCTACGGGGCGGTGACCTCCACGCCGCCGGTCAACGTGCCCTGCACCACCCCGGGCACGACGGGCAACCGGATCCAGGCCGTGTACGCCTACTTCGGCACGGCCGGGAACCGGGTGGCGACCAGCCGCCCGTACATCGTGGACGCCCTGAAGCGGGCCAACGGCATCGTCTACTACTCCGCGCGGCAGACCGGCGGCACCCGCCACCTGCGTCTCGCCACCGACTCGGCCTGCCAGCCCTCTGTCCTTGCCGTGAACCTGCCCGCGACGGCGGCCTCGAGCTTCTCGGCGACGGTGTCTGCCATGCAGGCCAAGGGCTACACCCACCCCCAGCGCAAGTACCTGCTCTTCGCGGATGCCCGCGCCCTCTGCGGCCTGGGCCAGACCTACCTCGACGACCAGGCCAGCGGGCAGAACCGCAACAACCGCGGCCCGCAGTTCGCCCGCGTCGACCTCGGGTGCTGGTCGGGATCTGCTGTCGTGCACGAGATGTTCCACACCCTCGGCGCCGTGCAGAAGACCGCTCCGCACTCGGACACCGCCCTGCACTGCCGGGACGAGCGGGACGTCATGTGCTACTCGGGAGCTGGCGGCACGTCGGTCTACATGACGTCGCTGTGCTACTCCGTGATCAACGACGAGCGCCTCGACTGCGCGAAGAACGACTACTTCCACACCGCCCCGGCGAGGGGCTCGTACCTGGCGACGCGCTGGAACACGGCCCGCAGCTCCTTCCTCTGGGGCGGTGGCCCGGCCTACCAGTTCCCACCCGGCGGGGTGCGAAGCCTGACGGCCACCGAGGCCACTGCGACCTCCGTGCGCCTCGCCTGGGCGGCCCCCACCGTCTCCACCACGCACAGCGCGGCCTACGCCTACCGGATCCTGCGCGGCACCAGCCCGCTGGCGATGAGGGCCATCGCCACCACGCGATACCTGTCGTACACCGACACCGCCCCGCTGGCGGGCGGCTCCACGTACTGGGTGATCGGCTACAACGCCGGCGGGGACGGCGGGCGCGTCGGGCTCTCGGTCACCCGCTGACCCCCGGCGGTCGCGGAGGGTCAGCCCAGGCCGAGGCCGCGCAGCAGTGCCGCGACGCCCGCGGCGAGCAGGACGACGACGATGAACGGCGCCCGGAGCGCGAGCGCGACAAGGGCGACCCCGACGGCGGCGAGCCGGGCGTCGAGCACGAGGGCCCCCGCCTCGCCGGTCAGCGTCTGCACGCCGACCAGCGCCGCGAGCAGGGCGATCGGCAGCGCGGAGGTCACCCTGCTGGTGCGCGGGCCCGCCAGCCAGCGCTCCGGGACCACGTAGCCCAGGAACTTCAGCGCGAAGGCCAGGACGCTCGCCGCCAGCACGGCCGTCCACATCGTCACCGTGCGTCCCCACCCTCCGGCGCCTCATCGGCCCTGTCGGCCCTGTCGGCCCTGTCGGCACTGTCGGCACTGTCGGCCCTGTTGTCCCTCTCAGCCTGGTCGGCGTCGGCCTCGTCGACCCAGTGGTGCGGCGGGGGAGGGTCGCTGTGGGCCGTGGGCCAGAGCCCGGCGAGGAGGGCGGAGCCGGCCGCCACGAGGACCGGCACCCCGGGCGGGGCGTGCGGCGCCAGCACCACGGCGATGACGGCGGCCAGGGCCGCGATGGCGACCGCGTCCCGGGACTTCAGCCGCGGCCAGAGCAGGCCGCAGAAGGCCGCGGCTGCGGCCGCGTCGAGGCCGTAGTCGCGCGGGTCGCCGAGGGCATCGCCGATGAGGGCGCCCACCAGCGTCATGAGGTTCCACAGGACGAAGACCGCGACCCCGGTGGCCCAGAAGCCGAGGCGCCCAGCGCGCTCCTCGGGCTGGGCGACGCCGACGGCGGTGGACTCGTCGATGGTCACGTGCGCGGCGGCGAGGCGGCGCAGTCCGCGGGCGTCGAGGAGGCGCGAGATCTGCAGGCCGTAGAGCCCGTTGCGCACCCCAAGGAGCGTCGAGGTCGCGATCGCCGCCGGGGCGCCACCGAGCCCGCCGGCCATCAGTCCCACGAAGGCGAACTGCGACCCGCCGGAGAAGAGGAGTGCGGACAGCGCCTGCGTCTGCAGCACCGAGAGGCCGGCGGCGACGGAGAGCGCGCCGAAGCTGATGCCATAGGCGCCGGTGGCCAGGCCTACTGAGAGCGACTGCCGCAGCACCTCTCTCCGCCGGGCCGGCGCGAGGGCGGTCATTCGCCGGGCTGCTCCGGCTCCGCGATCTGGGCGACCAGGCGCACCTCGCGGGCCGTCTGGCCGTCGGCGGAGACCACCCGGTCGCGGTAGGCCCCGTCGGGGGAGAGGCCGGCCTGGACCAGGAAGGCCCGCGTGCCCTCATCGGTGGCGAGCAGCCAGGCGTGCAGGGTGTCGGCCCCGGCGCCGCGCAGGGTGTCCACGGCGGCGTTGAGCAGCCGCGAGCCGTGGCCGCTGCGCCGAGCCTCGGGGTGGACGCCGAGGGCGCTCAGCTCACCGGTGAGCGGCGAGGCGTCCGGGTCCTGGGACGGGCCGATCGAGGCGAAGCCGACGACCTGCTCGCCCGCGAGGGCGACGAGCAGCCGGTACACCCCGTCCGGCGGTGTCGCCAGCGAGGTCCGCCAGCCCTTGGTGAAGGCAGCCGGCTCGAAAGCCTCCACGACCTCGTCCGGGACGACGCCGGCATACGCCTCGCGCCACACCGCGGACTGGACCAGGCCCACCGCCGGGGCGTCAGTCTCGCGGGCCAGGCGCACGCTGGCGTCAGCCACGGGGCCCCGGCCGGCCGATGCGTGCGCGTGGGCGTGCTCGTGGGGCAGGTGGTGCGGGTGCTCGTGGGCCACGTCGCCATCCTCGCACCCGTCCCACTGTGTGACACCGGTGCGGCAGAATTGATCGATCGTGTAACACACGGTCATACTGGCCTCATGTACGGCAACGACTTCGGCCCCGACGCAGACAGCGGCCTGCCCAGCCCCCACGAACCGCTCAACGCGGCCGAGTCCGGCCTCTTCGACGACCTCCTCGAGGCCGACCAGCGGATCGAGCCCCGTGACGACATGCCCGAGGCCTACCGCGAGACGCTGATCCGCCAGATCGCCCAGCACGCGCACTCCGAGATCATCGGCATGCAGCCCGAGGGGAACTGGATCACCCGCGCCCCCTCGCTGCGCCGCAAGGCCATCCTCATGGCCAAGGTCCAGGACGAGGCCGGCCACGGGCTCTACCTGTACAGCGCAGCCGAGACGCTGGGGGTGGACCGCCAGGAGCTCCTCGACCGGCTGCACAGCGGCAAGCAGAAGTACTCCTCGATCTTCAACTACCCCACGCTGACCTGGGCCGACTGCGGCGCCATCGGGTGGCTGGTCGACGGCGCGGCGATCATGAACCAGGTCCCGCTCTGCCGTTGCTCCTACGGCCCGTACGCGCGGGCCATGATCCGGGTCTGCAAGGAGGAGTCCTTCCACCAGCGGCAGGGCTTCGAGATCCTGTGGACGCTCATGCGCGGGACCGACGCGCAGAAGGCGATGGCCCAGGACGCGGCGAACCGCTGGTGGTGGCCGGCGCTGATGATGTTCGGCCCGCCGGACACGGGTGAGGCGGCCAAGGGCGGGCACACCGAGCAGTCGATGGCCTGGGGGATCAAGCGTTTCAGCAACGACGACCTGCGCCAGAAGTTCGTGGACATGATGGTGCCGCAGGCGCAGCGCCTCGGCCTCGAGCTGCCCGACCCGCAGTTGCGCTGGAACGAGGAGCGCGGCCACTGGGACTTCGGGCCGATCGACTGGGACGAGTTCTGGCGCGTCCTCAAGGGCGACGGCCCCTGCAATGCCGAGCGTCTCGCCCAACGCCGAGCCGCACACGAGGAGGGCGCATGGGTGCGCGAGGCAGCCAACGCGTATGCCGCGAAGCACGCCGCCCGCGAGGGTCAGGGGAGTGCCGCGTGAGCACCGAGACCGGTCAGCCCGAGCGCTCGTGGCCCCTGTGGGAGGTGTTCGTGCGGGGCAAGCGCGGCCTGTCGCACGTCCACGTGGGCTCGCTGCACGCGCCCGACGCCGTCATGGCGCTGCGCAATGCCCGCGACGTGTACACCAGGCGGCAGGAGGGCGTGTCCATCTGGGTCGCCAGGGCGTCCGACATCACCGCCTCAAGCCCCGACGAGCGAGACGCGTTCTTCGACCCGGCCGCCGACAAGGTCTACCGGCACCCGACCTTCTACGACGTGCCCGAGGATGTGGAGTACCTCTGATGGCTCCCGAGTCTCGGGCCGTGGATTCCCTTGCGGCACAGTACATTCTCGGCCTCGCCGACGATGCTCTCGTCTACGCGCAGCGCCTGGGGGAGTGGATCTCCCACGGCCCGCAGATCGAGGAGGACATGGCCCTGGCCAACGTCGGCCTCGACCTGCTGGGGCAGGCGCGGGCCCTGCTGGGCAGGGTGGGTGAGCTCGACGGCACGGGCCGGTCCGAGGACGACCTGGCCTACTTCCGCGACGAGCGCGAGTTCCGCAACGTCCACCTCGTCGAGCAGGAGCGCAACGGGTTCGGCTTCGAGATGGCCCGCCTGCTGTGGTTCGCGACCTACCAGCGCGAGCTGTACGCGGCGCTGCGTGCCTCCACCGACGAGGTCCTCGCCGGCGTGGCGGGCAAGGCGCTCAAGGAGGTCGACTACCACCGCGACCACGCGACGCAGTGGGTGCTGCGGCTGGGGGACGGCACGCAGGAGTCCCATGCCCGGATGCAGGAGGCCCTCGCAGCAGTCCAGCCGTATGTCGCCGAGCTCTTCGAGGACGACGCCGCCTCCGCGGCAGCTGCGCACAGCGGTCTGGGGGTTCTCCCGTCCAGCCTGCGGCCGGTGACCACTGCCTGGGTCCGCGGCGTCGTGGACCAGGCCACCCTGGCCTGGCCGGAGGAGTCCCGCTGGCGAGCCCGGGGCGGACGTGACGGCGTCCACTCGCGCCCGATGGGCTACCTGCTGGCCGAGATGCAGCACATCGCCCGCTCGCACCCTGGGGCGACCTGGTGAGCGTCATGACGAAATCCCTTCTGGCCCAAGCCATCGCAGAAATCCCGGACCCGGAGGTGCCGGTCGTCACCATCGAGGACCTCGGCATCCTGCGCCACCTCGAGATCGACGAGGCGCGCCGCCATGTCGTCGTGGAGATCACGCCCACCTACTCCGGCTGCCCGGCGATGGGGGCCATCGAGCGCAGCATCGAGCACGAGGCGGCCGCCGCCGGCTTCACGTGTGAGCTGCAGGTGCGCCTGAGTCCGGCGTGGACCACCGACTGGATGTCCGAGCGGGGCCGCGAGCGGCTGCTGCAGTTCGGGATCGCCCCTCCGGCGGTTCGCGCCGCAGGCCTGGCTGAGGGGGGCCCGGTGGCCCTGACCCTCCAGCGCCGGCTGGTGGCCTGCCCGCAGTGCGGCAGCACGGACACCGAGGAGGTCGCGCGCTTCGGCTCGACCTCGTGCAAGGCGCTGCGCCGCTGCCGCGCGTGCCTGGAGCCCTTCGACGAGTTCAAGGCCATCTGATGTCGCTGCTCTCCACGTCGCGTCCGGCGCGGCGCCGTGCCCAGTTCCACCCGCTCACGGTGACAGGCGTCGAGCGCCTCACCGATGACGCCGTGGCCATCACCTTCGCCGTGCCCGAGAGCCTGCGCGAGGACTACCGCTTCGAGCCGGGCCAGCACCTGACGCTGCGCGCGAGCATCAACGGGGAGGAGGTCCGGCAGTCCTACTCGATCTGCCTCTCCCGTGCGGTCGCCGAGCGCACCGGTACCCTGCGGGTCGCCGCGGCGCGCGTCGCCGGGGGCCGGATGTCGAACTGGCTGAACGACACCATCACCGTCGGCGACGGCCTCGACGTCATGACGCCGCTCGGGTCCTTCTCATGCCCGACCCAGCCCGGCGTCTCCCGGCACCACCTCGCCATCGCGGCCGGAAGCGGCATCACGCCGGTCCTCTCCATCATCAGCAGCGTCCTCGAGGAGGAGCCCGCTTCGAGGGTCACCCTCCTCTTCGGCAACCGCCGCACGGCGTCGGTGATGTTCCTCGAGGAGCTCGCCGACCTCAAGAACCGCTTCGCCGACCGCCTGCAGCTGGTCCACGTGCTCTCACGCGAGCCGCAGGATGTCGAGCTGTTCACGGGCCGCCTCGACCCGGAGCGGGTGCGCCGCATCCTCGACGCACTGGCGCCCATCCCGACCGTCGACGAGTGGTACCTGTGCGGGCCCTACGGCATGGTCACGGGCGCCCAGGCCCTGCTCACCGACGCCGGGGTCGACGCCCACCACGTGCACCACGAGATCTTCCACGTCGCCGAGCAGGAGGCGCCGCGCCAGGAGGTCGTCGTGGAGCAGGGGGCGCCGCCCGCCGCGGTCGTCACCGTCAACCTCGACGGGCGCACCACCCGCATCGAGATGCCGACCAAGGACGAGACCATCCTCAACGCGACGCTGCGGGCCCGACCGGACGCCCCGTACTCGTGCACCGGCGGGGTCTGCGGCACCTGCCGGGCGCGGCTGGTCTCGGGGGAGGTGCGCATGGACCGCAACTACGCCCTCGAGCCCGAGGAGGTGGACGCCGGGATCGTGCTCGCCTGCCAGAGCCACCCCGTGACCGACGAGGTCGCGCTCGACTACGACGCCTGAGCCTCTCCGCCCCAGCGGAGGTGCGGGTCAGGCCCGCTCGTACGTGGCGATCTCGAAGCCCGCGTGCGGCTCCCGGGAGACCTCGTGCCACTGGCTGTGGTCCCACTCGGGGAACCACGTGTCGCCCTCGGGGGACTCGGCGACCTCGGTGAGGACCATGCGCTGGGCGAACGGCATCGCCTCGGCGTAGACCTCGCCGCCGCCGACGACGAAGACCTCGTCGCCCGGGCCGGCCAGGGACAGCGCCTCGGGGAGGGAGTGCGCGGCCTCGACCCCGGCGTGCGTCCAGTGCGGCTGGCGGGTGATGACGATGGTGCGCCGACCCGGCAGCACCCGGCCGATGGACTCGAAGGTCTTGCGCCCCATCACCAGTGGGTGGCCCATCGTCGTGTGCTTGAAGTGCTTGAGGTCCTCCGGCAGGTGCCACGGCATGTCGCCGTCCCGCCCGATGACACGGTTGTGACCGACGGCGGCAAGGAGCGTGATCCGGGTCATGGACCTGAGTATGCCGTGTGGCTCAGACCGCGATGGGGGCTTTGATGGAGGGGTGGGCCTGGTACCCCACGAGCTCGAAGTCCCCGAGGTCGAACTCGTCGATCTGCCTGCCGGGGGCAATCCTCATCTGCGGCAGCGGGAACGGCTCGCGGGACAGCTGCTCGCGGGCCTGCTCGACGTGGTTGGAGTACAGGTGCGCGTCGCCGAGGGTGTGCACGAGCTCGCCCGGCTCGAGATCGCAGACCTGGGCGACCATCATCGTCAGCAGCGCGTAGGAGGCGATGTTGAAGGGGACTCCGAGGAAGACGTCAGCGGAGCGCTGGTAGAGCTGGCAGGAGAGCCTGGCCGGCTGGCCGTCGTGGGCCGGTGTCACGTAGAACTGGAACATCGTGTGGCACGGGGGCAGGGCCATGGAGTCGACGTCGGCGACGTTCCAGGCGCTGACGATGTGGCGGCGCGAGTACGGGTTGGTCTTGATCGACTCGACCACCCTGGCGATCTGGTCGATGTGGCCCCCGTCGGGCGTCGGCCACGAGCGCCACTGGTAGCCGTAGACCGGCCCGAGGTCGCCGTTCTCGTCGGCCCACTCGTCCCAGATCGTGATGCCGCGCTCCTGGAGCCAACGGACGTTGGAGTCACCGCGGAGGAACCAGAGCAGCTCGCCGATGATCGACTTCAGGTGCAGGCGCTTGGTGGTCAGCACCGGGAAGCCCTCGGAGAGGTCGAAGCGCATCTGGTACCCGAAGACGCTCCGGGTGCCCGTGCCGGTCCGGTCCGACCTGTCGACGCCGTGGGTCAGGACGTGGTCCAGGAGATCGAGGTAAGCCCGCACGCAGGCAACGTAGCACCGCCCCCCGACGGGGCGGCATACCGAGTCCGGCACGCGCCCGCGATAGCCTGCCACCATGACTTCTGCGTCTCCTTTCGGCCGTGTGGCCACGGCGATGGTGAGCCCGATGCGGCCGGACGGCAGCCTGGACCTCGAGGCCGCACAGAGGGTTGCGCAGCACCTCGTCGAGCACGGCCACGACGGGATCGTCGTCAACGGCACCACCGGCGAGTCGCCGACCACGACCGACGCCGAGAAGGTGGAGCTCATCCGCGCCGTCGTCGAGGCGGTCGGCGACCGGGCCCGGGTCACAGCCGGTGCCGGCACGAACGACACCGCCCACTCGATCGAGCTCGCCCGCGCGGCCGAGAAGGCGGGGGCCCACGGCCTCCTCGTGGTCGCGCCCTACTACAACAAGCCGCCGCAGGAGGGCCTGCGCGCGCACTGCACCGCCATCGCGGACGCCACGGACCTGCCCGTGATGCTCTACGACATCCCCGGGCGGTCCGGCATACCCATCACCACCGAGTCGCTCCTCGAGCTCGCCCGGCACCCCCGGATCGCGGCGGTCAAGGACGCCAAGGGCGACCTCTGGGCGGCGACGCGGGTCATGACCCAGACGGACCTGCTGTGGTTCTCCGGTGACGACGTCTCCAACCTCGCCCACCTGGGCAACGGCGCGGTCGGCGTCGTGAGCGTCGTCGGCCATGTGGCCGGGGACGCGTATGCCGAGATGGTCGCCTCCATGGACAAGGGCGACGTCGTGCGGGCCCGCGAGCTCCACCGTCAGCTCGTGCCGGTCGTCGACGCCATCATGAACATCACCCAGGGGGCCATCATGGCCAAGGCGGCGCTGAGGGAGCTCGGCGTCATCGACTCCGCTGCCGTGCGCCTGCCCCTGGTCGAAGCGACCCCCGACCAGGTCGCCGCCGTGCGCGCCGGTCTCAGCGCGTCAGGACTGATGTGAGCCACCCCCACCCCGAGCTGCCCATCCCGTCCGCGCTGGCCGAGGGCGGGGTGCGGATCGTCGCCCTCGGGGGTCTCGGAGAGGTCGGCCGCAACATGGCCGTCATCGAGCACGAGGGCCAGCTCCTCGTCATCGACTGCGGCGTGCTCTTCCCGGACGACCACCACCCCGGCGTGGACCTCATCCTGCCGGACTTCGACTACATCGAGGACCGGCTCGACCAGGTGCAGGCGATCGTGCTGACCCACGGCCACGAGGACCACATCGGCGCCGTGCCGTACCTGCTGCGCCTCAAGCCCGACATCCCGCTGGTCGGCTCCATGCTCACCCTGGCCCTGGTCGAGGCCAAGCTGCGCGAGCACAAGATCACCCCCTTGACGCTGGGCGTCAAGGAGGGGATGCGCGAGCAGCTCGGCGTCTTCGACTGCGAGTTCGTCGCCGTCAACCACTCGATCCCCGACGCGCTCGCGGTCTTCGTCCGGACCCCGGGCGGGACCATCCTGCACACCGGCGACTTCAAGATGGACCAGCTGCCGCTCGATGGCCGGCTGACCGACCTGCGCGCCTTCGCCCGTCTCGGGGAGGAGGGCGTGGACCTGTTCATGACCGACTCGACCAACGCCGAGGTCCCGGGCTTCACCACGCCCGAGAAGGACATCGCGCCCGCTATCGACAAGGTGTTCCGCCACGCCCAGCGCCGGATCATCGTCGCCTGCTTCTCCTCCCACGTGCACCGCGTCCAGCAGGTGCTCGACGCCGCCGAGAAGGCCGGACGCAAGGTGGCCATGGTCGGGCGGTCCATGGTCCGCAACATGGGCATCGCCGCCGACCTCGGCTACCTCCACGTGCCCGACGGGGTCCTCGTCGACGTCAAGCGGCTCGACGACGTCCCCGACGACCAGGTCGTCCTCATCTGCACCGGCTCCCAGGGCGAGCCCATGGCGGCGCTGTCACGCATGGCCAACCGCGACCACCGCATCGACGTGGGGGAGGGCGACACCGTCCTCATGGCCTCCTCGCTCATCCCCGGCAACGAGAACGCCGTCTACCGCGTGATCAACGGCCTGATGCGCCTCGGCGCCGACGTCGTGCACAAGGGCAACGCCAAGGTCCACGTCTCCGGGCACGCCAGCGCCGGCGAGCTGCTCTACTGCTACAACATCGTCAAGCCCCGCAACGTCATGCCCGTCCATGGGGAGTGGCGTCACCTGGTGGCCAACGCCGAGCTCGCCGTGCAGACCGGTGTCGACCGCGAGCGGGTGGTGCTGGCCGAGGACGGCGTGGTCGTCGACCTCGTCGCCGGGGTCGCCCGCGTCGCCGGCGCCGTCCCCTGCGGCTACACCTACGTCGACGGTTCGTCGGTGGGCGCGTTCGACGAGGCGCTGCTGAAGGACCGCAGCATCCTGCGGGACGAGGGCTTCATCTCCGTGATCGTCGTCATGGACGCTGCCACCGGGAAGATCGCGGCAGGCCCGGAGATCCATGCCCGCGGGTTCGCCGAGGACGACGAGGTCTTCCAGCAGGTCAGGCCCAAGATCGAGCAGGCGCTCGCGGAGGCCACGGGCAGAGGCGTCAGCGACGCGCAGGAGCTCGAGAAGGTCGTCCGTCGGGCGATCGGCAGCTGGGTCGGGGGCAAGATCCGGCGTCGGCCGATGATCATCCCCGTGGTCATCGAGGCGTAGCCGACCCTGCCAAACCCGTCGAGAGCGCGGGGACCGACGGGGCGCGGCGCCCGGTCTAGAGCAGGGTGGTGCGCACCAACAGGGCAGCGCCGGCGCAGGCACAGGCGAACAGCGTGCTGACGAAGGTCCCGATGATGAAGCGCTCGGCCGCGGCCGAGGCCGCGCCGGCCTGCAGCTCGGGGTAGCGGGCGAGGCTCTTGACGGCCAGCACGATGGCGATGCCCTCGGGCCAGCCCGCCACGATGGCAGCGTAGACGGCGGCACGCTCGAGCACGCCGATCCACGCCCCACCGCGCAGGATCTCGCTGGCGGCCTCCACCGACTCGGAGCCGTCGCCGCGTGCCGCGTCGTCGCGCTGGTCCACGGTGCGGAAGACGGCAGTCGTCAGCAGGCCGCCGGCGCCGACCGCCAGGATCCCGAAAAGCGCGATGGCCAGGACCACGGCGACCTCGGCGCTCATGCGCCGGCCTCTGACGGTGCCTGTGCCTCGGTCTCCGCCTCGGCGAGCAGCAGCGCTGCGAGCTCGGCCCCGCGGCGGCCCTCATGGGCGCCGGCCCGGGCCAGCCGCTGGCTCACCGCGGACGGGGAGATGTCGAGGCGGGCCGCCATCTCGCGCCCGGACAGACCGGAACCAGCCATCTGCACAATCTCCCATCCCTCCGGTGTGCGCCGACGCAGCAGCGCCACAAGCAGCCACAGGGCCGACTCGGCGGCACGCGCCCTGTTCGCCGAAGGGTAGTCGCGCGCGCCGACAGTACTGCGCACCCGCAGGTCGGCCGGCGAGGTGTGCGCAGCCGTGACCGCGTCCCTGGCCGCGACGAAGGCCGGGCCGGACGCGGCGCGGGTGGAGTCGGGCAGCGGCTGCTCGACCGGGCCGACGCCGATCCCGATGCGCCAGTCCCCGAGGCGGACGAGCTCGGTGACAGCCCAGACGGCGGCGTCGGGGGTGGACAGGACGCCCTGGATCTCGTCCCCGACGGTCCGCTCGAACGGCAGCCGGACGCCCTCGGGTGGGGCTGTGCCCAGGGTGCTCAAGGTGCCCAAGGTGCTCAAGGCCTGCAGTGCGGCGGGCACCCGGTCGCCGCTCTGGGTGCTGCGCTTCTGGTCAGCGGTAAGGACGAACATCCCTGAAGTGTAGAGGTTTAATTCGATTAGATGAAGGATATTGCCTTTATGAGGTGGAGTTAAGGAAGGTTGATCCTCAGGACGCGCAGCGGAACGTGCGCCGGTAGTTCTGCGGGGTGTTGCCCACCAGCCGGGTGAAGTGGTGGCGCAGGATGGCTGCCGTCCCCAGTCCGGTGCGGCTGGCGACCTGTTCGATGGAGGCGTCGGTGTCCTCGAGCAGCCGGCGCGCGAGGAGCACGCGCTGGGCCGTCACCCAGGTGTGCGGGGTGGCGCCGGTCTCAGCCCGGAACCGGCGCGCGAACGTGCGCTCCGACATCATCGCCCGGCGCGCCAGCGCCTGCACGGACAGGTCCTCGGTGAGGTGCTCGACCGCCCACTCGAGCACGGGCTGCAGGGAGTCGGCCTCCAGGACCGGCACCGGCGACTCCACGTACTGGCGCTGGCCGCCGTCACGCTGGGGCGGCACCACCATGCGGCGGGCGATGGTGGCGGCCACCCGTGCGCCCAGCTCCTTGCGGACCAGGTGCAGGGAGGCGTCGATCCCGGCGGCGGTACCGGCCGAGGTGATGATGTTGCCGTCCTCGACGAAGAGGACATCGAGCTCGACGTCGATCTCGGGGAAGCTGCTGGCCAGCTCCTCCGCGTTGAGCCAGTGGGTCGTGGCACGGCGGCCGTCGAGCAGGCCGGCCTTGGCAAGCGTGAAGGCGCCGCTGCACAGCGACATGATCCACGCGCCGCGCTCGTCTGCGGCCTGCAGCTCGCGCACCAGCGCCTGCGGGACCGGCGCCTCCCGGGGCTTGGAGGCGGGCACCACGATGAGGTCCGCCTCGGCCAGCCGGTCGAAGCCGTGCTCCGTGGTCAGCGAGAAGCCCATCGGGGTCGCAACCTTCTCGCCGGGGTGCTCGCTGCAGACCGCGAAGTCGAAGAGGGGGACCCCCTGCTCCGTGCGGTCGAGGCCGAACACCTCGCAGGCCACGGCGAACTCGAAGGGGGACACGGTGTTGACCAGGGGTACGGCCACGTTGCGCAGCATGAGACCAAGCGTGCCACGACGATGGCAGGAAATCTACCCTCAATGGCATTTACGCCACTCGTGGCAGTGTCCTGACCAGACCCATCATTTCTGCCATGGGTACTTTCATCGTTCTCGCCATTCTCATCGCCATCGCCGTCCTCGCGCCGTTCTACGGTGCCGACACCCGCTTCGACAACAACCAGCCCCACTGGTCCTGACCGCCACGCGTCCCAGCCGCTGGGCGTCTCACCAGGGCAGGGCGACGCTCAGGTCCCGCGGGTCCTGCGTGGGCTCCCAGCCCTGGTCGGTCTGGACGTAGTCGGTCGACGGCCCGTTCGTGGCGAGCTGCTCGACGGCCGCCAGGAGCCGCTCGACGTGCTCTGCCGTGTTGGCCAGGCCGACACTGACCCGCACCGCGGTCGCCGGTTCGGCGGCATACGGGTCGTCGACCAGCGCGCCCACCAGGAGGTGGGCGCAGAACCGCCCGTCACGCACGCCGATGCCGTGCTCTGCCGACAGCGCCGCCGACACCAGCGAGGAGTCCAGGCCCTCGACAGTGAACACGGCCACCGGGACCCGCTCGTGGTCGGCGCCGAACAGGGAGTAGGTCTGCACCCCCTCGATGGCGGCCAGACCCTGGGCCAGCCGCCGTCCGAGCAGCTGCTCGTGTGCCTCAACGGCAGCCTGGTGCTCGCGCAGCGTGGCGCACGCCGCCGCCAGCGCGATGGCCCCGATGACGTTGGGGGAGCCTGCCTCGTGCCTGGCAGCCCCGGTCTGCCACTCGGTGCCCTCCTCGGTCACCGCCCGGGTGGCACCGCCCCCGGCAAGGTAGGGGGGCGCCGCGTCGAGCCAGTCACCGCGTCCGGCCAGCACGCCCGCACCGAACGGGGCGTAGAGCTTGTGCCCGGAGAAGGCCACGTAGTCGACGCCGAGCTCGTCGAGGTCGAGGGCCCGGTGTGGGGCGAGCTGCGCGGCGTCCAGGACCACGCGCGCGCCGTGACGACGCGCGAGCTCGGCCAGCCTGCGCACGGGCCACAGCTCGCCCGTGACGTTGGACGCGCCGGTCAGCACGACCAGCCGGTGGGGGGCCCGCGACGCCGAGAGCGCCGACTCCAGCAGGATCTCGGCGTCCTCGGCGCTGCCCGGCACGGGGAGGCGCACCGTGCGCTTCGGGTTCCACGGCAGCAGCGCCGCGTGGTGCTCGCTCTCGAAGACGTACACCGTGGTGTCGCGGGGGAGGGCACGCGCCAGCAGGTTCAGCGAGTCCGTGGTGTTGCGGGTGAAGATGACCTCATCGCTCTCACGCGCACCGACGAAGCCGCGCACCTCGCGGCGTGCGGCCTCGTACCACTCGCTCGTCACCCGGGAGGCGAAGCCGTTGCCGCGGTGGACCGAGGAGTAGGTGCGCAGGGCGGTGTCCACGGCGTTCTTCACCGAGACCAGGGCCGGCGTCGACGCCGCGTGGTCGAGGTTGGCGTAGTCCACGACGGTCCGGTGCACCGTCGGCACCCCGAGGTCCGCCGAGACCACGGGCGGGATCTGGCGGGCGAGACCGTCCAGCGGGCGGACGGCGCGCAGGTGCTCGTGGGACGGCACGGGACGGCTCCGACGGGAGCTGGGGTGGGCTGCCCGCTCCACAGCGCCGCGCGCCGGCGCGGGCAGGGCTTGCTGGGTTCGGGCTGGGCGGATGCTGGCGATCGACAAAGCGACTCTCCTGGGTCCGGTGGACCCGGGTCGCCGGGTCCGCGCTTGCCGCCTACGGGCGCAGGCGGCCCGGTCGTCACCCGGAGCACCCCGCCGCGGAGGAGGGTTGCTGGCCAGCAAGCCGGGGCTTCGCGCTGGCACTCGTGACCTGCGAGGAGGCTACCGGCCAGCCTCGCCGGGCCGCCAGCATGCGGGCAGGATTTCCCGTCATCTGAGATGTGCGGGGCCCCAAGGACGCGGGCAGGGCCGGCGCGAGCGCGGTGGGGCGGAGAGGCCGAGAGCCTGCGGCGTGGCGGGTGGCCGGTGGCCGGTGGTCGCGGGGAGCTCAGGCCGCCTGCGCCGGCGCGCTGTTCGCAGTCGCCGGCGCAGGCCCCGCCAGACGCAGTCCAAGCGTGGCACGGGCGGCCGACACTGCATCTGCTGACCAGTGGAAATGGCCGAACGCCCGGGCCGGCGGATCCCCCGTTCGGCCGATGGCTGCCGCAGATAGTCCTCGCGCAGGCCAATTGCCCCCTGCAACGCGTGTGACGCGTGTGTCACACGGGGCTTTCGCGTACCGTGCGGAGCATGGCGACACGTCCGTCCACGTCCGCGCGCTCCTCGGCGAGCCGCGGTGCCTCCACGCGCCCCGCGAACCGCAAGCCTGCTGCGGGCCGCAAGCCGGCACCCCGCGGCCAGGCCAAGGGCGGAGGACTGCCGCTGCCGCTGCGCGCGATCCGCGGCACCTGGATGGGCATGGCGCACGTCGCGGGCGGTGCCGTGCGCAAGGTCGGGCACAGCGCCCGTGAGCTCGAGCCTGAGCACCGCCGTGACGGCGTGGGCTTCCTCCTCATCGGCCTGGCCATCGCTGTCGCCGCCCGCGAGTGGTGGGCCTTCGACGGCGTGGTCGGCGACATCATCCACGCCGTGGTGGCCGGCACGTTCGGCCGCGTGGCCTATGCCGTGCCGCTCGCCCTGCTCTTCCTGGGCATCCGCCTGCTCCGCGCGCCGGACGAGTCGTCGGCCACCTCGCGGATCGGCATCGGGATGGGCGCACTCGGCTTCGCCGCCTCAGGCCTGGTCCACGTCGCCAAGGGCATTCCCAACCCGCCCGACGGCGCCGGCCCCATGCGCGACGCCGGCGGGATCATCGGCTTCCTGGCCTCGAGCCCGCTGGAGGCGGCCGTCTCCGTCTACGGGACCGTGCCGATCCTGCTCATGCTCGGCGTCTTCGGGCTGCTGGTCATGACCGCGACACCGGTCCACATGATCCCCGGGCGGCTCGCCGAGCTGCGTGACCACCTGTTGCACCGCACCGCCCACGACGAGGAGCCGGCAGGCGAGGAGAAGCCGAAGCGGCAACGCCGCCCTATCGGCCCTGACGGCGACGGAAACCTCGACGGCGACGAGGCGTTCGAGCAGGCGGCCGTGGTGGCCCCAGACGGGAAGCGCCTGCGCCCCGGCCAGAAGCGGCCGACCTCTCCCGGGGTGCTCGCACCCAGCTCGACCAAGGAGCCCGGTGGCGCCGCCTCCAGCCCCGCGGTCGAGGTCAAGGCCGCCCTGGAGGCCCCGCCGACCACGCCCCTGCCGCAGCGGGTCGAGCAGCTCGCCCTCGCCGGCGACATCACGTACACGCTGCCGGACAACGCGATCCTCGAGCCGGGATCGCCGCACAAGACCCGCAGCGCGGCCAACGACCGGGTGGTCGAGTCCCTCACCCAGGTCCTCGAGCAGTTCGACATCGACGCCCAGGTCACGGGGTTCAGCCGCGGCCCGACGGTCACCCGCTACGAGGTCGAGCTCGGCCGCGGCACCAAGGTCGAGCGCGTCACCGCGCTGTCGAAGAACATCGCGTATGCCGTGGCCTCGGCGGACGTGCGCATCCTCAGCCCCATCCCCGGCAAGTCCGCGATCGGCATCGAGATCCCGAACGCCGACCGCGAGAAGGTCAGCCTCGGCGACGTGCTGCGCTCCCAGGCGGCGCGCGGCAACGAGCACCCGATGGTGATGGGCGTCGGCAAGGACGTCGAGGGCGGGTACGTCATTGCCAACCTCGCCAAGATGCCCCACCTGCTCGTGGCGGGAGCGACGGGCGCCGGAAAGTCGAGCTTCGTCAACTCGATGATCACCTCGATCCTCATGCGCTCGACGCCCGACGAGGTCCGCATGGTGCTCGTGGACCCCAAGCGGGTGGAGCTCACGGCCTACGAGGGGATCCCGCACCTGATCACGCCGATCATCACGAGCCCCAAGAAGGCCGCCGAGGCGCTGCAGTGGGTCGTGCGCGAGATGGACGCGCGGTATGACGACCTCGCGATGTACGGCTTCAAGCACGTCGACGACTTCAACAAGGCGGTCCGGGCGGGCAAGGTCAAGCCGCTTCCCGGTTCGGAGCGGGTCATCCACCCCTACCCCTACCTGCTCGTGATCGTCGACGAGCTCGCCGACCTCATGATGGTCGCCCCCCGCGACGTCGAGGAGTCGATCGTCCGGATCACCCAGCTCGCCCGCGCCGCGGGTATCCACCTCGTGCTGGCCACGCAGCGGCCCTCCGTGGACGTGGTCACTGGGCTCATCAAGGCCAACGTGCCCTCGCGGATGGCCTTCGCGACCTCCTCGCTCGCCGACAGCCGGGTCGTGCTCGACCAGCCGGGCGCCGAGAAGCTCATCGGTCAGGGTGACGCGCTGTTCCTGCCCATGGGCACGAACAAGCCGATGCGCGTGCAGGGTGCCTGGGTCACCGAGTCGGAGATCCACGCCGTCGTCAAGCACGTGACCGAGCAGCTCAAGCCGAACTACCGCGACGACGTCACCGTGGTCGCCGCCAAGAAGCAGGTCGAGGACGACATCGGCGACGACCTCGACCTGCTGCTGCAGGCCACCGAGCTCGTGGTCACGACGCAGTTCGGCTCGACGTCGATGCTCCAGCGCAAGCTGCGCGTCGGCTTCGCCAAGGCCGGCCGCCTCATGGACCTGCTCGAGTCGCGGGGCGTGGTCGGCCCGTCCGAGGGCTCCAAGGCCCGTGACGTGCTGGTCAAGCCCGACGACCTGCCGACCACGCTGGCGCTGATGCGCGGCGAGGAGGTGCCCGACCGGGAGCCGGTCTTCGACGGGCAGGCGCCCGTGACCGACGCCTCGGTCGACCGCACCGACGAGGTCCCGACGGGCGGGTACGCCGCGCGCGACCTCGGCCCGAACCTCGACGACTACGAGCAGGTCGAGGGAGAGAGCGACGAGGACGCCTGGTCGCTCACCGAGCGCTGAGGACCGTGACCCCGGTGTGCCCGGGGGAGGGCGCACGGTGCCGTTCGGCACGAAGGGTGCGCCCCCGGCATACCCGGTTGTTGAAGCGGCAAGGAATAACTCGCCCGCCCCGCGGGGTTGGGGCCTGAGTGACCGCGCCGACGACTGAGCTGACGACCGACCAGGCAACCCCTCCCGCGCAGCAGACCCGCCGCCGTGGGCCCGGTGCTCGCCCCGTCATGGTCGAGGCGCCCAAGGGCCGGTCCTACGCCAAGTTCGTCCTGGTCCTCGGCGCCCTCATCGCCATCGGCCCGCTCACGATCGACACGTACCTGCCCGCGATGCCGTCCATCGCCCGCGAGCTGGCCGCCACCGAGGCGCAGGTGCAGGGCACCCTCACCGGGATCCTCCTCGGCCTCGGGCTCGGGCAGCTGCTCGTCGGCCCGCTGGCCGACGCCATCGGCCGCCGCAAGCCTCTTATCGCCGGCCTGGCCCTGCACATCGTCGCGTCGCTGTTCGCCGCGTCGGCCCCCACGGTCGAGCTGCTCACGGCCGCCCGCGTGGCCCAGGGCCTCGGCAACGCTGCGGTCTCGGTGGTCGCCATGGCCATCGTGCGCGACCTGTTCACCGGCTCCGCCGCCGCAACGCTGCTCTCGCGGCTCATGCTCGTCATGGGCATCGCGCCCATCGTGGCGCCGACCATCGGGGGCGCCGTGCTGGCGCACACCTCGTGGCGTGGCGTGTTCGTCCTGGTCTCGCTGGCCGGCATGGTGCTGGTCACGGTCGCGTCGGTGCTGCTCCGCGAGACGCTGCCCGTCGAGCGCCGCCGGCGCCTCCGGCCGATGCCGGTGCTGCGCACCTACGGCTCGCTGCTGAGGGACCGCACCTTTGTGGGGCTGGTGCTGATCTCCGGGCTGATGTTCGCGACGCTCTTCTCCTACATCGGCGGCTCCTCGTTCGT
The DNA here is from genome assembly GCA_036278335.1 of Pedococcus sp. Lineage (GTDB taxonomy): Bacteria > Actinomycetota > Actinomycetes > Actinomycetales > Dermatophilaceae > Pedococcus_A. The sequence continues at coordinate 21,513 of DASULG010000326.1, forward strand.
CCTGCAGGACATCTACGGGCTGAGCGTGACCCAGTTCGGCCTCGCGTTCGGCCTGAACTCGCTCGGCTTCCTGGCCGGGTCGCAGCTCAACCCGTTCCTGCTGCGCCGCTTCGGTCCCCGTGACATCGTCCGCGCCGGCGTCGCCCTCGGCGCTCTGGCCAGCCTGGCGCTGCTCGCGGCGGCGGCGACCGGCTTCGGCGGACTGCCCCTCATCCTCGGCCCGCTGTGGTTCCTGCTGTTCGCCTGCGGCCTGACCCTGCCCAACACGCCGGCCCTGGCGCTGACGCGTCACGGCGAGGCGGCCGGTACCGCCGCTGCGCTGCTGGGGGCCTCCCAGTTCGTCATCGGCGGGGCGGCAGCGCCGCTGATCGGCGCCATGGGCTCGGGATCCGCAGTGCCGATGGCGCTGGTCATGGCCGTGACGGCCACCGGGGCCGCGGTCGTCGCGGGGCTGACCCTGCGCGCTTCCTCCCTGCGCGACTGAGCGGGCCCGCCGGCGGCGTGCTCGGCGGTGGGTCCGGCGACGGGTCCGGCGACGACGGGACCCCTAGGGTTGGCGCCATGTCCCAGTGGATCGCCAATATCAGACAGCACCCCTCGGGGGTGCTGCTCGCGGCCCAGCTGGTCGCCGTCCTCGCCTACCCGTTCACGGGCGACACCCCTGCCGGGCGCGCGGTCCTCGGCGTCTTCGGGATCTTCGTGCTGGCCGTGGCCGTCTGGGCGGTGCGGGCGACGCCGGCCCTCACCTGGGTCGCGATTCTGCTCGGCATCCCCGTGGTGGTCTTCACCGTGCTCGAAGGGCTGTACCCCGGCAACGGGATGATCCGGCTGTGGTCCTCGGTGCTGCACGCGTTGTTCTACGGCTACACGGCCTACGGTCTGGTGCGCTACCTGTTCGACGACACGTTCGTCACCCGGGACGAGATCTTCGCGGTCGGCGCCAACTTCACCGTCGTGGCGTGGGGTTTCGCCTACGCGTTCATGGCGGTGCAGGTGGTCTATCCCGGCTCGTTCGTGTCGTTCCAGGGGGAGGGCTTCCAGAACTTCCCGAACCTGCTGTTCCTGTCCTTCGCGACCCTCACCAGCGTGGGCCTGTCGGACATCCTGCCGGTGCTGCCGCACGCACGCTCCGTGGCCCTCGTCGAGCAGGTCGTGGGCGTGCTGTACGTCGCGATGATCATCTCGCGCGTCGTGAGCCTGACGGTGCTGCACCGGCGCTAGGCCGGCGCCCTGTCCAGCTGCTCGAAGGTCGCCAGGCTCGGGCCCCGCTGGGCCTGCAGCGCGCGCGCTCCGGCCTCGGCATCGCGCATCACGCGCAGGATGTTGCCACTCGTGAGCTTGGCGAGGTCGTCGTCGGACCAGCCGCGCTCGGCCAGGGCGCTGAGCAGCCGCGGGTAGGCGGTGACGTCGGCCATGCCCTGCGGGAGCACCTCCACACCGTCGTAGTCCCCGCCCACGCCCACATGGTCGACGCCGGCGACGTCGCGGATGTGCTCGCAGTGGCGGACCACGTCCTCGAGCGTTGCCGGCGGCTCGGGGTTCCGGGCGCGGTAGTCCCGGTAGAAGGGCGAGAACGCGGCCGCGTCCGCCTGCCGGATGCCCTGGGAGGCTGCCTCCTCGACGGCCTGCTGGTGCCAGGCGGCTGCGGCGGGGTTCACGAACTTGGGCACGAACGTCACCATGCAGACGCCCCCGTTGTCGCGCAGCGACTCGAGCACGTCGTCGGGCGCGTTGCGGGGGCTGTCGCAGAGCGCTCGCGCCGACGAGTGCGAGAAGACCACGGGGACCTCCGAGACGCGCAGCGCGTCGCGCATGGTGTCGGCGGAGACGTGGCTGAGGTCGACGAGCATGCCGATGCGGTTCATCTCGCGCACGACCTCGACCCCGAAGCCGGACAGGCCCCCCAGCACGGCGTCGTCGGTCGCCGAGTCCGCCCACGGGACGTTGGAGTTGTGGGTCAGCGTCAGGTAGCGCACGCCCAGCACGTGCAGCATCCGCAGCGTCGCGAGGGAGCAGTTGATGGAGTGGCCGCCCTCCGCGCCGAGCAGCGACGCGATCCGCCCCCGGGCCCAGGCGGACTCCACCTGGTCCGCCGTCCGCGCGAAGGCGAGGTCGGCGGCATACCGGGCCACCATCTGGTGCCCGGCGTCGATCTGCTCCAGCGTGGCGCTGACCGCGTCGTCGCCGGTGAGGGAGGAGGGCACG